>DGWH01000035.1 GCA_002395225.1 Christensenella sp. UBA4263
TCTTTATGGCCGCATGATCCGGCACATTGCCATCATAAACGTCATAGGTGACTGGCGTTCCATCCGGTGCCACACCGTACAGGATTCCATATTGGCTGCCGCCTGTTCCGGGGGGCGTCTTTCCCGGGTTAGCCTCTTCCGCGTCTTTCCTGTCCCCATCATTACTTGAACCATCCCAGGATACATAGCCGGTGCTGATGCCGTTTTGAGTACATTGAAGCGTCCATAATTCCTTGAAACGATCCATTTCTTCTTTCGTGATCTTCCGGTCAAAAAAGACAGACCAGTCAGAATCCGGGTACATTCTGTCCGAGAAAATCCGATTGCGTTCCATTTTGGCCGAATAATGACTGACATCTGAATGACAGGAAACCGCGTACATGGCATAATCCAGAAGGCGGTCTGTTCTTTTTGGACCAAACACTTTCTCAAGGCATGCTTTCAGTCCATTTCGTTCGGCAATCACTGAGACAGCCGCATACAAACCGATGGAAACGTGATCCCGCGTATGTGCCTGAAAAAGATCCGAAAAATGGTCGATATACGTCTGATTTGGACGCATCATTTTTGAGTCTTCACAGGGTGTTCCGATTGATTTTCGGTTAGGAATCAGCCGCTTCTGAACTTCACTGTAAATTTGCCCAAAGGTGTACTCAACCCGATCTTTGTACACGGATGCGCCTTCCGGAATCGGGACACTGGGCCAATGATTGTTTGCCAGGAAAAATCACCCCAACCTGCTGTTTAATTCAGCCGAGATTATACGTACTATTGTGCATGGACATTATCATGACGATTCGTTTTTTAGCTGACCAATCCGCTGTCTGTGTCAGATTTTTTGCGTTCGAAGCCGATGGTTTCAGCGAAACAGCGGTTCAGCGGCCCCCAATCCTTATTCCGGTCATCCGGCATCCGCTCACAGATCGCCTTTTGCTTCGGCAGTTCATCCCGGATAAAATCCCGAATCGCCGGAATGTGCGGATGAAATTCTCCTTCCGTCGTCGTCTTCTTTTTCTCCAGCAGGAGATCTATGGCTGATCTGAGCGAGGACTCCATGTCCATTTTCAGAAGATCCTCAAACAGCACCGGCGGAGCAGCGTGACAGTGTTCAATGTACTGCGCGCACAGGAGAGGACGCAGCGCATAGAAATACTTTTTATATCGAACCGTTTCTCCGGTCAGATGCTCATTAAAGGTTTTCACGGCTGTCCCATAGTAATGATATACTGCCGTCTTTTCAGAGAAATATCCCTCCATGACGCCGCGAATACGCTCCCAGGTTTCCGTTGTTCTGTATATAACGGGCGTACCGCTCCATTCAAACAGCGTCGCGTTTCCCCTGGCAGCCTGGATCATTGCCTTTTTCAGATCCCATCCGTTGATATCCAGCAGCCCGTCATCTTTCCATTCGATCACATCTCCGGGCTCATCCAGCCGAATATACTCCTCCGGCGGACGGATATAGATAAACCGCACATCAAAGTCACTGTCCGGAGACGCGAAACCCCAGGCACGGCTTCCGGACTCCACCGCATGCAGGACACGAACGCCGCATGCCGATTCAATCTGTTTCAGTTCTTCCAGGATCGTTTCCCGCATATCCATCATAATCCTCCATCACCGCATGACGATTGATCCGCTCCACAAAGGCACCCACCTTTTTCATATCCGGGTTATCCGGCAGTGTGGTCTTGCGCGCCGCTTCTTCGAATTTACGCTCATACATGTCCAGTACCTCGTAGAACTCCGGGGACAAACTCCCCTCGTCCATCATGTATCCGCCGCTCCGGATCTTCATCAGGAGCGGCAGATCTTCCTGACGGCAGGTAATGATCGTGTGCTCATTCAGGATATCGATCACGGTCATCAGCAGACGGATCAGATGCATGGCGTGCTTGTTCAGATGGTTGGCGTCCTTCTTGTGATTCCGGTGTCCCACCTTATCGTAATCCCGGACAACCCCGCGAAGCGTATCCAGCATGCTGCTGTAATCACGAAGCGGCAGATGCTCATAACAGGCATCCACGAAGATTTCAGTTTCCATTTCAGGGGTTACAGCCTGATCAATATAGAGCCGGATGCTGCCTGCACCGACCCGCGGATTCCTGCGGTTAAAGTCATCCATGGCATTTCGCACGGAGTTCAGGATATGTTTCTCCCTGTCACTCTGCGGCAGCGAATCCCTCGCAATGGCGTTCTGCAGGCGGCGCAGCTGCGCGCTTGCGTATCCGCCGAAAGATTTTATCGCCCGTTTTGAGAGAAACAGTTCCTGGCTTAAAAGCAGTTCCTCTCCCAGCGGAGAGAGAATCATGTATTTCTCTCTGGGCAGACCAATGATCTCGCAGCAATTGGGGTTGCACTCCAGAAGCAGTTTGACCAGCTTGTTGAACCCATATACCACCGTATCCGTATGATCATCCACATATTGCTCGAATTCCGTCAGACCGAGAATATCGGAGGGCTGCTGCATGGCAACGCCCCGAAAATCCACATCACTGCCTTCGCGGTTTGTCCCGTATCCGTAACTGCCCGACAGGCCCAGCAGCATGATTCGCCTGCCAAGATGCTCGTTCTCTCTCAGAAAATCGTATTCGCTTTGCGCGATCATTTGTTTAAAATCCGGCAGTTCCATCCTGATTCCCCCTCCTCCGTCTCGTCTTCGTCGTTATCTTGATGCCTGTCCGGCGTCTGAATCTGTCGCTTTGCCGCAGTCCATGCTGCTTAACCCGTTCCCCGGGCAGCGGCCCTTTGTCCGGGTCGAGGACAGAAAACACTCAGCACTGAAAGACCGACTGCCGAGGAGGCCGACCAGACATGACCGTCCAAATTCAAAAGCGGCTTTTCCGCAAACAGCTCCCACGTTAATCCGCCGCAGGCTAAAATGAGGCTGAACAACGCAATCTACTCCGCATGATGGTTTGATCTGGCCGTTCAGGAAACGTATGAAGGCCCGTCCTGTGTTCACTTCGCTGTGCGTTTTTGTTAAGGCAGCATCTTTATGAGCCTGACGATTTTGAACGCCACCTCCAGCATGTCATCCCAGTTTTCCTTTTTTCCCAGGAATGTACCGGCCTGAGCGATCGCCTGGTCAATCCTATTCCTGCGCTTTACCGCATCCGGCGACACCTGTGGCCGTTCATGTGAGGGCTCCTGGTACGGTACAGCCGTTTCAGGAAACTCGACATAGCTGATTCCTTTTCCGGCAGCCACCTTCGCCGCACGCGCACCGAAGACCACCAGATAGGCGGCTTCCAGCACCTGCCTTTCAAACTGCTGCATCGTCTGATACGCGATTTCAAAAGCCAGATTCAGATCATACCCATTATTGCCGGCGCCCAGAAGAGGAAAAGCGACCGATGCACAGCGCAGGATATCTGCCGTGTTCAGCGCCGCCAGATAGGAAGCACACAGGCGCTCATACTCATTGTGCTGTCCATCCACCCACCGGGTCACAACCGTGTGGATGATATAGTCCGCCCGGAGGGCAAAACCGGGCGTAACCACGGCTTTTCCTTCCTCACAGAAGCCGATTTCCCGGCAGGCCTCCGTCAGCTGTTTTCTTCCGGCCGCCTGAAAGATCGCGGCTGATGTGCCGCTTCCTTCCCGCAAGCCCCTGTTTGCAGGCAATACAACAGCGTCTGACAGGACGTTCAGAATATTGCCTCTGACCACTTCCACGTGAATATTTCTCATCTCATTGTACCTCCTAGGACCATCTGACCACAGTCATCCGTGTCATTATCCACTCAGTGCCAGAAAGATGGTCACAAGCCTCTTTTTCTGTGTTATCCTTGTGCGGACATCTGCCAAAAGAAGAGCGTGCTTTTCCGCGCATTCAGGTGTATAGCTGAAACCCGGCACATTTGGGGCAGGACACTCCTGAACTTCCCGGGAAAAATAGGAACCTCCGTTCCTCTTTTTCTCCGCTCCGGCATCTGGTTTTGGCCGTGCACGGATATTCCATTCCGGTTCGTTTGGACATTGCGTCATTGGTGAACCATCTCCCGGGCCGACACAGGGGTATTCACCTGGATAAGGAGCCATCCATCCGCGAAAATCCCCTTGCTGAAAGAGCATTCTGATTGGGCGCGGGCCTCACAGTTATCATTTGCCGGAGCAGCATTGCATGAGGTCTGAATTTGACTTAACTGTCGTTCGCGACAGAGCCGCTCTTTTCCGGTGAAAATGCAGATTCCTCCCTGTTTCGAAAGCACACGGACCTTTCATGTGCAGTCAGTGGAATTTCCGAAGGAATCGATAACCCACCTATCATTCTCACCCAGTACGGCAAAGGATGAGCAGGATAAGACAGAGAACAGCTGACAGGAACCCCGGGCAGAACCTTTTCATCCATTTTTCCTCCGTTCGTGGTTAGGACCTTCACCGCACGTATCTGTTACGGGCGCTTTCACAACTTCATCTGTTCACGACAAAATCAGTATATCATATCATCTCCGGATCTGAAAGAGACCTTTGGCCGCGGACCGAAGCGTTCCGGCCCTGGTCCGGATTGGGCAAACGATCTCTGCCGGGCAGGACCAGATCCAGAGGAATGTGCCCCCTTTCCCGGACTGGTTGAATTATACCACGGCTTTATCTCCTGTACAGCTTCACAAACGTACTCCTTTTGTGACACTTTCCATCACCACAATGATCAGCCGGATCCGGACTCATTCCGGATCCGGCTCATTGTCGCTTTCACTTTGCAATCTCACAGATTTTCTTAAACGCACGGTTCCGAATCTTCCTCAGTCCCTGCAGGCTGTATATATCACCGAACTGTTCCTGAAATCCCGAAATCAGTTCCCGCCAGGTGCTCCCTCCCAGCCACTGTGTCTTTACAACGTACCGTTCCCGTTCATTGAGCACGTGCAGCCAGGATTCCACATACGCCATCATCGTCGTTCTTCTGCTGTATTCCTCCTGCTTTTTTCTCATTTCCGCCTCCATCTCCCGCATATATTCCGGAGTATCCCCGTCCGCAATCCTTTGGGCAAGCCCCCCCGTCGGGTCCCCGACTTCGCTTCCATGCGGCATTCCCGTCCATTTCTGCGTAATGCATATGGAGTTTTCAACCATCGTGTCCCTCATCTGCCGGATCCTCTTCTCCAGGTTTTCAATGTCCGTCTTCAGGAAAGCACTGCGGGCAACACTCTCCCTGTAATGATCCAGGCAATACCTTACCTCATTCGGCTCCATGATTTTCTCCTTCTCTGCTTTTCACTTGTCCCTGCGTTTCCCCTGACCTGTCACCTCATGCTGCGGATAATCAGGCTGTCAATCGGGACGCCATACAGATCTGCCAGCTGAACCAGCCGCACGGTGCACGGCAGGAAATCGCCATTTTCCCAGTGCGACACAGACGCGGATGAAACCTGCATCATGTCTGCAACATCCATGGCTCTGTATCCCTTCCTCATGCGGACCGCCCGCAGATTCATTCCCGTTGCCGTTAAATCGATTTCCCTTGTCACTTTTCTCGTCCTTTCTGTCGCTCATCTGCTGTTCTCAGCACCGGCATCATGAATCCAGCTCCACAAGTTTAGCCTCTATCACCCCTCGGCCCTGTTCGTAACATCTCCTTGCGACCTCCATGTAGTGCCGCATCGCCTCCCGTGCACATGGCATGCAGGTGATTTCAAAACAGAATTTCAGGACCACACGGTTCTCCCGAAGATCTCCTCGAGGATTCGGGAATAATGGCTGATCTGATCTTCTACCCATGTCTCATACGTCCTTTCTGCAGCTTCCTGCGCTTTTCTGAGTGATGTGGTTCTCAGATTGATCCATCCTCTGCCGGCCACATCACCGCTTTCCTCATCCACGAACAATTCCATGTCACGGCATTCCAGCCAGAAAGAGTCCTCTCTTCTCAGGAGCCGCATCTTCACACCCTCACATCCGTCTATTCTCATGCGGCATTCGGCATTTCCATCTTTCCCGACACTCCACACTGCACCTTTCATATTCCCCCTCCTTTCCTGATTCAGCCCGGGTACCAGTTCCCGATCACAGGGCACCGCTGCCATTGCACACCGGGCAGCTGCCGCAAAATGCGGCAGGCCCGGTTTCAGGTACCGGCATCTGGTCATAGGGCACCGCTGCATGTCCATTACACACACCAGGCAGGCTGCCGCGAATGCGGCAGGCCCGGTTTCAAATATCGGCATCCGGTCATAGGACACCGCTGCATGTCCATCGCACACACACCAGGCAGGCTGCCGCGAATGCGGCAGGCCCATTTTCACTCTCTGAGACTAATTCGTTCCAGCTCATCACAGAAATCACACAGGAACGCCACCCGATCGCCGAATTTCCGGTAATAGGGATATTCAGCCGGCCGACCCGATATCCGTTTCCCGCAGACTGCGCAGCCAGCCGAAAAGTAACGAAATCTGTTCCGCACCGTGATCTCCATAAGCGCCGATTCCGGCACGGTAAACTTTCTGTTCCGCCAGACCGGGACTCCAAATTCTCTGTTCACTTTATGCACAGAAACCTGGTCCCCGGGCATTGCGGCTCTTTCGGTGCCCCTGTCTGACAAATCGGCGCTGTACACCAGGCTCCCGTCTGAACAGCGCTCCCTTTCGTACCTGTCGCCGTTGTCCCTGCCAGCCGCTTTCCCCGTACCTGGCAGGCTGTCACCCCGTGCCAATAGGCACCACGCATCCCACGGAGGAGATGCCGGATACCGGTTTATCCTTCTGTCCATCACTCTGCCTCCCTCAAATACTCTGCCTTGACATATCCCACATGGAAAACCCGGAGCCCACAGTTCGCCTTTTTTTGCTGAACGCCAGCCAGGCACGCTGATGCGTGATCCGGCCTTTATCCGCATCAGTGACCTGCCATCCGGGGTTTCCCGTTTGTTCACCGGTCCATCCGCGATGAGCACATACACCTTTTCACGGATCGGCATATCCAGACAGCTGACATCCACCCAGCCCTTCGCCCTGTTTGTTGTCGACATTCCGGCATCCCCATTGCGGATTTCATGAATTTCCCCTTCATCCCCGTGACGGATCTGTCCGACTTTCATCGC
>DGWH01000087.1 GCA_002395225.1 Christensenella sp. UBA4263
CGTGAGCCAGTTCGGTTTCACGGGTGACCATGGCCAGGCGCCCGTGATCCAGCAGGTCGCGCAGAACAAGCTGCTGAGGGAGAATCAGGCGGCCCTTGGGCGCGGCGGAGTCAATGGGACAGACAAGGACGGCGATTCCGCCCGGGGGGAGCAGATCACAGGCGATGGGCTTTTCGGCGCCGCGGGGGAGGAGGGCACCGAGCCGCTCCTTGAGCGCCTGAATGCCCGTCAGGGCCTTTGAGCTGACCAGGCAGGCATCCGGCGGGAGCGGCTTTGTGCCGGGAAGATCCCCGTGGGTATAGACCAGAAGATGGGGAATCCCGCGCTCCCGGATGCGGCTGAGCATGTCCGTATCCTCTTCGGTCATTCCGTCGAGAGCGTTCACGACCAGAACGGCCAGGTCGGCCCGGGCAAGGATTTGCCGGGTCTTGTCCACCCGGAGTTCACCCAGTGCTCCCTCATCATCAAAGCCGGGGGTGTCCATGATCACCACCGGCCCCAGGGGCAGCAGTTCCATGGTCTTGATGACCGGGTCGGTGGTGGTTCCCCTGATGTCGGAAACCACGGAGAGCGACTGCCCGGTGATGGCATTGACCAGGCTGGATTTCCCGGCGTTCCGGCGACCGAAAAAGCCGATATGGATGCGCTCGGCGGCAGGGGTATTCTGTAAACTCATGTTTTCCTCCAGATAAAGAAACGCCGTATCCCCAAAAAACAGGATACGGCGTAAAACGCCTCATCGTGTCTTTCACCTCAAGTGTCAGTTTCGGTGTCAGGGGATGAGTAAAAGTCTGTTCAGTTGTCGGTCATACGTTTGAGTAGGTTGCTTTTGCGGTGATGCCGTCGAAGCGTCCCAGCGCTCCTGTCAGGCTGTTGATTTTGTCCTGAGGGGCATCAATGACGATGCAGATGATATTGACCCCGCGCGTGCGGTACGGAATACCCATACGGCCGACAATATAGTCCGCATAATGATGAAGCAGGTCGTTGAGCGCGGCCGTTGCCTCGGGCTTTTCGACGATAATGCTGAGTACAGCAACTCTTGTTTCCATGTCATTCGCCTCCGGAACTGTATTCTAGCCGATACCGGCCAAAAAAGCAAGGGGTCAGCCCCATAAAGCGGCAAGCGCCGGAACCATTTGCTTCTTTCGGGAGACGACGCCGTCCAGGAAAACGTGACTGCCGCGGATCTTCTGCAGGTTGAAGGCCTGCCGGATAATCTCCTTGTCGCCATGGAAAAGGAGATCGGTGCCCTCGCGGAGGACATCGGTGATCATGAGAAGGATCATGTCGTACTGATTTTCCTCTTTCAGCTTGCCCATTTCCCGGAGAAGCTCGTCCTGACGCTTGAGAAGCGGGCGTGTGTCCATGGTCGTGATCTGGCTGATGCCGATCCGGTGGTCCGCCAGATGATATTCCTTAAAGTCGGTTTTGAGCAGGGCATCAGCCGGTTTGTCCGAGGAACCGGCGGAGAAGACTTCCTTGCCGAGGGACTCAAGGTCGATGCCGGCGATCCGGGCAAGGCGCTCGGCGATGCGCCGGTCTCTCGGGGTGGTGGTCGGGGATTTGAACATGACCGTGTCGCTGATGATGGCGGCGGCCATGAGCCCGGCCAGTGCCTCTCCGGGCAGGAGGCCGTGTTCCTGGAACATGGTGGCGATGATGGTATTGGTGGAACCGACGGGTTCATTGCGCATGAATACGGGATAGCCGGTTTCCACATCGCCCAGCCGGTGATGGTCGATGATCCCGACCAGTTCCGCCTGCTCAAGGCCGGGGACGGACTGGCTCAGCTCATTGTGATCCACCAGAATCAGGCGCTTGCGGTTGGGCCGCAGCAGATGGAAGCGCCCGAGGGTGCCGACTACCTTTCCGTCATTGTCCAGTACGGGATAGCTGCGGTAGCGGCTCTTGAGCACGGCATCCTGCACATCATCGATGAAATCATCCAGCTGAAACGAAACCAGATCATCCGTCTTGGCAATCCGGCTGACCGGCGTGGCCTGATACAGGAGACGTGCGGCGCGCCAGGCGTCATACGGCGTGGCGATGATGCAGGTGTCCGAGGAGATTCCGTGGAACTTTTCCGCCAGATTGCTCTGGCACAGGATGATGCAGTTGACCTTGAGGGCCAGGGCTTTTTCCACCACATCCTCCTGCTGTCCGCAGAGGATGATGGACTTGGGACCCACGTTGTGCAGATACCCGCCGGTATCCGGCAGGGCAAAGACCACCTCGCCGGAAATGGAATCGAACACGTCCTCCTGCTGATTGATGATCGTCCCTTCAATGGCGGAGAGGACGTTAAAGATGGGGGCATTGTCGATGATGGGGGAGGAAATGGCCCGCATGTCACTTTCGGCAATGCCGCCGGCGGTGACCATGCCAAAGAGTGTGCCGTCCTCATTGGTGACCGGCAGCGCGCTCAGGGTGGGGTTCTCCTGCAGGATTTCCCACGCGTGACTCACGGGGACGTTTTTGCCCAGTTTCGGGGGACGGTCAAAGTCGATGTCCCGCACCTGTGTCCGGACCGTGGAAAGCAGCATGGGCGGCTGAAAGCCGAAGCGTTTCAGAAGAAAACTGGTTTCATCGTTCAGGAGGCCCAGCCGGGCCGGAATATATCCGCTCTCGCCCAGCGTATTGCGAAGACTGGCATACGCCATGGCGGAGACGATGGAATCTGTGTCCGGGTTGCGATGACCGCAGACATAGGTAATCTGTTCCATAAATAGCTCCTTGTCTGTATAGGGGTTTGTTTCTTTCCGGAAACGGATCGGCGCTTCCGGTGCTGAAAGGCTACCACGAAGTGAATCCGGTGTCAACCCCGGCGGGAAAATGCCGGAGAGGGACGAGAAGATGGAGAGGAAAACAGACAGGTGAGGCATGAAAATGTATCTTTGGGCAAATTGAACTTGTGCGGAAAAAAGAAAACGATATAATGGCATCATCCAAAGAAAAAACAGGGAGACAGGAGGAACCAAAAAATGAGAATTACCAAGACACCGGAAGAGCGGAAAGCGGAAATGGTGGCCATTGCGTCCTCGCTGTTTGCCCGGCAGGGGTTTGTCCGGACTTCGGTTTCGGAAATAACGGACGGTGCACAGGTCGCCAAGGGACTTTTCTACTATTATTTTGCGACCAAAGATGACATGGTCCGGAGCGTGGTGGAAGGATACTGCGCCTATCTCGAGGCGGATCTGGAGAAAATTGTCTCGGGCAATGAAACCGGACGCGAAAAACTGTCACGGCTCTTTTCGGGAGAGGCATGGCGAACGTATTTCACCCAGCCCCTGATGAACGATCTCTGCCTGCCCACCAGCAAAGCGGTGTACAGTGACATGTGCGATCAGGTGACGGCGCATCTTCTGCCGGGCATGTCCCGGGTCATGGAGCAGGCGCTGGTGGAAGCCGGAAAGGATCCGGCACTGGCCTCTCAGCTGGCCGGAACCATGCTGTACGGCGTGCTGATGATGATGCGGACAAACCGCCTGAATGCCGATGAAATCATGCGGATGATGGATTTGCTGCTTTCCTGAGCGGACAGAATCCGGAATTTCCAGGGCTGACCTGTTTACATAGATGATCCCCCCTTTTTTATATGGATGAGACGGAGGCAGACATGCTTTCGTCTTTTCCTTTTATGCCGGAGGGGATCGTGTCTGGTCAGATCCGGGAAAAGGCAGTGCCCGGGCAGCGGGGAGGAACGGACATGGGGCGAGAAAATGAAAAACCGGGGTTTTCCATTCTCTGCGGGATATGATATAATACTGACAAAACTGACCCGGACAGGATCTTAAACAGCGTTCCGGCAAGTGGACCGGCTGGGAAAAGATCTGTCAGGGGCAGGGGGAGCAACGGAATAAGGAAACAGAGTATGTGAGGAAGGATGCATATGAAAAAAATCAGTCTTGCGCTTTTCATCGGTCTGCTGATGCTGTCTCTGGTGATGGTTTCAGCAGTGGCGGAAAACACAGAGAATGCGCCTGTGCTCGGGCCCGGGGGAGAAAACCCAAACAGTGAGTCGGACACGCCGATTTTGGGGCCGGATGGAATCAACAAGCAGGAATATCCGGATGATATTATTATCGGACCTGACGGGATCAGCAAGTCGGAATATCCCATTGTGGGACCTGACGGGATCAACAAACAGGAATATCCCGATATCATCATTGACCCGGCGATTCACGTCTATATGTATGTGCGCACCAACAACGGCGGACGCCTGAATGTACGGGCCTGGCCGGATACGAATGCCACCATTCTTGATAAGCTCAGCTATGGGGATCGGGTGCTGGTGACCGGTTTTGCCGAGAACAGAACATGGGCAAAGATCCTGTATGACAATTCAGATGCCTATGTGCTTGCCCGTTATCTGACGGAGAATGATCCGGGACCGCGGCCGCAGCCGACGGCAACGCCCTATTATCCGCCGTACCCGACGCCGGAACCGTACTATCCGCCGTATCCGACACAGGCACCGTATGTCCCGGTGTATCCGGAGACAACGATTTCCCAGCTGAACAGTCAGTTTACCACCATGGTGGTGACCGGAAATCAGTCGTTTGTGGTCAATACCCATCCGTCCCGTATCGGCGGATATGTGCCGCTTTACTGGGCACCGGACAACGGCTCCGCGGTGCAGCGTTACTGCTATGAGGGCGAAAGCTTCGTGGTGCTGGCCTACAACAACATGTGGCTGCAGGTGCGGGACAATGCCAGTGGATTTACCGGTTATCTCATGCGGACGTTTGCCTACTGAGGAATCTGCCGGTCAGAACGGAAACTGGAATTAAGCAGGAGGAAATATGAGAAAAATCTGCATTTCGATCATTTTGGTTATGCTGCTTTCCTCTGTCTGCCTGTTGGGCATGGCAGAGAATACGAGGCAGGTAACGCTGGAAGGATTCCGGGTAAAGGCAGTCGTCCCGGATGGCTATTCCTATTCAGACCGCTTTGTATCTGATGTTCTGTATGTGGGAATGCTCCGGTCGCAGGATCCGAAAAAACCCGTTGCCAGTATCACCATTGCCTTTGATGAGAATGCTCAGGGAAGGACACTGAATGAACTGAGTGAGGAAGAGATGGATGGCATGATCGCGCTCTTCCTGCAGGATACCCCTTCCGCAGTGGTCACGAAATCGGAGTCAGGAAAAGGAACCAAGATTCTGATTTTTGATAACCAGACCGCCAATGAGTGCACCTATGATGTCATGACGCTCTGGAAAGGATACCAGATCGCGGTCCGGGTCGTTCCGGCTG
>DGWH01000091.1:0-28362 GCA_002395225.1 Christensenella sp. UBA4263
AATTTACAGAAAGCAGTCCGCTGCCCACGGGCACCACCATAGGCGTCGAAAACTTCACCGGGAATCTGTTTTTCCCGGACAGGAACGGCGGTCCCTCTGTGCACCGCTTCGACGATGGAACCTGGGGCGTCAGCTCCATGGTCACCGCGCCGGGAGAGCTCTATTTCATGGGACAGAACTGGATTTCCCTGGAAGGGAACCTGACCTGGGGCGAAATGTGCGGCTATGGGGATCATCCCTGGAACGATATCACCTCAATTGACTGGACGTCCATTCCGCAGACCGCCGCAATGGCACAGGAAAGGCTTGATCTCAGCGGCTGGGCGACACCCCGCAACAGCAATCCGGAAGACCGGCTGCATCTGCGGGAAAAGGCAGAAAAGGGGAGCCGTTCCCTTGGCAAGTTCTATAACGGCACACCGGTCAAAGTGCTGAACAGGGGAAAGGAATGGACAAAAGTTCAGGTTGGCCCCATATCCGGATACATGATGACCAGATATCTGGCCTTCGGCAGTGAGATGAGGAAGGTGAAGCCGGCTGTGCCGTTCAGGGATCCGCTTCATGTGACGGTCCCGGTGACCTGGCTGCCAGCGGGGAAGACCCAGGTAGTGCCTGCCGAACGAATTCCGCCGCATATGCTGATCGGCATTCATGATGATCTGTGGTTTTTCTGGGACTATATGGACAACCGCTTTGGACAGATTCCTGACCGTGAACTGGGGAACGGAAACGGCTGAAAATGGGGAACAATCAATAAACCGGCATATCTCGATCCGGAGATATGCCGGTTTGCTTTTGGGTTGGCCTGAACATCAGAGCCGGATGGACCGGACCGTGGGCAGGGAAGAAAGCGGTTCCTTGATTCTCTCTGCAAGCCGGGCAGTTTACGGTTCCTGTCCCTCCCGGTAGATATTGACCACGGGGGAGTCTTTCAGAACGGCCCACCACAGGGGAACGGACAGGTAGGGAGCGGTAACGACGGTGTTTTCCGGCTGATCCTCGAGATTGGCGCCTTCCCAGTTCTCAAAATCACCGACTTCCATCCAGAACACGATGTCGCATACGCCGGTCGCGAGGGCCATTCCCCTGGCCTGGGTGGATACGTTGACCAGTTGGACGTTCATGTTCAGCCGCTTTGCGATTTCCGTGATCATGGCGGTATTGAAGCCAATGGGCTCACCACCGGCGGAGACGTAATCCATGGGGGGACGGTCGCCCGTCACAGCCACCCGGATGGTCCGGGCGTCTGAGAAGGTCTCAGGCTGAATGGCGCCGGGCTCTTCGCCCGCAATGACGTTTTCAATGTAGGACTGTCTGAGCGTCTCGATGGTGCCGTCTTCCGTCATTTCGGTGATACAGGCGGAAATCTGGTCCCGAAGTACTGCATCATCCGCGCGCAGGAGCATGCAGAAGACCAGCATATTGGGATTCATGTATGGCGGACGGTCCACGATGTGTTCGTTCCGGGAGGCGATATACCGGACCGTATTCTGATCCGTTTCAAGTACAACGATATCGCCTCTGTTCAGCGCCATGAGCATATCGGTCATCGTGTCATAGAATACGTACCGGTTGCAGATGCTGTTCACCATGATGTCCTTGAGCACATCATTCAGCTGGTCCTCGGAAATATTCAGTTTGGACAGCCGGCCGATGTTGCCGTATTTCTGGACGGGGGTCTCATCGGCCATGGACAGGCCAAGGGAAAGGACGGCTAGAAGGGTAAGAATCAAAAACAGTGTTTTTTTCATAGGACATCTCCAAAATCTCTGCAAATCTTGACGGGTCAGATCTTAATGATGATCTGATTGAGCCCGTTCGCGCAGTTGTAATTCAGTTCCTTGGCGGTGTTTTTCAGGATCGTCACGTTCAGACTGTCCTCTTCCTGTTCAAAGGGGTTGTATGGCGCGCCGGCGCAGTCGATGTGGATATGCGTCGTATCATCCAGTTCAGCATAGGAGATGGTCAGGTTCAAAGCCACCTTGTCTCCGCCGGGGAAACACTTGTCGATCAGCTCATAGATCAGCTCCTCGCAGCAAAGCTGCATCCGGAGCATGTGCTTCGAATCCAGACCATACTTTTCGCCGAAACTCTGAATGCCGCCGTTTACCTGCATCAGGTCAAACGCACGTTCCCTGATTTCGTAGGAGAAACACTTGATCTTACGAATAAAGGAAATGGTCTTTTCCCGCTTCGGTGCGTCGAATATTTCCGCGGGCGTGCCCTGCTCATAGATGCCGCCGTCGGCGAAAAAGAGCACCCGGTCGGCGACTTCGCGGGCAAAGTTCATCTCATGGGTCACAATCAGCATGCTCATTTTCCGCTTTGCCAGCATCCGGATCACCGCCAGCACTTCGCCGACCATGGTGGGGTCCAGGGCGCTGGTGGGTTCATCGAACAGGAGCACCTTCGGTTCCATCATCAGACAGCGGCAGATCGCGATACGCTGCTGCTGTCCGCCTGAGAGCTCTGCAGGCCAGGCGTGGGCACGGTTGGCAAGACCAACCTGACCCAGCAGGTCCCTGGCCTTTTTTTCCGCGTCTTCGCGGGACATTTTGAGGAGGTGTGTTGGGGCAAGACACAGGTTGTCCATCACGTCCATCTCGGAAAACAGGTGGAATTTCTGAAACACCATGCCCATGTTGCGGCGGATCTGGTCGATCCTGGCGCCCTTTGCGGTAATCTCCCGGCCATCAATGAACACCTGTCCCGCATCCGGCGTTTCCAGCAGGCACAGGGAACGAAGAAATACGCTCTTGCCGCAGCCGGACTCGCCGATGATGGCAATGCGCTCATTCTGTTCCACCGTCAGATCAATGCCTCTGAGCACCTGCAGCGGGCCGAAACTTTTCTTCAGTCCCTTTACTTCAATCAAACTCATGCTGCTTCAACCCTTTTCCTTTTCCTCAGCCTGAGCTTGTCCGACAGTGCAAACAGGCCGAACACGATGTAGGAGAGCGTCAGATAAATCAGCATGCCGATGATGATGGTCAGCATCGGCTGCATGGTCCGGGACGCCGTGTTATTGATGACCCGGGTCAGATCCGTGATGGTGACGTAACCCACCACGCTGGTCCACTGGATCAGGTTGACAATGGTGGACTGGTAGACCGGTTTGGCGATGCGCAGCACCTGGGGGAGTGTGACAAATCGGAACGTATCCCAGGCGGAAAAGCCCAGCGTCCGCGCGGCTTCGGCCTGCCCGTGGTCACTGGCATCAAGCGCCGAGCGCAGCAGCTCCGCCACGTGGGCAGATACGTTCAGTGCAAAGGTAATGACTGCCACCATGACCGGCGCGACAGGCGTTCTGGCAAAAACGCCGTAGTACAGCAAAAGAAGCAGCATCAGCACCGGCGTTCCGCGCAGAATGGCAATATATACGGAGGCAATTGTGCGGATGATGGGATTTCTGCGCGTGCGAAGAAAGCAGACCAGAGCGCCGAGCACGGTGCCAAGCAGCAAAGCAAGAGCGGAAATCTGTATGGTGACCCCCAGACCGCCCAGGATGGTCTTCCAGGAATCCCCCTTTATGAGGACCGTATACAGTTTCTCAGAAAGTGTCAATTGCATCCCCTCCTCCTGACGTCACGGTTTTCCATTTGACGGAGCAGCTTTATCCTGGCCCGGATCTCTCAAACTGTCGCTGCGCGGCAGGACCGCCCCTTCTGTCTGCTGAGAAACATACAAACAGCTGGATAGATATATCAAAATTGTGGACAAATGTCAAGATCGCCGGATACATGCTGCATCCGGCGGTCTTTTGGTTTATGCCTCGCGGTTGGCGGGACCATTGTATTTCAGACACAGCATGGTGATGTCGTCAAACTGCTCGGCTTCTGCCACGAAGACGTCAATGCCATGCATGACGTTTGAAAGCACCGTCTCGGGTTTCGCTTCGGGATCGACGTTCAGGGAGTCAATCAGGCGTTCGCCGCCAAAGAGCTCATTTTGGGCATTGGTGGCCTCCGCAACACCATCCGTATAGACGAACAGGCTGTCACCGGGGTTGAGCTGGAAATCGTGTTCCTTGAACCGCATGCCCTCCATCGTGGCGACGGCCGGGGAATGACGGTAGACCTGAAGCTCGTACCTGTCGTTCGCCCTGCGCAGTGCGGGATGCTCGTGACCGGCGTTGGCCGCGACGCCCTTTCCTGTGCTGATCTCAAGCACGGCCGCCCATACGGTGACGAACAGTTCCGCTTCATTGCCCTCGCACAGCTGTTCGTTGGCCTGCTCCAGTGCTTTGGCGGGACCTACGCCGTTTAGCAGATTGGACCGGATCAGTGCACGGGAAACCATCATGAACAGTGCCGCGGGCACACCCTTGCCGGAAACGTCTGCCATGACCAGACCGAGGTGATCGTCGTCGATCAGGAAGAAATCGTAGAAATCACCACCGACTTCCTTAGCAGGCGTCATACTGGCGTAGATATCAAATTCTCTGCGGTCCGGGAAAGCAGGGAAGGTATGGGGCAGTGCGGACGCCTGAATGTTTTTGGCCAGCTGCAGCTCGCTCTCGATGCGCTCTTTCTTGGCCTCCTCACGGTGCTTGGCCTCCAGCTGCTTCATTTTCCGGCTGACATACACCCGTACCAGCAGGGCGATCACGATCAGTGCCGCGACAACGATCAGGAGGTAGAACCACGGTTTCTCGTAGAACGCCTTCTCCTTGACGATCTGCACGGACACCTCCCGGTTGCCCCGGCCCATGGAGTCCTTCAGCTGCATTGTGTAATGATAGGTGCCGCCCCGCAGATTCGTATAGTCCACGGGAACCATATCGCTGCGGTTAATGGTTGTGCTTTTCTGCTCGAAGCCATCCAGATGATAGCTCACCTGAGGATCACTCAGTGAATAGTTGAACACATAGCTGTAAAGGGTCAGCTTCTGGGAATTCGAGGGGATGGTGAAACTGCCGTCCGAACCCGGGTAAATCGTCTGGCCGTCGACCTCGATAAACGGAACCGTCACCTTCAGATCGTCGACATTCTCAAAAGGCTGCTCGATGTTGACCTTGCACACACCGGTGGTACCGGCAATATACAGGTCTCCCTCCTCCGTCACATCGCTGTAGGAATTTGCCGTGGTAATGCAGGGGAGACCATTGGCGATGCTGTAGTAGACGGGGTTAATCTCTCCGTTGGCGACTAATTCCTCCGCCGGCGTCACGTAGATTCCGTTGCTGGAAAGCACCCACATGTCGCCCTTGCTGTTCTCGAAGAGATCAAAGTTGTTGCTGTAGGGGAATTTCTGGACCGTCGTCACCTGGTAGTCCGGCGTCATGTAGGCGATGGCGCTGCTGGTGACGATCCAGATCAGATCCCGTTTCGGATCACGCTTCAGGCGCATGACGATGTCGGAGGGCAGTCCGTCCTCGACGTTGATGTTCCGTACGCCGGATTCATTGATGATGTAGAGACCGCCGCCGTTTGAGCCGAGGACGATATCGCCGTTTGTTCCCTCCGCGACGCAGAGGCTCTCGGTATTGGCGATGCCGTCTGCTTCTCCGTAGGAGCGGACGATGCGGTCGCCGTCGATGACATTTACACCGCCGGTCAGGGCCACCAGGATCGTGCCGTCCTTGCGTTCGCAGACGGCACGCAGGCTGTTGGCAATCGGCCCGTCTCCCTGGGAAAATACGGTCAGTTCGCCCTTTGCATAACGCAGCAGTCCATATTTGCGCCAGGTGGAAATCCACAGCCGGTCCTGACTGTCGCGGATGACGGAGCGGATCCGGCAGCCCTCCAGCAGCCGGATCAGGTCATCCGGCTCGACATCCGCCACAAAGTTCGTGCCGGTATGGTTTACGGCTTTTGTCAGCGGCAGGCTGGAAACCGGACCGTTATCATCAAGCACGATCAGTCCGGCATCCGTCGCGATAAACAGCTTGTCCTCGAACATACAGGTGGAATTGACGACCTGCCTGGCCAGACCGAAGCGTTCAAACACATCGGAAAACTGGTTGGGGACAATCTTCATCACGCCCTGACGCGTGGAGGTGAACCAGAGATTCCCCAGGTAATCCCGCATCACGTGGCCGATGGAGTTGTTCATCGGCAGATCCTCCATGACCTGGATGCCGTTATCGCTCAGCACGCCAATGCCCTTGGAGGCGCAGATCCACAGCCTGCCGTCGATGTATTCCATCTGCTGTATATAGCTCAGCGGCTGAATGTCGATCGGTTCCAGGTCGGTGAGTTTTTCCCCGTAGGTCGCGTGGTAGAACCCAAAGTCGCCACCCTCAAACCAGAGCGTGCCCGGCTGCGTGGGATCGGGGAGCATGGAGGCCACGCCCTGCACGGCGGTTTCCTCCGCACTGAGAAAGCTGAGCAGCTTCCCGTCCTGTATCTTCATCAGGTCGCCGAAATTGGTCAGACCGTAGATGATTCCATCGCTGCCCATTCGCAGATCACGCATGTTCGCCTCGGCGATGGCCTCATCTTCCATCATTCGCAGGTTCCCGTTCGGATCGATCATCGCGATGCCGCAGGTCGTTGCGATATAGACGGTGCCATTCGAATCGCCCGTGATGGCGCGGGTATGGCTCGACTTCATGCCTTCCAGCTTGCCCCATTTGTGCAGTTCACCCTTGTACAGCACTGCGGCGCCGTTGTCGTTGGTGCCGATCCACAGGCGATCCTGATCGTCCACATACAGGCACTTGATGCTGGTAAGTCCGCTGGTAGAATCCATGCGCACAAAGGTATTGCCGTCATAGCGAATCAGCCCGCCATAGCTGCCGATCCAGATGAATCCATCCGCTGTCTGCACGATGGCATTGGCCTCCGATGTGGGCAGACCGTTTGTATTGTCATACAGCACGGCAGAGAAATTCTCCGGATCATTAACGGGATCCACGGTATTCGTTCCATCCGCACCCGCCGCGCCCAAATTCATAAGCGCGACAATTGCCAGGAGCAGGAACAGACAGGGGATCCATCTCCTTCTAAAATGCGCTTTTTTTGCCACCGTTTCGTTTCCTCCTATTTCAAAAGATCTCCATTCGGGAACATTCCCTTGGTTCGCAAATAAACAAAGGCCTTCTTTTTTATTCTATGTGCAGGTTCACCGGACGATTCCTGAATTGTCTTATCGTCGGGAACCTGCAGAACCTGCACGAGATTATACCTTATTCAGTATTCCGTCGC
Organism: Christensenella sp. UBA4263; assembly: GCA_002395225.1. Classification (GTDB taxonomy): domain Bacteria; phylum Bacillota; class Clostridia; order Christensenellales; family Aristaeellaceae; genus Ventricola. Next base: position 7,149 of record DGWH01000091.1, read on the forward strand.
AAGTAAAATAAGATGGTTAACAGACAATCACGATCTGACCAAAGTGAATAATCACATTGGCGGGCATTTTCTGAAAAAAGACGCTTTTGGTTTTCTGGAGAAGAAATACCTGACAGGAGTTGGCTGGGGTATCTTGCGCAACGTCTATTCACAATAGTTCGTGTTAACAAGACCGATTTTTCATAAATTACAAAAACGGTCCTGTTAACTTGCTATTTTCCCGATTCCTGGCTATAATGCAGGCAAATAAATCTTGGAGGTTTTGATATGGTGCTTTATGTTCGTGAACAATATCTCCAGAGAATTCGAGGATTTTATCATGCTGAAGATCTGATTAAAGTGATTACAGGTGTCAGACGTTGTGGAAAATCATGTCTGATGCAAATGATTGCTGATGAGTTACGAAAGCAGGGGATCACCGAGGAACAGATCGTCTATCTGGATTTGGATCGACGAGAATACAGAAAGGTAAAAACAGCAGACCAACTGGAAAAATTGATTGAGGAGCGTAACAGAACTGCGAAGCTCAAATATCTTTTTATCGATGAAATCCAGAATGTGAAGGAATTTGAGGAAGTAATCAATGGGTTTCGGGCTGATGGAGAATGGTCCATTTTTATTACAGGTTCAAATTCCTATCTTCTGAGCGGGGAGCTCATAACCAAATTGACCGGACGGTATCTGGAATTCGAAGTATTCCCACTGAGTTTTATGGAATACGAGAAAATGAAAGCGTTCTATCAGAAATCGATTGATCCGAATCCGGCAGTTGAAATGAATCGTTATATTCTGGAGGGAGGTTTCCCAAGAACGGTACTTCTGGATGAAATGCAGGAAAAGCGCACCTATGTACAGGGAATCATTCAGGAGATCTTTGAAAAAGACATTCGAAAAAGAGTAAAAATACGGGAAAAGGAAACGTTTGAAAGAGTCAGAGACTATCTGATAAATAACTTCGGAGGAAGAACCAGCATAACTAGCTTATATAAAGCACTTAAGGGAAATGGAATTCACATCTCAAAGGAAACAGTGTCCAGATATGTTAAAATTCTTCTGGATTCCAAAATTCTATATGAGTGTCCGCGCTTTGACATGAAATCAAAGCGGGCTCTTCAGGGAGAGAAAAAATACTATCTGTCAGATCTGAGTTTCTACTACGCAGTGAATACAGACAATACCATACAGTACGGCCCTGAACTGGAAAACCTTGTCTTTATTTACGCAAAAGGGCAGAATTATATGGTAAGTGTTGGAAGAATCGGAAAACTGGAATGTGACTTTATTGTTCGGAGTACTGAACAGAATTATGCGTACATACAGGTTTCATATACGATTGCTAACAGTAAGGCAACGGAAGAAAGAGAATACCGGCCACTTGAAATGATACGGGATAATTATCCCAAATATGTGATGACGACGGATTATCTTCTGCAGAAAAGAAATGGTATCTCTCATGTGAATGTGCTGGAATTTCTGAAGGAAGAAAAACGTTTCTGCTAGTTCAATGCTTTCATAGATTTCCTGCTTATACGCACAAAAAACCGATTTAACACGTCCGTTTTTTCAAAAAATGCAAAAACGGACGTGTTAACCGGATCATACAAGGGAAGTTCCTGATTTTTATGAGCAGGCAGGGTATCGTCGTTTTTTCCTTATGGAGCTTTTCAGCCCATACGTCTGAAACCCGGGATCGCCACGATTCAGCCAGGGATAAAGCAGACGATGGAAAATGCAGCACAGAGTGCCTGCGCAGGCGCAACGGTTAGTGCATAGGGGAATAGAATCCGATGACCTCAACAGTGCGAATACCGGATGCTTCTCCCTGCTTATACGCACAAAAAACCAATTTAACACTTCCGTTTTTTCAAAAAATGCAAAAACGGAAGTGTTAACTGGAACATTCAAGGGAAGTTCCTGACTTTTATGAGCAGGCAGGGTGCCCATTGTTTTTTCCTTATGGAGCTTTTCAGCCATACGTCTGAAACCCGGGATGGACACAATCCAGCCAGGGATAAAGCAAACGAGGACAAATGCTGCACAGACTGCCTGCCGTGGCACGCCGGTCAGGGCACAATCAGAGTTTGTTCCGAATTTCAAAAATCAATTCATGCCTGGCGCAGTAAAGTCATTCAAACATTGTTTCAAGCTATGTCATCTCGATGAAATACGTTGAGACAAAGCATTAAGAAATCCGAACCTCATGCCAACCGGCTTCAGGTTCGGCTGTCTAGTGGTAGAATGCGGAGGAGCTCTCGGGAAAAAGAAATAAAGACTGCACTTCATGATTGAAGTGTAGTCTTTATCTTTTTGAAAGTCATGCAGCTTCGAAATCACCGATCACAACCGCCATGGAGCCAACCATGCAGACTGTGGAAGGTGTTCGTATAAGATGACTAGAGTGGAGCATAGGGGAGTCGAACCCCTGACCTCGACAATGCGAATGTCGCGCGCTACCAACTGTGCTAATGCCCCAAACAATATGAAGTTTTTGGAATGCGGATTGTGGACAGCCGATCACCCAAGCGGGTATCTGCCCTCAAAACATGAGGTATTATATCAGACGGGTGATGAATGCGCAAGAAGAATTTTGCGAAACACAGAATATTAGAAGTTATGCACAATAATCATAAAACAATTAGAGCATATTTTCCATATCCGAAATTGATTTACAGAGAAGAAATATTCAGATATAATGAGCAAAAGCCGATGGGACAAACGGGTGAACCGGAAATCAGCCGCTGCCGGACAACGCCGGGAGGAAAAGGATGCAGATCATTGAAATCACGGATACCTCTTCAAAGGAAACCGAAGCCTATTTTCACCTGACCGATGCACAGATGCGAAGCAAACAGGAGCCGGAGAAAGGGATTTTTATCGCTGAGGGACCAAAAGTAGTGGGAACGGCGTTGGCGGAGGGGTATTGGCCGCTGTCAATTCTGATCCGCCGCAAATTTCTCGAAACACAGCAGGGGATGGATCTGCTTGAAAAAGCGGGGGATGTCCCTGTGTTTACGGCAGATGATGATGTTCTGGCTGCACTGACCGGTTTTCGTCTCCAGCGCTCCTGGATCCTTTCCGCCATGCACCGGCAGCCGGAACGAAAGCAGGAGGACGTACTTGCAGGTGCACGACGGGTGGCCGTGCTTGAGGGGATTACGGAGCCCTCCAACGTGGGATCCATATTCCGCTCGGCCGCCGCACTGGGCGTGGATGCGATTCTCCTCTCGCCGACCTGTTGTGATCCGTATCACAGGCGCTCTGTCCGTGTCTGCATGGGTTCGCTGTTCCGGATTCCCTGGGCCAGAACCGATTCGAATCTGGCGGTCCCGGAACTGAAACGGCAGGGATTTGCCTGTATCGGTCTGGCGCTTGAGAAGGAGAGCATTCCGCTGGATGACCCGCGTTTTCTGAATCTCCCGCGTGCGGCGCTGTTTCTGGGAACGGAGGACACCGGACTGACGCAGGACACCATCGCCTGCATGGATCATCTGGCGGTTATTCCCATGGAAGAGGGAATTGATTCCCTGAATGTCGGCTGTGCCGCGGCCGTTGCATTCTGGCAGTTCAGAACCCGGTGAACGTTCCAAAAACGCTTTTTGAGAGCGTTTCGTCATTCTTTCGGAGCGGAAGAATGAGATGTTCTGCAGGCACATGGCCGGGGGAAAGAAATTGAATTGGCAACTGCCAGAGGTGATCCTTGATTCGTATAAAGAACTGACTTGATTTTTACAGGGAATATACAGAAAAAAATCTGTTGTTCGGAAAAGTGTGTCCGGGAAGGAGTGGTCCTGTCGCGCTGTGACAGTCAGTCGAATCCGGGCTATTGCGTTGCGGCTCAGGTGATAGACTCGCCCGAGCCAAAGAAAGGAGAAATGGGAGAATGAAGCGGACAATTGTGAGCCTCGTCATGATGCTTTTGCTGCTCTTTGTGTCAGTGGAAGCGGAAAACAAGGCGGAAGGGCCCTCGGTATTCCGGCAGGAGGGGGTTGTCACCCTGATCGACGGTGCCAGCACGGATAAGCCGGTTAAGTCCTTTGAGGACGCGGTTGAGGTCGTGAAAGGGTCGCTTAATGACCTGGGCGGAAACGAAAAAACGGAATTTGTTCCGTGGCGCAACCTGACAGATGCCTATGGCAATCATTACTATGTTTTCCAGCAGATGTACAATAACACCACGGTTCTGGGCGGTGCTGTGAAAGTGATCACGGATGCGGACGGGCACATGATCGGCCTGACCAGCAGCGTGAAAACAGAGCTTCCTGAAACGGATATCGCGAAAGGAATTACCGCAGAGGAAGCGGAGCAGCTGGTCATTGAACACCAGAGGGCAGAGGGAACCAAAGAGGTTACCCTTCAGGAAGGGCTGACGGAGAAGATGATTCTGCCGATTGCCCTTGAACTGGATGTTGAGGCGGAAGATGAGGAGAGCGCGGGAAGCCGGTATGTCTGGGCGGTCTATACGGACAATCCCAACAGCAGCATCACGAAAGGCTCTGACCTGCCTTATCTGACGCACTATGTGACGCTGGATGGCCAGTACCTGTACAGCCTGCCCACGATCATGGCGGGGGATGAGGCCGGCGCAAGCGGCTTTGATTCCAGCTATGTGTTTGAGTTTATGGAGCCTGTCGACTACACCGGATATGTGGATCTTTCCACTGGCGGAGAGAAGGAACTGACGGTGACGGTCATGCGGGACAAGCGCACCGGCATGTATTATCTTGGCAATATCGAACGCAGGATTGTCGTGGCGGATTGCTGGGAATTCCTTTACAACAACGGCCGGGTCGTGCTGGAGTCCAGCCCGAATAACCTGGAGTGGGATCAGGTCGGCCTTCAGACACTGTACAATTACTGCCGCGCCTATGATTACTATAAGGAAATCGGCTGGCAGGGCGGAGATGGACTGAATACCCCGATTCTGGTGCTGAATAACTACTGTGACCAGAATCACGTCCCGGTTGACAATGCGGCCTATGTCGGCGGCTATCTGGGATGGCAGATCTTCCTCGCCAGTCAGGGAAATGATTTCTCGCAGTGCCTCGATGTTCTGGCGCATGAGTTTACCCACTGCGTCACCTCTTCGGTCATGACCTATAACGCGTACATGAATGATTATGGCGCGATCAATGAAGCCATGAGTGATATTCAGGGAAAAACCTGCCAGATGATGATGGAAGGACGGGAGAATACCTCCTGGATTCTGGGCGACAAGAGCACCATGCAGGTTCGCAGCATGGAATCCCCGCATGATTTCCAGCAGCCTCAGTTTACATGGGATCTTTATTACGTTCCCAATGTGAAAATCCCCACCCTGCTCAATGACCAGGGCGGCGTTCACGGGAATTCCTCGCTGCTCAACTATCTGGCCTGGATGCTGTATGAAAAGGCGGGAATGACGCTTGAGGAAGGCCGCGCGTTCTGGTTCACGGTTGACTGTGCAATGGTTCCGGGCTCGGATTATCCGCAGCTGGTCCATCTTCTGCCCTGGGCACTGAAAGCAGCCGGTCTTGAAAAGTACGAAAATGATCTGCAGCAGGCGCTTGAGACCACGCGTCTTGGCGTGCAGGAGATGCCGGAGACATACGACGCAAACCGGGCACTGCTGACCATGACGCTGCCGGACAATGAGGTATTTAACGACGGAAACTGGGTCATGATGCTCTATACGCTGAATACAGATAAACTGGTCGCCAGTTTCAAGAGTATCTTTAGCCGGCTGATGATGGGCGATTTCAGCGTTCTTCCGCCTTCCGTCGGCGACTTTGTGGGAGTGTTTACCGAACTGATCAACGGCGGGAACGAAACCGAGGCAGTCAATACGGATGGGGAAAATCCGGAGGAGAAGGCGTCCACGGAGTCTGAAACGGAAGATGAGATTAATGAGCTTCTGAAAGGTGAACTGGGCGACTGGCTGAAGGAGCATTTCGGCGGCGTTCTTTATAACGCCAACACGAATGCCGGACAGGATGGACACACCATGCGTGTGGTAACCGTCCCCGGACATTCCCTGCCGATCCTGATGCATGGCGTCTGGAACGACTCAATCAGCACCCTGGAAGAGAATTCAATCCTCGTTTATTTTGCCGGCAACTGGATTGACATCGGCTCGCTGGCGCAGATTCCTGAGGATGAGATGGAGAAAGCCTTGAAGGAACAGGTGGATAAGTTCATGGCGAACCTAAACTTTGATGACCTGAGCAGCATCGTGTCCGCCCTGTTTTACCGGATTGAAGGCGGAAAGATCAATACCCTTCCCAGCGAAGGACTTGATTCCGTGAAGCCGGTCGAACTCACATTGGACCCCACGGCGGAAAATACGGAGATCCCGACACCGAAAAAATCCCGGCCGAAGCTTGACGCAAAGGAAGAGGCCGGGGCAGATAAAACACCGGAAAGCTCTGAGAAGAAAGAGGAAAATGGGGAAACCGGGACAACCGTGACGGCGGAGGAAACGGCAGAGCCGGAGGAAAGTGAAACCGAGGCAACAGAAACGGTTCAGCCGGAGGAAGAGCCGGAGACGGAACCTGTAACGGAAGAACAGGAACTGGATCAGGCAGCCTGATGCCCTTATTTGTCAATGACCTGAAAAAGATACAGATGTACCCGGAGAGCGGGCGAGCATTCGCCTGCTCTCCGGTTTTATCTGCCATTTCTGCTCAGAACGGGCCTTGTTGGCATCGAATCATGGGTGAGACTCCCCAAAAAGCAGCCAGACCTTTGCGACATTTTAACACAGAGAAACACATTTCTTTGTTCAGAATCTCTTGCCAAGAGAACGGCTTTACGGATATAATAGAATGTCGGTATAGAACCAACAGAGGGTATTGCACAATTCATCGTCTGACAGGGCCGCCTTCTCCCGGACCGGAATTCTTTCGGGAAAATCGAACCCTGTCAGGAAATGGATGCTGTATTTCCTTTTTATGATCGCAGAATGTTGGAAGATTGGAACGATTTCGGGGATGCCGAAGAGTTGAAAGTTGACAGGAGGATTACTATGAAGTATGCCGCATTGATTTTTGCCATTTTAGCTGTTGTATTTGGAACCCTGTATTTCATGAAAACGAAGGAAATGAACGAGACGGTTGCTTCTCTGACAAACAAAGCCAATCAGCTTGAAACCTCTGTCTCTGAAAAAGATTCACAGATAGAAACACTGAACGGCCAGATCAGTACGCTTACGGATGAGGTAACCAATCAAAATACGACAATTGATTCACTGAACGGAACCATTGCGGATCGTAATGCCGAAATTTCGACGCTCAATATGAATTCCAATCTGAGAAAGTGGCAGATCGATCAGCTCACGTCCAATCTGTCGGATAAAAATGCGACTATTAAAACGCTCAATGAAACCGTGGCCAATTATGAAACGACACTGGGCACCATGGGCGAATACAATCGTGAAATTGAAGGACTCTTGGTTCAGGCATCGGATCTGCTCGTCAAAATCGGTGAACTGAATTCGACGATCGAGTCCGGCAAGGAAACCCCATCTGCCGAATCTGACGCGGCAGTCTCCGGAGAAGCCATTGAAAACGCCGTGCCGGCAGGGGAGGAAATTCCCGCTGCAGATGACACGGATGCAGCCCAGAACCCGGATGAGACAAATGTGGCGGAGGAAGCAGTTACGGTTATTGACCTGAGCACGGACAGTGCCGCCGCGGAGACCGGCACGGAGATTCCGGAGGAGGCTTTGACAAGGTCGCCCCTCAGCCAGCGGCTTCTTGACATGCTCGAGCAGAACCCGGGTCTTGAGGAACAGCTGAAAGCCTCCATTGCCAGGGCCGCTGAAATCAATCCGGATCCGGAAACGAACCCGGTACAGTCTATCGAAGCTCTGCTTGACTACATGGATGCCTCGGTTACCCGCATTCCCGAGGTGGAAGGCGAGAACTTTGCCGGCAAACAGGAAAGGCACTATCTTGCGTGGCTCCTGGACCAGCCTCTGGAGGAACTGGCGGAAAGCGGAATGGCTCGTCCGACCGTCCGGTATCTGGAGCCGGTCAGCCTCTGGCTTGATGAGGTCAGCAATACGTTTAACGAGTATCTTATCTCCGAGGCTTCCTGGAGTCCGGCTATTTATGAAGCGCTGCTGCAGCTCCCTGAATGGAATCTGAATAAAGACTGGTATGAGGCAGCTGAAAACTGGAAGAGCCTCAGGGATTTCTATACCCGCAGACTGGCCGGTCCCATGGCACGCCCCGTGGCAGTGCCGGAGGACAATACCGTCATTGTAGCGCCGGCAGATTCCGCATCCCGTGAAGTCCTGGCTATCCGTGAGGATGGGGGAATCGTCAGTCCTGCGGCCGACCTGGCTGCCAGCGAGGTAACTGTTGCGCAGATTCTGGGGACGGAGGGAGCAGACGTGGCGCCCCTGTTTAACGGCGGTACCCTGACCTATATGACACTCAATGACAATGACTATCACCATTTCCACAGCCCGGTTTCCGGTACGGTAACCGCTGTTTATCAGATTCCTGCTGCAGGTGGGGCAGGGACTGTCATCACCTGGGATCCGGAAAAGAAACAGTATGTCCGGGATGCCTGTTCCCTTTCGTGGCTTACGAGTGAAGGCCGCGGGGTGGTTGTGATCGAATCAGATGCCGGAACGATGGCCCTGATTCCGGTGGACAACGGAATGATCTCCGGCCTGGAGTTTGGCGAGGAGATCAAGCCCGGAAAAGAGCTCTCAAAAGGGGATGAGATCGGCTGCTTCCTGTTCGGCGGTTCAGACATTGTCATGCTGTTTGAAGGAAAAGCCGGATTCACCCTGACGGAAAAGCCGGCCGATGAGGCCGATGCCGAAACCGGACATCTTCTGTGCGGCGAGGAATACGGCCGCATCACGGCTGAAACACCCGCTGCAACGCCGGCTGAGTCAACGACAGACGAAAGCAGCACCGAAGCACCTGCTGCGGCAGCTGAAGAGGCAGACAGCACCGAAGCTCCTGCTGCGGCAGCTGAAGAGGCAGACAGCACCGAAGCTCCTGCTGCGGCAGCTGAAGAGGCAGACAGCACCGAAGCTCCTGCTGCGGCAGCTGAAGAGGCAGACAGCACCGAAGCTCCTGCTGCGGCAGCTGAAGAAGCAAACAGCACCGAAGCCCCGGACGCGGCAGCGGAACCGGCTCCGGCAAAAAATGAAGCTGAAGCCACTGTTTCGGCAGAGTAAACGAAGCCTGACAGGACCTTAACCCGATACAAGCCCGGTTCCCGGCCATGTAAACAGGCATCTGACGGGAACACAGGACAGCGTTTCATTTCAAATCAGAACTTCATGAGGCAGAAGAATGCAAATAGTAATGTTCAACAGGACAAATACCTGCAGAAAAGCTTTGACTCTCCGTTGGCTGGCTCTTTTGCTGGTGTTGACCGTTGTGCTTGGAATTTCAGGAACCGGAACGGCCGAAACGGCAATGGTCACCAAAAACAGTTCCGGTGTTCTCAACAGAGCGCTGGCGGTTGATCCGACGGGAAACAGTGAAGGGTATAAAGCGGTTCTCTACGACAACACCAATGGTTTGCCCACCTCTGAGGCCAATGCCATCGCCGAAACCAGCGACGGTTTTATCTGGATAGGCAGCTATGCCGGACTCATCCGCTATGATGGAAATACCTTCGAGCGGCTTGAAATCGCCCAGAGCCTTTCAAGCATCAAGTGTCTGTATGTGGACAGCCGGGAACGGCTGTGGATCGGCACGAATGACAGCGGCATTGGTGTTCTTGAGCGGGGAGAGCTCCGGAAATGGAACAAGCTGGATGGCCTGAAGTCGGCCCATACCCGCGCCATTACCGAGGATCAGAATGGAAACATCTATGTTGCCACCACCAGCGGAATTGTCAAAATTGATGTCGACCTCCATCTGAGCATGATGGATGATCCGCTCATTGCCGAGGCAAACATGCGCGACCTTCGGTTTGCCAATGACGGCCTTTTGTACGGGCTTGACAATTTCGGCTCTGTTTTTACCATTAAGGATGATAAGGTCATCAACTATATTCCGATGGAAGAGTGCCCGATCAAGGGCGGCATCGGCTCCATCTTCCCGGATCCGGCCAATCCGGGGATGATGTACTGCGAGGGCGCGGATTACAAGTATTATCATGTCCGGATGGGGGATACCTTCTCAGAGGTTGAAACCGTTGATATCAGCCCGCTGGTCTATGTCATGCAGACGACGTATATTGACGGAAGTCTGTGGATCTGTGCATCAAACGGCATCGGCGTGCTGAAGGACGGTCAGTTCCGGCTGCTTGAAAATCTGCCGATGAACAGCAATATCGGCGGCATCATGACCGACTATCTGGGAAATCTCTGGTTTACCTCAACGCGGCAGGGTGTCATGAAGGTGGTTCCCAACCAGTTTTTCAACCTGTTTGAACGCTATCAGCTGGAACCGCGGGTCGTCAATACCACCTGCATGTCCGGTGACACGCTTCTGGTGGGAACCGATACTGGCCTGCTTGCCATTGGTCCGGAGGGACCGGTCTCAAGCATTCCGCTGAAAAAGGCAGTCACCGTTTCCGGCAAGGACATGGAAGCAGATGACCTGATCACCATGCTGGATGGCTGCCGCATTCGTTCCATTCTCCGCGACAGCAAGGGACGGATCTGGATCTCGGTCTGGCGGAAACAGGGCCTGATCCGTTATGATCAGGGAGAGGCGGTTGTCTTTACGCAGGAAGACGGGCTTCTGTCCACCAGTCTGCGGGCGGTAGCGGAAACAGAGAAGGGACAGACACTTGTCGCTGTTGCTGGCGGCGTCAACGTCATTGAAGGCGATCAGATTGTTGGCGGATATGGCGAGGCGGACGGCATTTCAAACACGGAAAGCCTGACCGTTTCGGAAGGGTTTAACGGGGATATCGTCCTTGGAACCAATGGCGGCGGAATCTATGTCATCAGTGATTCTGGTGTCCGAAACATCGACGTTGAGCACGGAATGCCTTCGGATATCGTCATGCGCCTGAAAAAAGACAGGAAGAATAATGTCATCTGGATCATTTCCAGCAGCGCCATTGCCTACCTTACACCGGATTATAAGGTAACCACCATCTCCGATTTCCCGTACACCAATAACTTCGACCTGTATGAGAACAGCCGCGGGGATATGTGGGTGCTCAGCAGCAACGGCGTCTATGTCACACCCACGAAGGAACTCCTTGCCAACGGGGAAATCAACAGCGTTCATTACAGCCTGGCCAACGGACTGCCCTGCATCACCACGGCGAATTCCTACAGTGAACTGACGGATGACGGGGAACTGTATATCGCGGGCAATGTGGGTGTCTGCAAAGTCAATATTAACCAGCCTTTTGAGGATGTCAATAATCTGCATGCCGGTGTGCCTTTTGTGATTGTCGACCGGACACAGATTATTTATCCGGATGAAAATGGGACGTTCACCATTCCGAAAACAACCACAAAGCTGACGGTTCCGAGCTTCGTATTCAACTATTCCCTGAGTGATCCGAAGGTCAGCTACCGGATGGAAGGGGTCGATGATTCATTCACGACTGTTAACCGCAGCGAACTGGTGCCCATCGACTATACGAACCTTCGGGGCGGAACGTATCACTATGTGATGCAGATCCAGGACACCATGGGGGTTCAGAACAAGGAAGTTTCTGTTGAGATCATCAAGGTAAAGGCTTTTTACGAAGAGGTCTGGTTTTACATCGTCGCAGGCGCCGTGCTGATCTTCCTGCTGGTGGAAACCGTACGGTTTACCGTTCGGAGAAAGACCCGCGCACTGGAAAAGAAACATCAGGAAACAATGACATTTGTCAGTGAGATCACCGATGCATTTGCAAAAGTCATTGATATGAAAGATGAATACACGAAGGGCCATTCCAATCGTGTGGCCAATTATACCGAGATGCTGGCCACGGAGCTGGGCTATGACAAGGAGACGGTGGAAAAGTATCATCGAATCGCGCTCCTGCATGATATCGGCAAGATCGGTGTGCCCAAGGAAGTCCTCAACAAGCCCGGGAAACTGACAGATGATGAATTCAAGAAAATTCAGGAACACACGACGATCGGATATGATGTTCTGAAGAACATCAGCATCATGCCGGAACTGTCTGTCGGTGCACAGGCGCACCACGAGCGTCCAGACGGCAGAGGTTATCCGAACCATCTGAAAGGAAACGAGATTCCCCGTGTGGCCCAGATCATCGCGGTGGCAGACTGCTTTGATGCCATGTATTCAGACCGCCCCTATCGGAAACGCATGAACTTTGACAAAGCGGTTTCCATCATCAAGGAAGTTTCAGGAACGCAGCTGACGCCGGATGTAGTGGATGCCTTCCTGCGTCTGGTCGACAAAGGGCTGCTTCGTGCAGAAGATGATGTCGGCGGCGGAACCACGGAGAACATTGACAACATCCGCAAGTAATGTGCAGGACACATTCCGTCTGCAAAGACGACAGAAAGAGCGCTTCTACGGAAGCGCTCTTTCTGAAAAAAGGTCGAAGGAGTGGTCCTGCCACGCAGCGGCAGGAGTGAAAATAGAGAGAATGAAATTTGAAATCATTAAGCCCTTAAACGGCGAGTGCCCGGAAATGACAGGCAAGGAATTGGGATGGCTTATTATCTGTGAAAGTGTTGCCTTTTGCTGGTATGGCCTGATGAAAACAGATGACTTTGCCAGGCTGTTCCACATAAAATATCCGGAAATGGACCCGCGAACGATACGGGATGCATACATTCATTTTTATTATACTGAGGAGGAGCCAGAAGAGGAAGGCGAAGATATGTTTTGCTGGGAAACGATTCTGACTCCGATGGTGGATGAAAACGGGGTAGAGTACCTGGCCAGGGATGATTTGGCAGAGGTTCCAAGAGCCCTGGAGTCAGTGGCAGCCGTTCATGAAAAAAAACCGATGTATCTGCCGGAAGAGGAGGAGATGATCGAGTTTTATTACTATGGCTTCTGCCCCAGCAATGAAAAAATCGTGGATTGCATTGAAACGCTTTCAGCGCTTTTGGATATTCGTAAAGCCAAAAAGGCAGAATACCTGAGGGAAACCTTGGAAGAGGTGGAGAATGGTATCAGAAACCTTGAGAAAAAAAACGGACCATTTACAACGAAGGAAAAGGGGAAGGCATACCGTAATTTATTCGCGGAACATATCATCAAAAACGAAATGCGGCTGCTTGAAAGAAACTATGATTTAGGCGAAATCATGAACGACATTATCGAATCGATTCCGTTCAAAACGGGTTCGCGTCAAGAAGTGATTAAACAGCTGAACGATGTTTTTGGGCATACACACCTGCCTGGAAATAACGGAAATACCCCTTACCAGCTGACCGTCCTCGCAAATCAGCAAAAACAGCCTGAAGCCTGAACGCTGGAAGCATGGGAATACGGGTCAGGGAGCAGGAGATTGGTTTGCCTGCCTGAACGTTTCGGCGGCCAATTGATTCGCAGCCGTGGAAAAGTGGGCATCCTGAAAAGCTCCCGACGATTGTCGGGAGCTTTCGTCTGTTCTGAATGGTTACAGGGCTTATCCGGGGCGCAAGGAAGGAAACAGTATTTACTCGGTCTGCTCGATATCCATGCGGAGTTCCTTGCAGTGACGAAGGACAATGGTGGCATCTTTGCCCATAGTGCAGTCGATAAACCGGAGATTGCGGGCCTCATAACCGGGAACATCAAAGCCGGTCAGGTCAATGCAGGGCATGGCATGCAGCTCGGGTTCCCAGTAATTGCGGGCCCAGCCGGTCAGATGGACACGCTCACAGACCATGTCAGAGAAGACGGGCGGGACAGGGCTGCCTTCGCCGTCGTCGTTGTACAGAACGGCACAGCACAGGAAACGGGAGAGACGGCAGTCCCGGACGGTGATGTTTCTGACATAGCCGCCCCGCTTTTTCGTTCCCTTGATCTGGATGCCGTACAGGGAGTGCTCAAGATCACAGTCCCAGATATGGACATCTTCCACACCGCCGCTCATTTCACTTCCGATGGCGATTCCCAGACCGAACGCACTTTTGCAGTCGAAAATCCGGATGTTCCGGGTTGGACGGTTAATGGCATTTCCCTCCGGGTTCTTGCCGCTCTTGATGGCGACAGAGTCATCCCCGGTATGGAACTCACAGGCAAACAGGGTACAGTTTTCGCTTGAATCGGGATCCCATCCATCGCCGTTCCACACCTCCTCGGACCGGAAGGTGCAGTGATCTGTGATGATTTTCCGGCTGTAGATCATATGGACGTTCCAGCTGGCCCCGTTTTCCAGTGTCAGGCCGGAGATCCGGATGTTTTCGCAGTTGCTCAGGTTAATCAGCCGGCCCCGTGCACGGCCGGGAATGGTATCATCATTCTCGCATTCCCTGACCTTGTCGCCCAAGGCGGCGAGGTAATCCTTCAGCCGCTCCCGCTCGGTTTCAATGGTCCGCATGGCCAGGCTCTGTCCGCCGCCGCAGATCTTCCCGGCACCGTAAATCCACACATTTCGGCAGTTCGGACCGGCGGCATGATCAAGCGTGCCCAGGTTCAGAAGGCTCTGATAGCACTCCTGTTCAACGCCTTCAAAGCGGCTCCAGATCTTCGGGAGGTAATCCTCCGGATTCGCCGTTCCCTGAATCGTGGCATCCCTGTCCAGGTAGACCTTCATATCGCTGTGCAGCCGCAGCGCGCCGGTCAGATAGGTGCCGGCCGGAAACCAGACCTCCTCATCCCTGCCGCACGCATCCAGGGCAGCCTGCAGGGCCGCGGTATCCATGGTCCTGCCGTCGCCGGCGGCGCCGAAGTCCCGCACGTTGAGGCGTCTGGGCGTTTTGGCCATGGTAATGAGTTCCTCGCCGATCAGGGTGTCGCCCGTTTTTACGCAGACCGGATAACTTTCCCCGGGCTGCAGGCCGCAAATGGTGCAGTGGGTATGGCTGACCGTGTCCCGGATCTCATTGTTCAGCAAAACGGTATACCGGGCACCGGCCTGCGCTGCCTGATCCCACCACAGGGTCAGCTGTGTATCTGAAACCGAGTAAAACAGATTCATACGTGTTCCTTTCCGGAATGGCTCCTTGCTGAATAAAAAGGGATTGTCCCCTTACAGATGGAAGATGACAATCCCGCAGATAATAATCAGGTTTCCGAGAATTTTCCTTTTTGTCAGGGGTTCGCGGAAAAAGAGGTAACTGAAGACCAGAATAATGGGATAGCCGAGCGCCTCCAGAATCGGGCCGCTCTTGACGTTCAGTCCGAGCCGGTAGGCCAGAATAAAGAGGAGTGTGGACAGGACCATCATTCCATAGCCGACAACGACACGGACATTGAGATACTGCCGGATCAGAGAGGGGTAGGTCCGGTTTGCCGCCGACTTGAGAAGCAGCTGGGAAACGGAGGCTACCGCAACGGCAGAAAGCGCGGCAGCAACAGGCAGAAAACTATTCATCTGTAATCACCACCAGTGTACCGACGATGACGAGAATGACGCCGATGAGATTAGCGGGCGTGATGGACTCGCCGAAGAACAGCCTGGCCCAGAGCATGGACCAGAAGAGGGCGGTTGCCCGGCTGGCATAGGCCGTGGTCAGGTCAAGGCGCTGAATCATCTGCTGCCAGAGCACCGCATACAGGCCCAGCAGGAGAATTTCCCCTCCGTAAGCCAGTATATAGGGAAGACTGGCAAAGGGATAATTGGAGGCGATCTTGCTCATCACGTTGGAAAGGGAATACAGGATGACAATCAGCTGCAGGGCAAGGAGGAGCAGCCATCTGGAACGGGTCTGTTTCATTCCTTGTCCTCCACATGGAGCATCTGCAGAAGGGCAGCGCGGTCCTCGCCGGTGAGAATATAGAACCCGCAGCGCGTGGAACTGTCCGTCACCTCATTCTCTCCGGATACGGCGATGTCGCTCGTCCGGTAAACGGATTCAGGACTGGTATGCATTGTTTCCGTAAAATGGTCATAATCCGCCTGACTGAAAACAAAGCGGATCGCGGCGCAGGCGGGATGCGGGACACGCTTAAACGAGGGGGCGATGCCCATTGCGGTATCCAGAACCTGTCCCACAAAGTCGATGCCCGTCGAGAGGGGGACAAGGTCACTGCCGATACAGTCGCCGCCCATGCGGGCACCAATTTCAATCAGCTGAATCCGGCCGGTATGGGGTTCAATCCGGAATTCGGAAT
Source organism: Christensenella sp. UBA4263 (assembly GCA_002395225.1). Taxonomy (GTDB): domain Bacteria; phylum Bacillota; class Clostridia; order Christensenellales; family Aristaeellaceae; genus Ventricola. The sequence continues at coordinate 23,300 of DGWH01000091.1, forward strand.
GGGAGGCACCACAGGTGACGTGGAGGGCATCCAGCCCTTTGAAGACGGTTTCCTGCACGTCCTGAAGCGTTTTCTCGGAAAGGCCGGAGGGCTCGATATGTGCGGTTTCAATGAAGTGCGGCGCGCCGGTGGTGTATTTCCTGGTCACGGCCAGCATCGTGTGCCGGCCCTGATCCGTGATGCATTCGCAGCTGTATTCCTTTCCGGTCAGGAAGGATTCGACGATGGCCGCGTGTTCAAAGGACTGTCTGCAGGCCTGTTCAATGGCATCTCTGAGCAGTGCGGTGTCCCTTGTGGTGATCTTGCAGATGCCGCGGCTTCCGGAACGGTCGGTGGGTTTTACGATGGCAGGCAGCTCTACCGTATCCAGAATCCGCTCAAGCTCCGCATCCGTGAGGCCGGACGTGGCGCGGATGAACCGCGGAACGGACAGGCCGGCATCAAGGAAGGCCTGACGCATGTCCACTTTGTTGGTGGCAATCCGGGCTGTCACCGGCGGATTCGAGGGAAGGTGGAGGGCATCGGCGACGGCATTGACGGCAATGGCGGCCAGGTCCGACCCGATGGAACAGACCGCATCAATTCCGATTTCCCGGCATTTCGCGATAATCAGATCGATGTCCACAATGGAGATGGGGTAGAAGTGACTGGCGGTGCGTTCACCAATGGAACCGTCCTGCCAGGCAAAGACATGGGTTTCATATCCGCGGGCATTGGCTGCAAGAATCAGCGGATTCTGAAATTCGTTTGCCCCGATAATGGCAACTTTTTTCACGGATGAATCATCACTTTCTGTCATTGACTGGGATTTCCGAATCAGGCATTTTGCCTCCGGGAACGTTCAGCTCCGTCCGGACGACATACTGGGGACGGTGCTTGACCTCATCAAAGATGTTCCCGATGTAAATGCCCAGGATGCCCATGAACTGCAGCAGGATGCCGCCCAGGAAATACATGGACACGATGGTGCTGGTCCAGCCGTCCGGTACATCGCCGGTGGTGAAATAGACGATGATTTTCCAGAGGATATACAGAAACGACAGAATGGAAATCAGGAAGCCGAGACGGATGGCAAGCAGCAGGGGTTTATTGGACTGAGAGGTAATCATCTGCGTGGCCAGCTTGATTTTCCGCGGCAGATTGTAAGAGGATTCCCCGGCAAACCGCGGGTCTGCTTCAAAATCAATGGTGGTCTGCTTATAGCCCAGCCAGTGCAGGACGAGGGTAAAGGAGCGGTTCTGTTCCGGCATGCTGCGGAACTGGTCAATCACGGCTTTTCGGCAGAGGCAGAGATTGGAGGTTTCCCCGTCAAAGTGACCGTCGGTGAAATAATCGTAAACCTTATAGAACATTTTGGACAGGAAAATGACAAGGCCTTTATCCTTGCGGTCCTTGCGCCTGGCCAGAACGATGTCATATCCTTTCTGGGCTTCCTTATAAAGGTCCAGAATGGCCTCGGGCGGGTCCTGCAGATCACAGTCAAGGAGCGCTGTCCAGTCCCCGCTGGCATACTCCATTCCGGCGGTGGTGGCCGAGAGCTGTCCAAAGTTCCGGGAAAGATCCAGACCGATCACGCGGGAATCGGCCTTGCAGACCTTCTCGATTTCGGCCCAGGATCCCTTCGGGCAGGCGTCATTGACCAGGACAATCTCATAATCCGGCGTGATTTTCGTAATGGTATCCCGGAGGCGGGTATACAGAGGTTCAACGGCCTCGGGGCAGCCGTATACCGGAACAACAGCAGATATTCTCATGATTGAACCTCATTAAAATAGTCTTTGGTATGCCGGATGACCTGTTCCACCGCATCCTCCGAAATGCCATAGTAGATGGGAAGACGAACCAGACGCTCGGATTCGGCTGTTGTGAATCTGTCCTCCCCATGGAAGCGGCCGTAACGAAGACCGGCCGGGGCAGAGTGGAGGGGAATGTAGTGGAAGACAGCTTCAACCCCGTGTTCCCGCATGTACCGGATATACGCCTGCCGGTCATCCAGATCCCGGCACTTGATGTAGAACATGTGGGCATTATGCCTGCACTCCGGCGGAACCGTGGGCAGATCAATCCGTTCCGCATCCGAAAGGTACCGGAGCTCGCTGAAATAGGTATTCCAGGTGGCGAGCCGGTTTTCATTGATCACGTCGGCGCCCTCAAACTGACCCCACAGGTACGCGGCGCTCAGTTCGCTGGGCAGATAGCTGTCACCGAAATCGACCCAGGTATACTTGTCGATCTGGCCCCGGTAGAATTTGGAACGGTTGGTTCCTTTTTCCCAGAGAATCTCGGCCCGTTCATTATACGCGGGATCCTTGACAAGCAGTGCGCCGCCCTCGCCCATGGAATAGTTCTTGGTTTCATGGAAGGAATAGCATCCGAAATCGCCGATGGTCCCCAGTGCGCGCCCCTTATAGGTACTCATGACGCCCTGCGCGGCATCCTCCACCACAATCAGGTTATGCCGTCTGGCAATGTCCAGAATGGTATCCATTTCGCAGGAAATGCCGGCGTAGTGCATGACCATGATGACTTTTGTCCGGTCTGTAATCGCCTCTTCAATGCGTTTTTCATCAATATTCATGGTGTCCGGGCGGATGTCGACAAAGACAAGTCGGGCACCGCTCAGCACCGCAGAGGTAGCGGTGCTGGAAAAGGTAAAGCTGGGCAGGATGACCTCATCCCCGGGCTGCAGTTTGCAGAGCAGCAGTGCCATGTCCAGTGCAGAGGTACAGCTGGTGGTCAGAAACGCTTTCTGGACATCAAAACGATCCTGCATCCATTTCTGACATTTTTTGCTGAACGGTCCGTCTCCGCACAGCTGGCGGCTGGCGATGACCTGTTCAATGTACTGAAGCTCCGTCCCATAGCAGGGAGGACAGTTAAAAGAAACCATACTTGACTCCTTCATAGGATGTTTCATCATTGTCATTTGCGTGAACGGGTTTTCTGACCGGATGGAACGCATCGGTCAGCCCGGAGGATCAGTATGCGGCGTTATCTCCGCGAAGCTCGTGGAATTCGTTGATATCCTCATACACACAGACGTAGGATCTGTCGGAGGAATAGATCAGATGATCGTCATCACAGCCGGGAATGCCGTTGTTATAGTCATCCTCGGAGAAGATGGCAAACATCCGTCCCTTGGGTTCGGAGGTCAGGTGATCTGCCTGCTGCAGCCATTCGCCGATTTTGCCGCTCTCCCAGTCCTCCACCATGTACACCTCAATCTGTCCGTCGCTGATCTCTGTCAGCACGTTGGCATGCCAGTAGGGGGCATATCCTTCATGACAGCCTTCCTTAAGCAGCATATCCGAAATGACGGTCATCTCGTCGTCATAGGTATTGACTTCCTGATCCTCATAGACCGTAAAGCCCAGGACAAAGAAGCAGACACCCACCAGCATGGGGAGGAAGCGGAGGACGGGCAGATGACACTCAAAGCGGTCAAGCATCCAGAAAATGGCAAAGACGGTCAGCAGGGCAGCGGGCATGTAATAGGCGACGCTGTACCCGTTGAGGAACGTATCCACATCATAAAGCACCACCACGTTGATGATCATTCCGATGATCAGGGCGATATCAATGAAGATGGCCAGCAGGCGCTCGGTGGGATTGAGTTTCATCCGGAGCAGCAGCACCAGGGAAATCATGCCCAGAACCGGCAGGACAAAGGCAAACATGGAATACAGGCCTTCGCTGGCCATGAGCAGGGACTCTGCCCGGTAGCCAAAGAATTCCATGAGGGCCATCAGCTGATCCGGCAGCATGCCGGGCTGCAGCTTTTTAAGGATGGTCTCATCAAATTCCTGGAAGTGATAGATCTTGGCCAGGACATTGGTGCTGATCAGGTAGCCGATGCCGTTGGTTACCAGGCACAGCAGGCTGCCGGCCAGGGCCGGGAAAGAGGGGACGGAAATCGCCTCTTTAAGGCTGTGGGTATGGCGCGCTTCAAGGAAGAAATGAATCAGGGTAGCGGCAAACAGCGGGACTGCGCAGACCATCAGCATCCGGATGCCGGAAAGGCTGCCCAGCACACCCAGCAGGGCCAGCAGGATGGGTTCAAGCGGCCGCTTTTTCTTCATTCGCAGCACAAAGCCGACCTCAAGGAAGGTCAGCGTCACCCAGTTCATGTAAAAAGAGCCATAGATGAGCGTGAACGCCTGATACTTGGAGACCGGCATAATGAGCGCCGCACCGGCCAGAAGACAGGCGCCGATGGACACCCCGGCGGGTCTGGCCAGATAGAGGAGAGAGGCCACCATGATCAGGGCCATGAGGCCGATGGAAAACGTTCTGGCCACATGCCAGCTTTTAAAAAGCTTGAGAGCCAGCTGGAAAACCAGTATGGGACTGAGCACATTCAGCTCATTGGAATAGAAATAGTTGGTGGTGATAAGTTTGCCTTCCTTGTTGAGCAGATCTGCCAGGACCATGTCGGAGGACATGTCCGAATCAAGGTTATACTGTCCGTATTTCGCATAGGAGGTGATCATCAGACCAAAACAGACGAGGAAAACAATCAGGGGAATTATCCATCCGAGGTGCTTGCAGACTTTTTTCAATTCAGATGCTCCTTACTGCCAAAACGGCATGTGATCAGAGCCGGCAGGGAAAGAAGCGATGCCGGCAGCTGGTTAATATTCTGAGATTTCACCAAACGGAATGATAGCAATATTATGAATCAGTGTCAAGTATTCCCGCGTGCCGGCAAAGAAAAACTGTCCGCACCGGGCGGACAGTGGGGAAGGCGCTGCCTTGGGAAAACGGCGGCATGGTCAGGAACTGGCGTAATTGGCCAGAAACTGTTTGGTGCGTTCCTCTTTGGGATGGCCGAATACCTCCTCGGGCGTGCCCTGTTCGGCAATGCGGCCGCTGTCCATGAAAATGACCTGGCTGGCCACATCACGGGCAAAGGTCATTTCATGGGTCACGATGATCATGGTCATATTCTGTTCGGCCAGCGAACGGATGACACGCAGTACCTCGCCGGTCAGTTCAGGGTCCAGTGCCGAGGTGGGCTCATCGAAACACAGGATGTCCGGGGAGAGAGCCAGTGCCCTGGCTAT
>DGWH01000091.1:28435-97683 GCA_002395225.1 Christensenella sp. UBA4263
CTGCTGCTGACCGCCTGAGAGCTGATGCGGATAATTGTTCATCCGGTTTTCAAGACCCATTTTGTGTAGCAGCTCCCTGCCTTCCTCATCAATCTGCCGGATCATGTCCGGCGTGCTCTTTTTCTGCTTCTTGAGGAACAGCTTTTTGGCCAGCGTCACGTTCTCAAGGGCTGTATACTGCGGAAAAAGATTGAAGTTTTGGAAGACAAGGCCGAAATGGAGACGGCGGGACTGGATCTCGGATTCAGACAGTTTTCTGTGGGCACTGGCATCAAAGATCACCTCGTCGTTGACGCGGATGATGCCGGAATCCGGAAACTCCAGGAAATTCAGACAGCGAAGAAGGGTGGTTTTTCCGCTCCCCGAGGACCCGATGATCGACAGTGCATGACCTTTATCCAGGGAAAAGGAGATATCGGTCAGAACCTCGGTACGGCTGAAGGATTTTTGAAGGTGTTCAACCTGCAAAATGGACATTTTTCTTCCTCCTTCTATCTGAAATAGTCCAGTTTCTTTTCAAGCGCACCCAGTCCCAGCGTCAGCAGACCCGTGGCCGCCAGATAATAAAACGCGGTGAAAAAGAGCGGCCAGATGGCGCCGGAAATGCCCTGGCTTCCCTTGAGGAAGGCCTGGCCGGCCCAGATGATTTCCTGCAGGGCAATGATGCGGGCGAGAGAGGTGTCTTTGACCAGTGTAATGATCTCGTTTGACATGGGCGGCAGAATCCGCTTGATCATCTGCAGCAGCTTGATCCGGAAAAAGATCTGTCCCCGTGTCATGCCCAACACCAGACCCGCCTCTTCCTGCCCGACGGGGATACTCTGAATGCCGCCCCGGTAGATCTCGGAAAAGTAGTCGGCATAGTTGATGATGAATGCCACGGCCGCCGCCGTGAACCGGCCCGTTTCGCCGCTGCCCCAGATGTTTTTGTGCAGGACGAGACCCGGGAAATAGTAGATGATCAGAAGCTGGATCATCAGCGGTGTGCCCCGGATGACCCATACCTGAAACTTGCAGAAGAGGGAGAGAGGCTTAAATTTGGACATGGTTCCCATACAGACAATGAGTCCGAGGGGGAAGGCGCCGATCAGTGTGACGAAGAACAGACGGACGGTCTGCAGAAAGCCGATATTGAGACTGTTTAGCACGACCGGCATCTGCTCAAGGATGAGTTTCATGGAAAATGAAGGCCTCCTTCAAAGCTTCAACGAAAAAGCAGAGAATCTTTCGATTCTCTGTCAGAAAGGATGAAGGTTACTGTGCGATCAGAGCGGCTTCGACGCCATAGGTTTTGGCGGTTTCAAGGAGCGTGCCTTTGTCGTAGAGATCTTTCAGGAAGGCATTGAGCTTCTCGGCCAGATCGGAGCCTTTGCGGAAACCGACGCCGTATTCCTCGGTGCTCAGCTGAACGGTATAGGTGAGATTCTCGTATCCGGTTCCCTCACCGACCATGGCGGCAGCCATGAGGGAGTCGATGACGGCGGCATCACTGGTTCCCGCAGCGACTTCCATCAGGGCATCGGACTGTGCCTTCACGGGCGTGCAGTTCCAGCCGCGCTCGTTGACCACTGCCTCACCGGAGCTTCCAGCCTCAACCGCAAAGTTCAGGGCCTGCAGCTTGTCAGCATCATCCGCCAGCGCAGCCTTGTCTTTGGGGAGAATGACGATCTGGGCGTTGTTGCAGTAGGGCTTGGAGCATTCCATGGCACTGAGGACCTCATCCGTCAGGGTCATGCCGTTCCAGACACAGTCGATGGAACCGGCATTCAGCTCAAGCACTTTGTTGTCCCAGTCAATCTCGACAAACTCCACCTCGACGCCGAGGGATTCAGCAAAGAGACGGGCGAGATCTGCATCAAAGCCGATCCACTTTCCATCCGCGTCCTTATAGTCCATGGGGGCAAAATCGGTAATTCCGACAATCAGCTTTCCGTTTTTGGTGATGGTGTCGCTGTCAGCCGCCAGGGCGACGGCAGTAAAGAGACAGAGAACGGAGAGCAGCAGACAAATCATTTTTTTCATGAGGAACTCCTCCACTTTAGTTTATTGATGTCCTGCGATGTCACTATAATAGCACTTTAACGCAGTAACGTCAAGATGCTATTTTCTTAAAAATATATCCCGACAATGGGCAGAACAGTCGCTGCATGATCCTCGAAGGTGAGGGACAGAGTGCAGTGGTGATGCCGTCCGGTGAATTACCGGGTTGATAGGAGAAACTGGTGGTACAGCATGAAACACTGCTCACAGGTGAGAACAGCAGGATTGACAAAATGCTGAACAATCAGCTGGTTGGCTGGAAGATCGCTTCGAAGTGTCGGCAAATCAGATACCGCAGAACGAGAAGCGGATGAACATCATGACGGTTGACGAAAGGCTGAAGCACACAGGTGTTCACCAGCGTAATGGACGAGGTGCTGTTCCTGCAAAGCCAGATCGCTGAAATTCGTTGAAAATCGACGGGTCTTTTGATATACTCTATCTGTACCATTGGATCATCTTGCATTGGTCAGGGAATTCCGGTTGACTTGGCGATACAAATATGAGGAACAGGAGGGCAATGCGCTTGAGCGTGATCGATACAGAAGGAAAACAGTATTTTTCCAACAGCATATACTTTGCTGATTTGTTCAACTTTCTCTTGTACGATGGCAGGCCTGTAATTGACCCGAAGAATCTTAAGGAACTGGACACCACACAGATTGCCATTCCTTACGGAAACGGAGCAAGAATTCCTGTTCAGAAGTATCGGAATTTGTTAAAGCTCTGGAACGCATACATGGATGATACGGCCGTATATGTGATGCTTGGAGCGGAACTTCAGGGGAAAACACACTATGCCATGCCCGTGAAGAAAGGGCTTTACGATATGCTTGGTTATGCCAGGCAGGTGGACGAAGCAAGGCGATCCTACCGACAGAAGGACAAAGAAGGCGACTTGTATGTGGATGGGGATATCCTGAAGATCAGGCTGACCAGCGATGAGTTCCTGTCGGGCTTTCGCAAAGGAGACAAGCTCATCCCCATTATCACGGCAACGGTGCTCCTTTCTGATAAAGAATGGAAAGGGCCGAGGGATCTCTATGATATGCTGGATGTGAAAGACGATACGCTGCTTCGGTTTATTCCGAACTATCCGATTAATCTGATTGAACCGGCCAAAATGTCTGACAGTGACTTTGAAAAGTTCAATACAGAGCTTGGACTGGCTATGAAGGTGTTGAAGTATCAGAAAGCAGGAGCTGTCGAGGTTATAAAGGCAACAAATCATGAGATGATTGGCAGGGAAACAGCTGTATTCCTGAATCGGGTTGCAAAGCTGGACCTTGTATTTGACGAAAAGGAGGATCAGGTAGATATGTGTAAAGCGATGGAAGATTATAGAAAGAAGAGTGAAGTTACAGGAGCCATCACAATTTTGAGAAGACGTGGAGCTTCAGATGATAGTATAATCACAGAAGTGATGGAAACGTTCAGCGTCACCAAGGAATATGTTCTTGCCATTTTGAAAGAGCAGGCAGCATAAGCATAGTCAATGGGATGAGAATGTCCCTGAAGATCAGGCTGACCAGTGAGGAGTTCCTGTCGGGCTTCCGTAAAGGAGACAAGCTCATCCCCGTTTTCACGGCAGCGGTGCTTCTTTCGGATGAAGAATGGAAAAGAGCCTATGGATCTCTGTGATAAGCTGGATTTGAAAGGCAAAACCCATGCTTCGGTTAATTCCGAATTGTCCGATCAATCTGATTGAATCGGCCAAAATGTCTGACAGTGACTTCGAAAAGTTCAATACAAAGCTTGGACTGGCTATGAAGGTGTTGAAGTACCAGAAAGCAGGAGCTATCGAGGTTATTCAGGCAACAAATCATGAGATGATTGACAGGGAAACAGCTGTATTCCTGAATCGGGTTGCAAAGCTGGACCTTGTATCTGACGAAAAGGAGGATCAGGTGGATATGTGTAAAGCGATGGAAGATTATAGAAAGAAGAGTGAAGTTACAGGAATCATAGATTATTTAAGACTTAACGGCGCATCGGATGAGACTATTATCATGGAGGTGCAGAAAGTCTATGATGTCACCAGAGAATATGTTCTTGCCATTTTGAAAGAGCAGGCAACATAAGCATAATAAGTGAATGAGGAAGTCCCTGAAGATCAGGCTGGCCAGTGAGGAGTTCCTGTCGGGCTTTCGCAAAGGAGACAAGGTCATCCCCATTATCAAGGCAATGGTGCTCCTTTCGGATGAAGAATGGAAATGGCCGATGGTTCTTTTGTGATATGCCGGATGTGATAGACAGAACGCTGCTTCGGTTTATTCCGAACTATCCGATCAATTAGATTGCTCCGGCCAGTATGTCCGACAGCGATTTACGAAGTTCAATACAAAGCCTGGATTGTCTATGAAGATGCTGAAGTACCAGAAAGCAGGAACTATCGAGGTTATAAAGGCAACAAATCATGAGATGATTGACAGGGAAACAGCTGTATTCCTGAATCGGGTAGCAAAGCTTGACCTTGAATTTGACGAAAAAGAGGATCAGGTAGATATGTGTAAAGCGATGGAAGATTATAGAAAGAAGAGTGAAGTTACAGGAGCCATTAAAGGTATGAGAAGACTTGGAGCTTCTGAGAATAGTATAATCACAGAAGTGATGGAAATGTACAGCGTCACCAGGGAATATGTTCTTGCCATTTTGAAAGAGCAGGCAGCATAAGCATAATAAGTGAATGAGGATGTCTCTGAAGATCAGGCTGACCAGGGATGAGTTCCTGTCGGGCTTTCGCAAAGGAGACAAGCTCATCCCCATTATCACGGCAACAGTGCTCCTTTCGAATGAAGAATAGAAAGGTCCGACGGATCTCTGTGATAAGCCGGATATGAAAGACAAAACCCATGCTTCGGTTAATTCCGAACTGTCCGATCAATCTGATTGAGTTGGCCAAAATGTCTGACAGTGACTTTGAAAAGTTCAATACAGAGCTTGGACTGGCTATGAAGGTGTTGAAGTATCAGAAAGCAGGAGCTGTCAAGGTTATAAAGGCAACAAATCATGAGATGATTGAAAGGGAAACAGCTGTAATCCTGGATCGGGTAGCAAAGCTTGACCTTGAATTTGACGAAAAAGAGGATCAGGTGGATATGTGTAAAGCGATGGAAGATAATAATCGCAAGATGGAAGTTACAGGAGCCATTAAAGGTATGAGAAGACTTGGAGCTTCTGAGGATAGTATAATTACAGATGTGATGGAAATGTACAGCGTCACCAGGGAATATGTTCTTGCCATTTTGAAAGAGCAGGCAGCATAAGTAAGTGAATGAGGATGTCTCTGAAGATCAGGCTGACCAGTGAGGAGTTCCTGTCGGACTTTCGCAAAGGAGACAAGCTCATCCCCATTATCACGGCAACGGTGCTCCTTTCGGATAAAGAATGGAAAGGGCCGAGGAATCTCTATGATATGCTGGATGTGAAAGACGATACGCTGCTTCGGTTTACTCCGAACTGTCCGTCAATCTGATTGCTCCGACCAATATGTCCGACAGCGATTTACGAAGTTCAAATACAAAGCCTGGATTGGCTTTGAAGGTGTTGAAGTACCAGAAAGCAGGAGCTATCGAGGTTATAAAGGCAACAAATCATGAGATGATTGACAGGGAAACAGCTGTATTTCTGAATCGGGTTGCAAAGCTTGACCTTGTATTTGACGAAAAGGAAAATCAGATGGATATGTGTAAGGCAATGAAAGATAATAATCGCAAGATGGAAGTTACAGGAGCAATCAAACTTATGAGAAGGCACGGAGCTTCTGATGATGTTATGATCACAGAGTTGATGGAAACGTTCAGCGTCACCAGGGAATATGTTCTTGCCATTTTGAAAGAACAGGCAGCATAAGCATAACAGATCTCTTTCGGAAACGGACAGCCAATAAAGAATATGCTTTCTCAGCCAGAATATCCCTGCGATCTTTCTGTGTTCTTCAGACAGGAGACGCTTACGACTGAATTCTGCATGTGCGACAATGACATCCACTGGATGTTTTAGGCGACAGATGGATAACCGTCGGATAGGATAAGAGGTTCATATGCCTCTTGTCAGATTCGGCGTTTTTTGCTGTTGTCCTTCGCGGGGCGGAAAACCAGAACAGGCGACAAATACCCGGATTCTTTTCCTGTTCCTTGTAAAATTCCCACGACACTTTTCTGTCCGTGTTAACCCGTTTTCATTCACTGACCGTATGATTGATTTCTTACACGGATGTTCAGTTTCTTTCTTTGTGTACCGTTTCATGTTTCTTCCGGCACATAAAAAACGAGTACCCGGGCGGATCCCGGGTACTGTCATCGTACCGTTCACCAACCGGGTACCATTTCAGAATGTCAGTTATCGTAGGAAAGGGTGATGGAAACGGAAGGGGAAACCGTGACCAGAGCCGAAGTCCGCACACGCTGACCTGAAAGGACGGCCATGATGTCAAGGGTATAGGGACCAGGCGGAACGGGATTCCCGTTTTCATCCCGCAGATCCCAGGTCAGGACCTGCACGTTGTCCCGGCTGGGCCGGGTCAGTTCGCCATAATACAGCCGCCTGATTTCCGTTCCTTCCTTATCATAAACCGAAATGCGGAAAATGGAGGGCATGGGCACGGTCAGCAGAATGGGCAGTCCATAGGCGGAATTGAGACTGGCGCCGGTGACCTCAAAAGAAAGGTCCCGGGGATCGGCCTCCGCCTGAATGGCCAGGAGCCGTTCGGCACAGAGCTGCGGGCGGCCGTCGCTCTCGTAGGCAAATATCTGGAAAATCAGGTACCCGTCCCGGGCCCGGTTGTCAGGGGCGATGGACAGCGTACGGGTTTTGCCGCCCGGACCGGTCAGCCCGGTTTCACTGTCCGGGATTACGATGGGATTGGCCCAGTCCCAGTGCCCCTCTGAATAGGGGGTCAGCCGGTATTCAATCCGGGTATCCCGGCGGACATTGAAGGAAAAGGTAAAATCGGTATTGTTGCTGCTGATCAGCTGCGAGCCGCAGGTAAAGCCATACACCGGCCGGCTCCGGTCAGATTCCCGGCAGCGGGGCAGCAGCAGCTGAGCGGCGTTGTAGGAGGCAACCTGACAGGTGGAGGAGGCCATACTGCGCCGCACGTACTGGGAAAGTTCCCCCAGGGAAACCTCCTCATCCCCGTTGGCATCCGCACTGAGCGCGCCGTACAGGCCGAGCCCGGTGCACACCGCATTGGCAAAATAGGAAACGGCGCCGCTTGAGAGCCGCTGATGGCCGTAATACCAGGCCGATTCACTGCCCAGGGAGGAGGTCAGGACATGCAGGTGGCGGGACAGGGGAAAAGGTTTGGGTTCATTGACTCCGCGCCCGATCAGGGCCCCGGAATGGCAGGAGTCGATCATGACCAGGACCTCGCCCCGGATGTCGGAAAAGAAACGGAACAGGGTGTCCGCCTCAAGCACCGCTTCTGCCGAACCGTCCGAAAGGAGCAGATGGGGCGGCATCCGGTCCGTCCGGTCAATGCCGTGTGTGCAGATATAGAAAATGGAAAGATCCCCGTCCGCGGCCTCTGAAAAGGCTTCTGAGATGGCCTGACCAAGCCTGTCCGTGTCGGAAATGGTTCCGTCCTCGATCCGGATGTGTTCACTTTTTACATCGGCCTGCCGGAAAGTGGCCTGCAGCAGTTCCAGATTTCCGGAAACGGAGTCACCCAGTTCCGGCATTGTCACAAAATCCCGGCAGGCGATGAGCAGAACCCGGGTCTCTGCCGCGGCAGGAACCGTCAGAATAACCAGAAAGAGAAAAAACCATAAAAAACGGGTTCGCATCCTTTTCTCCTCCTTTTGGGTTATTTGCCGCACAGCCCTGGCAAGGACATGACAGACTGCCGGAACGGTCAGACGGGTGTTTTCTGTCGGATATTGTACCTTTTCAGATGGAAAAAAGCAATTCGGAATCATTCAGCGTGATCAGCAGGCATTTTCTCAGCAGGCCCGGAAATTCTGATCCGGAAACGTTGTTCCGGCAGAATTTTCCTATCTGTTCGCAGTTGTGCTTTTCCCGCTGAACGTTTATACTAAACGAACCTGAAACAGAACAGTCAGGAATAGACCGGATGTGTTCTGAAAACGGAATCAGAAGTGGCCCTGCCGCAAAAGCGGCCTTTTGGGAATTCAGTACAGTGGTCACCTGGACAAAATGATCAGTGATGAGGAGAACAGATAAGATGGAACTGCCGGAATCGATACAGACCCGAATGCAGGAAATGCTTGACAGCGATTTAAGCGGCATGACGCCGGAGCGGCTGAACCGCTTCCGCGAAAAGCTGGATGCCCTTTATGCGGAAATCGAGGCACTGGAACCGGAGGACACGGAATCGGAGGAATTCCTTGACTGGGAGGAGACTCTCGAACAGCTGGATGATCTCATGGATGATGTCAACGATTCCCTGGACGCGGGAATATAAACGGACAGGATCTGTTTTTTTGCAGATGAAACAAAAGAACAGGTGTAAACGGAAACAATGTGCTAAAAATCCGCCTTCCTTTTGTTAGCAGGGTTAAACCGGATTGAAACATCCGGAATTTTCATGTATAATTCCGTGGATGAGATGGGAGCTCAGATGAATTCTCAGGAGTTTACAGATATTCTTGCCTCAAAATGTGCACTTGAGCCGGGGGCAAAAGTGCTCATTGCCTGCAGCGGCGGGGCGGATTCGGTTGCGCTTCTGCTCCGATTTTCAGCCATCCGGCAGACCTATCCGCTCTCCCTGGTCTGCGTGCATGTAGAGCACGGGATTCGCGGTGAGGCTTCCCTGGCAGATGCCGGGTTTGTCCGTCAGCTGTGCGCGGAGGAGAACATCCCGTTCCGGCTGTGTACAGTGAACGTGCCCATGGCGGCTCAGGAAAGGCATGTCGGGATTGAAGCCGCTGCCAGGGAACTTCGGTATGAAGCGCTGCGCCGGCTTCTTCGTGAGGAGCGGGCAGAGGTTATTGCCCTTGCACATCACCGCCGGGATCAGGCTGAAACGGTGCTGATGCATCTCCTCAGGGGCTGCGATACGGACGCCCTTGCCGGGATGTCCTGGCGGGAACAGGACCTGATCCGTCCGTTTCTTGGAACAGACCCGGAGGAGCTGCGTGCAGATCTTTTGGCACTGGGGCGGCAGTGGCGGGAGGATGCCACGAACGCGGATACCGCCTATACCCGAAACCGTGTGCGTCTTTGTGTCCTGCCGGAAATGGAAAAGGCCTATCCGGGTGCCGAAAAGGCCATCTGCCGGCTGGCAGAGGCGGCAGGTCGTGACCGGGCGTATTTTGCCGGTCAGGTCAGGGCGCTGCGCCTTGAGGAACAGGTTCTCAGGTTCCCGTTCGGTCTGGCCTGTCCCACAGGTCCATGGGCCGGAATGGATGATGCTATCCTGTCCCGGGCGATGGTTGCCCTCATTTCGCTTGCCGGACTGCCCGTGCAGGACCGCTTTGTCATTGACCGTCTTTGCCGGATGGTGCAGCAGCGGGCAGATGGCGCTCTCAACCTCTCCGGAGATGGCCGGGCCAGAACCTGGAGGGGACTGCTGATTCTGGTTCGCCCTGTACAGGTGCGGGAATGGAAAGTGCCCGGAATCGGGCGGTTTGAAAGTGCGTTGGGAACGTTCAGCCTCTGTCCGGCCGGTGTCGGAGAGACGGGGGACGGGCGGCTCAGCCAGTGTATCCCGGCAGCGCTTTTGGATGGGGCACGGTTTATTCTGCCTGAAAACGCGTTGCCATTTACCCCTTTCGGCCGGCCGCTGAGCCGGTCGGATACCACAGAGTTTCTGAAAAAAGTGCCTCTGCCACAGGAAATCCGTGCCCGGCTTCCGGTACTGGTCAGCCGGGAGGGGGAGGTTTTGTGGCTGGCCGGTGTGCGGCCCTCTGAACAGATTCGTTACCGTTCCGGTCCGGGCATCCGGATCACCGTCGAAGGCGGTCTGGATATTCCGGGGAAGTTGCATGGCAGACAGGAATAACCGCCGGATCTTTGCGGCGTGAAAGAATAAAGGAGGGAACAAAATGGATAAGAACTCTATGCTTTATCAGGATATTGAAAGCGAACTGCTGATAACGCGTGAGAAGATTGCTGAGCGCGTACGGGTGCTGGGACAGCAGATTACAAGGGATTATCATGACCGCAGTCTGGTGGCTGTCAGTATTCTGAAAGGGTCGGTTCTGTTTTTCGCTGATCTGATCAGAGAGATTGATGTGCCGCTGACCATCGATTTCATGCAGGCCTCAAGCTACGGCGATTCCACTGAATCCTCCGGTTTCGTGCATATCAAGAAGGATCTGGACCGCAGCATTGAGGGAAAGGACATCCTGCTGGTTGAGGATATCGTCGACAGTGGACGGACGCTTTCCTATCTCAAGACCATGCTGAAAAAACGCGGAGCCGCTTCCATCCGCATCGCCACGCTGCTTGACAAACCGGAAGGACGTCAGGTGGAGATGGAGGTGGACTATGTCGGCTTTATCATTCCCAATGCTTTCGTTGTCGGATACGGACTGGATTATGCCGAACGGTACAGGAACATTCCGGATATCGGCATTCTCCGTCCGAAGGTATATCAGCAATAATTCGTAGATTACTTGGAGGCGCGTCCCGTTTTGAACAACAATAGAAATGAACGAAGAATAATCCTGCCGCTGATTCTCATCCTGTTTTTTCTGGTGGCATCCCAGTTTATGTCCAGCCTGATGCTCACCGGACGCAGGGGAACACAGATTGACAGCAGCAAGCTGCTGGGGTATATCGACCAGGACATGGTTGATGCAGTGGCCATTGAAGGTTCTACGGCTTTTGTCCATCTGAAGAAGAGTCAGATTCCGATAACGGAGTTTTCCGATTCGAAATACGATTTTTCCGCCGTCATCGGCAGCGATTTTGTGCTCAACTGCCGGCAGATTGCCGCCAAAAAGAGTGGTCTGCCGGTGGATCAGATCAGCACGCTGGATCTGGGGTATGATCTTTACTACATGAGAAACAATACACCCACCTGGCTGCTTGAGATGATTCCTTATCTGGTGACCGTTCTGCTCCTGATCGGTTTCTGGTTTTTCATGTTCCGCCAGCAGGGCAATGCCGGACCCATGATGGGTTTTGGACACAGCCCGGCAAAAATCTATGACCGGCGGAGCAATATACGTTTCTCCGATGTGGCCGGTGCCGTTGAGGAGAAAGAGGAAATGATGGAACTGGTGGATTTCCTCAAGAATCCGCGGCGGTTTACCGATGTGGGTGCCCGTATTCCCAAGGGCGTTCTGCTGGTGGGCCCTCCGGGAACCGGAAAGACCCTGATGGCCAAAGCCGTGGCCGGCGAGGCGGGCGTGCCGTTCATGTCCATCTCCGGATCGGACTTTGTGGAAATGTTTGTCGGTGTCGGTGCCAGCCGTGTCCGTGATCTGTTTGAACAGGCCAAGCGTCACTCGCCGTGCATCGTGTTCATTGATGAAATCGATGCCGTCGGCCGCCGGCGCGGTGCCGGAATGGGCGGCGGACATGATGAACGCGAGCAGACCCTCAACCAGCTGCTGGTTGAGATGGACGGTTTCGCGCCCAATGAGGGCGTCATTGTCCTGGCTGCCACCAACCGCAAGGACATTCTGGATCCCGCGCTTCTGCGTCCGGGCCGCTTTGACCGGCAGATTACGGTTGGGTATCCGGATGTGCGCGGCCGCGAGCAGATTCTGAAAGTGCACAGCCACGAAAAGCCGCTGGCGGATGATGTGGATCTTTCTGTTGTTGCCAAACGGACGCCGTACTGTTCCGGTGCGGACCTTGAAAACATCATGAACGAGGCCGCCATCCTCTGCGCCCGGTCCGGAAATAACCGGATCACGGCACGGAATATCAGCGATGCCATTGAACGCGTGCAGATGGGGCCGGAGAAGCGAAGCCATATTGTCTCCGACGCGGATAAGCGTCTGGTGGCCTATCATGAGGCCGGCCACGCCATTGTGGGCGAAATGCTGGAGGGCTGCGACAAGGTTCATCTGGTGACGATTATGCCCAGAGGCGGAAGCGGCGGACATACGCTGCTGCTGCCGGAAACGGAGTCGGATTTCACGACGCGCCAGCAGCTCCTGGATTACATTGCCATGGCTCTGGGCGGCTATGCGGCCGAGGGCCTGGTTCTGGGGCAGGTCAGCACCGGCGCCTCTTCAGATCTGCAGCGGGCAACCGAGATCTGCCGGCGCATGGTGATGCAGTACGGCATGAGCGATGACATGGGCCCCATTTACCTGGGGAACAATCAGAACGAAGTGTTCGTCGCCATGGAATACGGTTCCCAGGCAAAGACGTACAGCGAGGAACTGGCCTCCCGGATTGACCGTGAGGTCCAGGCAAAGATGAATACGGCACTGGAACGTGCCCGGACGGTTCTCCGCCAGAATATGGACAAGCTGGACGGCCTCAGTCAGCTGCTGGTCGAGAAGGAAACCATTGACCGTGCGGAGTTTGAGACCTTTATGTACGGACAGGTCCGGTCACTGGAAGCAAAAGACGCCGGTTAATGATCTGGAAAGGTTGTCGGAAATGAGCGGAAGAGCAGGCTTTGGCGGATTCTGTACAGACCTTCACATGCATTCCCTGGCCAGTGATGGCGTGCTTACGCCCGCACAGCTGATGGACGCAGCAGCCCAAAAAGGCATGCGGCTCGTGGCCCTGACCGATCACGATACCTGTGACGGGGTTCCTGAGGCAAAACGCAGAGCAGAAGAGCTGGGAATGGTCTTTATTCCGGGAATTGAACTCAGCTGCGGAGGCGAAAAGGAAATCCACATCCTGGGGTATGGAATAGATCCCCTGAATCCCGGCCTCACGGCCTTTCGGGAACAGCGCCGGGCAGACCGGATCGAGCGGGCGGAGCAGATGATGCAAAAGCTGGCCGAGGCCGGAATGCCCATCGACCGGGATTCGGTGTATGCCCAGGTGTCCGGCGTCATTGGCCGTCCGCACATTGCGGCCGGAATGGTCAGCGCCGGATATGTTCATACGGTACATGAAGCGTTTGACCAGTATATTGCCCAGGGACATCCGTTCTATGTGCCAAGGCCCGAGGTGCCGGTCCGGGAAGGATGCCGGATCATCCGTGAAGCCGGCGGGGTTCCCGTGCTGGCTCATCCCATGGAACTTCGCTCCGGTGAGGCGGTTCTTTCCTCTCTGGTTCATGAGTGGCGGGGGCAGGGACTTGCCGGAATCGAGATCTATCATCCCAGTACACCCAGTCATAAAATCGCGATGCTCCTTGGCATAGCGAGGCAGGAAGGGCTGCTGGTGACGGGCGGATCGGATTATCACGGCATTCCTAAACGGCAGGATGACATCGGTCAGGGAATGGACCGCTGGGACAGTGCCGCAGCGGATCTTGAGCGGCTTTTCTGTGCCATGAACCGGCCGTTCCCGCGGGAAATGCTGGGACTGACACGCTGAATTTTCCCGCACGGGGAAACAAACGCATAAATCTTGCAAAGGACCTGACGGTGGTCAGGTCCTGCTATTTTCAACAGGGAGGGCGATCATATGCCTGCATTAACCAGCGCCGGATATATGGTCAATGAGCCGGGAAAACCCCAGCGGAAAATGCCGAAAAAGCCGGATAAGCCACGGAAGACGAAGAAAAAGAGGAAAGGACCGGGGAAAGGTACCGTCATTGCATCCGTGGTCTTCCTCACGGCGCTGCTTTTGTCCGTCGGTGTACTTTATCTGTACCTCACCACGAGGGAATATGCCACCACCTTCATGCCGGGCCTCTTTCTGAACGGGGAATCCCTGGAAGGAATGACGTATGAGGAAGCGGTTGCGAAACTGAAAGTGATGGAATCCCAGAACCTGACCGACCTCAGCTATGCCTTTGAATGCGGAGAGGATGCCTATCCCATGAGTGCCCAGGAACTGGCGGTGGGATATGACGCCCAGGCGACGCTGGATGAGCTTTACCAGATCGGGCGCGAACAGAACCTGTTCATGCGGTATCTGACACTGCAGGAGCTCAGGCGAAAGCCGGTGATGGCCAAAGTAGTATTTCGGTATGATCTGGCCCCGGCAGAGGCGCTGCTAGACCGAATCCGCGAGGAACATACGGCAGAGCCCAAAGATGCCACGGTCTCATTTGATCCTGCCAGCAGTTCCTTCTTTACGTTTACGGATGAGGCGGACGGGATGAAGGTGCAGACAAATGGGGCACTGGAAAAACTGAAAGCAGTGATCGAATCCGGAGAATCCGGCACGGCAGAGGTGCCCACGCAGGTGATTCCGGCAAAGATGACGCGGGCAGAGCTTGAGCAGAACATGCTCATTCTCGGAAGGGTCGAATTCCCTCTGGGGAATGATCCACTGATCATTGAAAATGCGGAAACCGCCCTGCTGCAGCTGAGCGGCAGACGCATTGAGCCCGGCGCGAACCTGTCCTTCAATGAAACCGTCGGCCCGCGAAGCGAGGAGAGCGGCTATGTGCAGGCACCGGAGGAAGCCTATGGAATGGATGTTTCCGGCGTCGGCGGCGGCATCTGCCGGGCAAGCACGCTTTTATATCAGACAGCGGTTCTTTCCGGCCTTGATATTGTGGAACGAAACCCGGCCGCCGTTCAGGTCAGCTATGCGCAGCCGGGGGATGAGGCGACGGTCTCTGATCAGGGGCTTGACCTGATCATCCGCAACAATACACAGTATCCGGTATTCCTGCGGTGCCGCGTTTTTGAGACAGAGGGCGGCAAATCCGCGTGTTTTGAAATGTTCGGGGCACGGAATTTTGTCACCGTGACCCTTTCCCATGAGACGGAAGTGCTTCCGCCGCCGGATGAACCGGTCTATCTGCGTGACATTTCAGGCCAGTATGCGCGTTATCAGACCGACCGTGTGCTCAGAAATGAGGCCATGGAAGGGGTTCATGTCAGGGTGACGCGGACGATTCTTTCAAATGATCTGACAGAAACGACGGACGTGCTTTCAGATGACCGTTATGAGCCCATACCGCAGTGTTACTGGGTAGGAACCGAACTGCCGGAACAGACGGGGGAGAACCAATGAAGAAATACCGACTGCTGATTGCCGTCTATCTTCTTGCGGCCATGCTGCTGATGTCAGCCATCTTTGCCGTGCAGGGTTCTCTGCTCACCCCGATGATTGACTATTTCGATTTGTCGGGGGAAAGCCAGGGAATGCCCAATCTGGTGGCTTTTATCGGCGGCATTCTGGCTCTGCTGCTCGCATTTGTCATCCAGAAGGGCCTGTATGAACGGGCTTTTCTGGCAGGGCTGAATGCCTCCGCCGTTCTGGCAGTCTTTATGGTCGCGGCAGCCCTGGTGTATATGCTGTTTCAGAACTGGGCCGCGGCGCCGTGTCTGTTGCTGTGTCTGGCGCTCTTTCTGGCGGGAATCGCCTTTTTGGTTAAACGGCACGGTTTCCTCAAAAAGATTACCAAACGTGTCATGCTGCGGCTGGCACTCTACATCTGCGCGCTGATGCTGACCCTGCTGTCCGTCGGAACGGATTTCAGGTTTGTGGTCGGGGTGTGGGCCTGTCTCGGCTTTGGCCTTGGGCTCATGGATACCGTGCTTTCGGCCTGTATGGCAGATCTGTACCCGGGGGCAGAGGGCCCGCGAATGATGGGAATTCTGCATACGGTATTTGGCGCCGGCAGTGTGCTGACGCCCATGGCGACCGGAGCCCTGATGGCAAATGGCATGCATTACCAGCGAATCTACATGGTGATTGCCCTGGGCATCCTCTGTCTTCTTGCGATTTCCGCCGTTGTCCGCGAGGTCTTTTCCATTCACGACACCGGGCAGATGGAACGCGGCCGGGAAAAGGCGGCGGAATCCGAGACGGGCACGGACCTCCGTCTGCCCGGTCTGATCCTGGCCATGTTTGCTCACGGAATCTTTCTTTCCGGCCTGAATACCTGGATCAACCGGTATGCTGACCTCCTGCCCGGAACGTTTGCCATTCCGGCGCAGTCCTTCCTGTTCACCGGGATTATGCTCTCCAGACTGCTGGTCCCGTTTCTTCCGATTCGGACAGAGCGGTATGTGCTCAGTGGGGGAATCTGTGCGGGAATCGTATTGGCCCTTGGTCTTGTGACCGGAAACGGTCTTGCCCTGCGTCTTTCCCTTCTGGCTGCCGGTCTGCTGGCAGGTGCGCTGCTGCCCTGCATGCTCAGCATCGGGTGCAGAGGACACCGGGAGGATACCCTCATGGTCACCACCTCCATGCTGCTGGCGCTTTACCTGGGGCAGGGAATTTCAGCTCCGGTGATTGGCGGACTTGAGTCTGCTTTCGGACTGGCCGCCGGCATTTTCCTGTGCGCACTGTGCATGGCCCTGACCAGTCTCATTGCAAGGTTTCGGGCCTCCCGGAATCAGGCGGCCGGAGGAATGAGACGATGAATACGCTCCAGCATGCGACCATGGCGTATATCCGGAACCTTTTTCAGAAACAGGC
Organism: Christensenella sp. UBA4263; assembly: GCA_002395225.1. Taxonomy (GTDB): domain Bacteria; phylum Bacillota; class Clostridia; order Christensenellales; family Aristaeellaceae; genus Ventricola. Next base: position 44,909 of record DGWH01000091.1, read on the forward strand.
GGGCAGTCATGATCTGTCCCATTCCATGCGGGTTTACCGGATGGCAATGACTATTGCAGACCGGGAGCCGGATTGTGACCGCGAACTGGTTGCTCTGGCCGCCCTTCTGCACGATGCCGATGATCCAAAGCTCTTTGACACCAGGGATAATGCCAATTGCCGCGCCTTCCTTCGTGCACAGGGAGTGGACGAAGCGCGGACCCGGGAAATCTGCCGTATCATCAACGGCGTCTCCTTCAGCCATAACCGGGGCCGCCGGCCGGAAACCCCGGAGGGACGGATTGTTCAGGATGCGGACCGGCTGGATGCCATGGGGGCGGTGGGGATTGCCCGGACATTTGCTTACGGCGGGGAACATGGGAGATCCCTTCAGGATTCTGCCCGGCATTTTTATGAAAAGCTCCTGCTCCTCCGGGATGAGATGAACACCGAAACCGGAAAGGCACTGGCCGAGGATCGTCACCGCTTTCTCAGGATGTTTATTGAACGGTTTGAGGCAGAAACCGGCAGGGATTGCTGAATCCCAGACGTTTTGATAATAGTTAACACGAAACCTCAAAAAGGAGAATTACCGATGGACCTGAATTTACTCGAGAGAACAAATCCTGTTTTCAACACGGCCAAGATGACGCTGTTTCAGATGGCCTATGCCGGGAATGAGGATGCGGCAAAAATCGCGCAGTTAATTGGTTTGCAGCAGGAAAAAGAGCTGGCGGAATATGAACCGGAAGAACTGCTGAACAACACGATTGTTCTTGAAACACGCTTTCGCACCATGGGCGCCCTTGCGATGCAGTCCGGCTGCGGGACGATGGTGGATCTTCCCTGCGGTTATACACCCCGGGCGATTGAGTTTGCCGGAAAAGGCCTTCGCTTTGTCGGCCTTGATCTTCCCGCAGCGATTGCCCAGGCAGGCCCGGCCATCACATCACTCATTGACAGGGACCGTCAGCACCTTGTTCGTTTCGAGGGCGTCGATGCCACCAACTATCCGTCACTGAAAGCGGTATTTGACGAGATTCCCGGTGATGTCTGCATTACCACCGAAGGGCTTCTGATGTACTTTACCGATTCAGAGGCCGGTCAGCTTTGTGACAATATCCGGCAGATTCTGCTCAGCCACGGAGGATGCTGGATAACCGCAGACCCGGAAACAACCATTCAGTATATGCTGACAGCCCGGGCTTTCTACGGTGAACGTTTTATGGAGGTCGTGCAGAAAGGCAAGAATCGGGTCCAGAACAAATCCGATGTGTCCATTAATACAAGAACACTGATCGTGAATCCCATGAATGCAAAGGAAGGCATTGAAAATGCGATGCGTTTCCTGGCATCGCATGGTCTGCGGGCAGAGCGGGTGATCGTCGGACAGCATGCACCGGAACTGGAGATTCTGAAACGTACGACAGCGGAAAAGGCAGAAACCATCCGGAATGCCATGATGCAGTATGCCTACTGGAAGATGACGCCGATTGCCGGAAAACAGCTGGATACGACAGGAACTGCCGGAGAATCGTTCAGCATGAAAGCGGAAATCGCTGGTGAGACGATGACCATTCAGCTTCAGGGAAGACTGGACACCTTAACCGCTCCCGGACTGCTTTCTTTCTATGAGAAAACCGCAGCAGAGCATCCGATCTCCGAGGTCGTGATCGACTGCACACGGCTCGATTATATTTCATCCGCAGGCCTTCGGATTTTTCTGATTATGCGGAAATCCAGCAAAAACGGCGTCAGAGTCAGAGGAGTCAACGCGGCGGTAAGGGAAATCATGGAGCAGACAGGATTTGATTCGATTCTGAACCTTGAGGAATAAACAGATGGACACCTGTCACGGAAACATCGGTGACCATGACAGGTGTCTCTGTTCTCAGATCTTAGCTGAACACAGCTGCAATGCTGTTTTTTTGCAGAAGCATATTCCAAACGCTTTTTAAGCCAACATATCCTTCTTCAAGTATGCCTTCGGCATACTTTTTTCTTTTATGATCTCCTCTCCAGCCTGAGGAATAAAACCGTTCAGGAGCAATCTGACGGATGATTGTAACGCACTTCATTGAATCCTTTGCCTTAGTTTACCACAAAAGGCATCGGAATATCCTCCTGCTGAACAGATCATTCCGAAAAAACGGACGGACGGGGGAGAGAAAGAAGAAAAACCGCTTTCCTGAAATGTGCTCATTTCGGGAAAACGGTTTTTCTTGCCGGGACAAATACGTATTGATGGAGCATGTCCCATCAGAGTCCTCAGCGTTTTTTCTTTCTTATCAGGAAAAAGACTGTCAGACAGGCAGCACCCAGCAGGAGCAGCCAGACCGTCAGATTCTGTGAATCTCCGGTCGGCGGGAGGGATACATCGGATGAGAGAACGGTCAGGGTCGCTGCCCGGGAGGTCAGGGTACGTCCGGAGGCATCCTCAATGATGCAGCGATACTGCGCACCATCCAGGTTTGCATAGACACCGTACAGTGTCAGGCGGCTGTCCCAGGCATCCGTGATATCCTTCCAGGCGCCGCCGGGCATCAGAACCTGCCACTGATAGGAATAGGGACTGTGGCCGCCGGATACCTCAACGCTGAACGTGGTATTGTTTCCGGCATTTTCGGTCCGGTCCTCCGGCTCCGTGAGGATGACCATCGGCTGACTATCCAGCGGAAGGACGACATAGTTATTGCTGAACAGCGCCTCTTCCTCATTCCCCGAATCAACCTGTATGGTGAGTTCACTGGCCTCTCTGCCGCCGGTCAGTACAGAGAGCGGATACGTCAGTGACCATCCGGTGCCATCACGCACCAGCTGCCCTTCGTAGTCCACACTCCTGCTGTCATACTTCCATTCATAACTGGGCGTTTCATCATCATCAAGGAGTGCCTGGATGGTCACAACCTCATTTTCTTCCGTCGCGGGAAGGAGAGCGCTTTCGTTGAGGTAGATGGTCACCATCTCCTCATCCCCGTCAAACCAGACATCTGCATCCACTTCAATATCCTTTGCAGCCGAGTTAATGGTCAGGCTGTCAAAGTCCAGATCTGTACTGAATTTATAGGCATCCGTTTTTTCGATCTCTCCCCCCTCCGGCGAGGTGATGACGGCGACATCACCGGTGCCGGGACTGAACGCAAGCAGGTTGCCCGGATCATCCGGCGTATCATCCGCGATGGCAGAGGAGATGGCAAACAGGCGGTTGACAGGTGACAGGACGGCCTTCGATTGTTTCCGCGGACGTTTCGTCAGGAAACTGAGCTTATCACGGGCATACAGCTTTTCCACACGGATCTCAATCGCGTAATCTCCGATCCACTTATGTGGAATCTGCATGGCCATCACGACGGTATCATAGGAATCCGGCATGGACAGCGCCGTTGACTTCTGAGACCGCATATCCATTCGGTCTTTATCCGTGTGGAGCCTCCACTGCCGGATAGACCAGCGATCCTCCAGTTTTTTTGACAGGCCGCTGCTGACCATGCGGACCGCACACTGTTTTTCGGAACTGTTCTTTATGGTTCGTTTTACCCTTCCGTTTTCATAAATGTTGCAGTAGCTGCTGTAGTAGTGTTCCATATCCACGTGAACATCCTGGAGCTTCTGATTTTTGTAGTAGATGCCCAGGTCAACACCGGAGATCGGCACATTTCCGTTGTTGTGCATGGCCACCTGAATATCATCATAGGAGCCGGCATTGGCAATTTCTTTTGTAAAGGTGGAACTGAGAAGGTCAATTCCGGGGGTCAGCTTAAAGGTAAAATTGTAAAGCGTCGCGCTGATGTTTCCGGAGGAATCTTCAGATTTCAGCGCGTAATAACCCACGATCGCGGCCCCTCTCTCATTCTCCTCAATAAGATCGAAGAAAATCGGTCCGCGGGTCTTTTTTGAAGCGGTTTTTTCGCGGATAACAGCGAATGTCATCGGTTTACTGAGACATCTTTCGGCAGGATTGTCATTCAGCCAGCAGCCACGAACGGTCCATGTGGCTTTGTTCCCATTCTTCTCATCTGCAGATACCGCTTCAATCCACCAGACCAGCGGAGCACCATAGATCGTTGAAACATGGATCTCCGTCGTCGATGCACCGACATCAAAGTCGATCATGTCTGCCCAGTACAATTTCTCCAGGTTGGGAGCGTCGGAATTTTTATCGGACCTGTTCACGGTGACCGTCGCGCCGCGAAGCCGGTTCATCTTGTTGTTTGTTCCCTTGGTAAGATAGATCACGAATTCTTTGCCAAGCTTTCTGTCGGCCACAAGGACCTGTTTATACACACAGAAGTCCAGAACAGGCTCTTTATCCAGCTGATACAGGTCCGAGCCTTTCTTGGGGGTGTTGTTCATTGCATTGAAATTGACGAACAGATAGTGGTCATCGCCCTGTCCTTTCGGTGTAGCCAGTGCGTACCAGTGATCCTGAACCGCAATTTCAGAATTTGCAGCGTCCTTCAAGTAAGGATGGCCGTTGTAACGCTGTGCACCGGGCCGGACATGCTCAAAGGTATAACTGCCGATGCTGGCATTTCCTAGTCCCAGGGTACGGGAAGCGATGCTGCCGGTCATCTTTTCCTGTGAAGGAGCCTTACTGGTGTTGGTCGGATGCCCCAGATCCAGACGGATGGAATAGCTTTTTACCTTCTCCGCTGCAACAGATGAGGTGGGGGAGCAGGTCAGGCGGATCCAGTAACTGGGTTTTCCTGTGCCTGTACCGGTGCCGCCTGTCCCTATCAGTTCTGTTTCCGTCACCGGGTGACAGATCGGTGCATCATTTTCACCGGCGGCCATGAAGATGCTGACGGCAGAGGCAAACTTGTTTGTATTACTGTTCGGCGAGAATTCTCCCATCTGGATGCCATTCGTACCACCGCCAAGGAAGGTGGCAACCATGGCTGCCGTTTTGCGGGGAACTCTGACTTTCGTTCCCTCAGCGACAGATACTTCCTGATATTCTTTTGCCATGAGCATGGTGATGATATAAAGATTCCGATTTCCGCCCCAGTTCCTGCCGCTATCTGTTGGCAGAGGCATCGTCTCTATATGGTAGTCCACCACATCCCAGCTTTTGACGGTGTTAAAGGTCAGGGAATCATTTTCCAGGAAACGATTGGAATGGGTATTGTGATACGCCTCGATGATTTTAAGAACGGAAGCGGGGCTTGTGGAAGTCCTTGCTCCCCGGAAATACAGATCAACATTTCCGCTGTTTCTGGCCAGATAGAAAACGTAATCATTTTTCGATTCCGCGGATCCGCTGCCGGTGTGAACGCGTACGACGGAAATGCTGTCATCCTGAATGTTGCGGAGCTCTGAATAGGCATTGTTGGTCAGCACCAGTTTATCATTGACACTTGATGAGCTGACCACATTTGTATCCTTTTTGGCGTTGTCTGCCAGAGCAGTGGCCGGCTGGAACATCTGAATAAATCGATTCAGCTGTTCAGGACGGAAAGCAAGACGTTTGAACGAGGGCAGGAGCTGGTACTTGATTTCCTCGCCCAGCTGTTTGACGGCCTTGATAAAGAAAAACTGTGCCGTCAGGCGTGCACCGAAACCGCCAATCAGCTGATACGAACGCTGTTTGCTCCAGCGGCAGACCAGTTCCAGAAAGCCATATCCATTGACGGTTACACTGGCGACCCCTTTGAACCCAAGACCTGCAAACACACCAAGCTCAAGCCGCACAGTAATGGTGAGTCCGCTGTTGCTGGGGGAGTATTCCCATCGCTGGTATTTCCAGTTTCTTCCGGATTGAGCATAGAAGATATTGAGTCCAAGCCCCATTGAGACAATGGCATTAAGCGTACCCGTTACCCCGACAGTGGCAATGCCGCCGAAAATGAACTGGACATCTCCCTGCATTTTGACGTTGAGACCGACATTTCCGGCCAGACGAAGAACGCGAAGATCATCCCGGCCTTTTATTCCGGTAAACTGACCGGTTCCATAGCCCATAATACACCAGTCCAGTGTCAGGGTCGCCAGTTTCCAGACAGGCAGCTTGAAATCGGATGCGCCGCCACTCTTAATCTCCTGAACCCGGCGCCATCCCTCGGATTCAACCAGCTTGACCATTTTTCCCATGACTTTTGCCCAGTTGTTTTTCAGATCATCCATGCCTTTTTTCCCGGCATGGAAGCCGACCATGACAAAGGCCATTCCGTTAGGCAGGAGCATGGCGTTAAAGGGCCATTTATTAACCAGAGGGATGTCGATATTGACTTTCATGGCCGACAGGGGACCCGGCCAGCTTTTGGGCAGATTAAGCGTAATGTTCTTATTGAAAACCGAGGCGACGCCCGGCAGATTCATGGGTTCATCCACAACTGCCTTGATGGGTTTCAGCTGGAGGGGGAACGTCTTGGTTGTTCTCCCGGATTTCAGGTCGATAAACAGTTTGGCATCTCCGGGAATGGCTTTGGCAAACTGCTTTTTGAGGGAAGTGCGGGTTTCAGTCCCGCTTTTTCCCTGAATATTGGAGGCAAGCATGTTCTTCCTGCCATCCTTGGTGTAATAAAGATCAAAGGTATACGCGGATTTTCCGTAGGTTGTCAGGGTAACCTCATCCGTAGTCTGGGCCATATCCGATACAATCAGTTCATACCGGTTATTCATCATGTCAGAGCCGTTGTAACTGGCCTCGATGACATAGGGGGTCCCGTCGTCCTTCTCCAGACGAACATTGAACGTTGAACCTTTTTTGATTTCTACCTTCCGGAGCTGAACCGTACGGTAGCCGTCTTTTTTAATGCCGATATCGAGGGTGATATTTCCGCTTTTATCGGGTGAATAATCACGGACAAGACCGATTGCCACACCTTTTGCGCTGGTCGTCAGGGGGATCGGCTGTTTTCCTCTGCTTTTTCCGTTCTTATCCACATCCCGCAGCGTCACACTGGCACCGGATACGTTGGTTCCGTTGTTTTTTGTGCGCACGATGAAAGAGCGGTCATCCACCACGGTAATTTCCATCTTCTTCCGGGTGTCCGCCAGTGCGCTGGTAATGGGGGAAAGACGGTCAATGATGCGGTTTCCCCTGGAGGGAGCGGTCTCTTTTTCCATGGCAAGCAGCACAGGACTGCCTGTGTTCCGGGTGTTGTCTGCATGCATGGCGACGGCATACTGATCCGCGTACGGCTTGAATTCAGGCGTCTCCCCGCAGAGCATGCGGTCCCATTGATTACAGGTATTTTCCCAGAGGCCAAGACTGTCTTTGACGACATCAAAAGCGTCCTTGAGTTCCTCATAGTAATCAAGGAGGCTGTATTCGTAGGAAATCCGGTCCTCTTCCTCGGTATCCGGATCTTTGATCATCACGTTCAGATAGGAAATCTGGCGGCTGTTTTCCTCAAGCACATCCAGATAGTAGTAAACATCATCCCGCAGATCCAGGGCATCCTTATAGGCGTCTTGAAAACTGCTGCCGGAAAGATTCAGTTTCCCTTCACTGCTGAGCATGTCATAATCCTGAAACGTATCAAGAACACCGTCAAAATAATCATAGACGAATTCTTTCAGGACCTCCGCCAGCTGAGAGGCCGTGGCGCAGCTTCCCGCAGACATGCCCTCATGCCATGAGGGTGCACTCTCCTCAAGCCCCGCCAGGGCAAGGGCCGCGCTGAGCTGCTGAGAGGAGATCCCGTTATCCGGATCATTCCCAAAATCCGGAATGCCGGGGACATCCTCCTCTGCAAGTGCCTGCCAGGGAAGAGCCTGAATGAAAAACAGGAAACTCAGAACAAATGAAACGACTTTTTTCATGTGCGTTGACAGAACCTGCGGGGAGGATCTGCGTTCCTTTCTGCAAAATCGGTACAGTAACAGGACTTGGCCGCGTGAACAGATGCAGGCATACAAATTCACATCTTATTAATACTGCATTATATGGCTGATTTCCGGATCGTGCAAGGCTGTCACGGAGGATGATCTGTTTTGTAATCAGAATGAAACCTCTCCGGGGGTTGCTTTCCTGTTTCAGTAAGCCTGTCCGGAAAACGGACAATGAAAAAAAGCCAGCCCGTCAATTCAGGGCTGGTGAACTCGATTCGGATGGCCGCAGTTCCGGATTCAGCGGTGCTTTCAGGCAGGTTTACAGCGGCTTGGTCTGGCACCAGTCGCGGAACCAGCGGCCATGGGGGCTGAGGTCGTTATCCGTAAAGTCATCCAGCTTGGGACACATGGCATTGATCAGGCTGCTGGATTCCTTCTTGTTGGAGAGGTTCCAGCATATAAAGCTGAGGCCATGCTGCTCGATGAGAGAGCGCCAGGTATTGCCCTCCACCACATCAATGCTGCCGTTCCCCGAGGCGTCACAGATGCCGAATTCGGAGATGAAAACCGGAATGCCGTTGGAAATGGCGTTCAGCAGACGGGAACGCATCTCCTGACCGTGGGTTGCGGCATAAAAGTGCATGGTGTACATGATATTTCTGGCCAGAATGGGTGAGGTCTGGGGAAGGTTAATGTCCTGACACCAGTTCGGGGTTCCCACCAGAATCACGGAATAAGGGGCGTTCTTCTGGATGATGGGGATAATCTGGCTGGCATAGGTATGAACCCGGTCCCAGTTGCAGTTCCCGTTGGGTTCATTGCAGATTTCATAGAGGATGTTGCCATAGCTGCCATACCGCGAGGAAACTTCCTCAAAGAACGCTTTGGCTCCTTCCAGGTAGACCATGGGATCATGTTCCTCAAGGACATGCCAGTCAACAATCACGTAAAGGCCCAGCGAGGAGGCGATATCAATCCCTTTGGTCAGGAGATGCAGGAGGGATTCCTTGTCGCCGTCCGTCTGGTAGCCCATTGAACCGGCCGTATACAGCGCAAGCCGGATGCAGTTCACATGCCAGGCATCTCGCAGATACTGGAAGGTTTCCTTTGTGACATACTGCGGATACCAGGCCAGACCGTGGGTGGAAACGCCGTGCAGCTGGAACGGAATGCGGTTTCCGTCCATCAGCTTTGCGCCGGAAACATACAGAGGGCCATGAAGGGTATAGGGTGTATAGGAATAGCTCATTTTTGTGCCTCCAAATTCTGAAGCGATCTCATGGATAACGATCAGGAAGACGGGAAACCCGTTCCTGTTCTCCGGGTTTCCTGAGGCCCGGATATACACATGGTTGATGTTTCAGATTACAATTGCATAATCTGACTTTATTGTATTACAGAACCGCTTTGGAGACAAGACCTCAATCCGCCCTAAGGGCGGCTGGAAAAAAAACAGGGAAGGCCCGTCAATGGGATGAAACAGGCCGCGGGGAACAATGGATCATGGGCGGGAAATACGCAGCAGACCGGAAATGATGTCAAATGTACAGGCATGAACCGTGTGGACAATCCTGAAAGGCTGTGTCATATGGTCAGATATCTGGCCGAATGTGGTCATATGACCACATTATCGGTTGTTGTAAGTGCCTAAAAGTATCAATATAATTAGACCAGATTTGAAAGAACGACAAAGCAGCATTGAGATTAGCTGAAAAGATTTACGCCAGAATTTTGGAGATTTTGCACATGATCAGCCGAAAGGATATTGCCGAACGGGCCGGCGTGTCTGTTTCTGTCGTATCAAGAGCGCTGAATAACAGCGGATATGTGGACAAAGAAAAGAAAGACAGAATCCTTGCACTGGCCCACGAGATGGGATACAACCGTGAACCGGCAGGAATGCGGGGAAATGCCTCGCGGCTGCTGCTGTTTTATCTGAGAGATATCCGGAATCCGTTTTACACCGAGGTATTTGAGGGAATCAGTGAGGTGGCAGAGGCAAAAAACTACGGCGCCGTACTGTTTCAGTCAAGGGACTATGAACGGATCCCGCGTTTGCCGGTAGACGGGGTGATCTTTTCCAACGAGGCACTGGCAGTTGACTATCTCAAGACCGTGGGAAAACAGTACTATCTGCCTGCGGTCAGCTGTTCCTACGGATATAATTACCTGCTCCCCAGAAGCATTACGCAGATTGACTGTGATCTGCTTGAGGCAACGGTGATGCTCATTGAGTATCTGCAGAAAAGAGGTCACCGGAAAATCGCCATGGTCTCCTCGGAGGATCTGACGCAGTTCAGTGTGCGGATTATCGCATGGCGCTCGGCCATGCTGCCGATTCTGGGCAGCCGGGTTCAGGATTACTTTTTTGCGGTGGAGGATGATTCCGGACGGAAAGATGTGGAGGACCCCTTTGAGTTTTCCTGCGACTTTTACGAGCGGGGGAGTATCGGAGCCCGGCGGTTCTTTGATTCCGGTTGTGATGCCACGGCGGTCATCTGTTTTAATGAAAGCGTAGCCCTGGGATTCTGCCAGACCGCGGCGGTGATGAACAAACGCATTCCCGAGGATCTTTCCGTTGTCACCTTTGATCATACCTATTTTTCCAAGTACTTTTCCGTTCCGCTGACCATGGTCAGTCTGAATCCACATCTGCAGGGACGTGAGTGTGCGCTGCATCTCATTGGCCTCATTAACGGGGAGGCAGGGGAGCGCGTTCATCATGTGCCGGTGGAAATCGTTGAAGGGGCGTCGGTCAGGACGATCACGGCCCGATGATGATGTGATTTTCTCGTATGAGAGATCAAAATATTTAAGGAGGTACCTGAAATGAAACGTATCGTGACTCTGGTGCTTGTGACCCTGATGGCACTGCTTTCCCTGAGTGCATTTGCCGAGGGAACGGTGAACAAGGACATCTCCGGCTATATCGAAGTCGGCGGCTGGCCCTCCGGCGATGACGCCTTCAAGGCGGCCATGGCCGGATTCAACGAGATGTATCCCAACATCGAAGTGGAGCTCGTCTTCACCGACACCACCGCCCATCATCAGGCCCTGCAGACCTCTCTGGCCGCCGGCTCCGGCGCACCGGATGTGGCAATGGTTGAGGGTGCTTATATCGCGCAGTACAAGAACTCCCTTGCGCTGACCGACCTCAACACCCTGGGTGCACAGGAATACAAGGATGACTTTGGCCCCTTCAAGTGGAATCAGGCCATCAGCGACGATGGAAAACGCATGGTTGCCATTCCGTGGGACCTTGGCCCGACGCTCTACTACTATCGTTCCGACGTGTTTGAAGAGGTTGGCCTCCCGACCGATCCGGACGAGGTGACCAAGCTCATGAGCACCTGGGAAGGCGTTCTCGAGGTTGCTGAGAAGGTTTCCATCCCCGGCAAGCGCTGGTTCCTGCCCTCTGCCGCCTATCCGTATCAGTGGCTGTTCATCAACCGCGACTACTTTGATGAGAAGCTCAATCTGGTTCTGGAGCGCGAGGGTGACATCGACTGCCTGAATGCCTGCCTTGAGATCCGCAAGAACGGCTGGGACATGAATGTGGACATGTGGTCAAGCGAGGCCTATGCTGCTTATGAAGCCGGCACCTGCGTCAGCGTGGCTGCAGGTTCCTGGTTCTCCGGCTTCCTGAAGACCGATATCGATCCGGATGGTGCCGGACACTGGCGCGCCACCGTTCTGCCGGCCGGAATGCCCGCAACCAACTGGGGCGGCTCTTTCCTGGTCATCCCTGAGCAGAGCAAGGAAAAGGAAGCTGCCTGGGCGTTCCTGACCTATATGCTGTGCACCGCCAAGGGACAGAACGACATGTTTGCTGCCGTTGACTACTTCCCGGCCTATGAGCCCGCCTGGACGCAGGCGCCCGAGCTCTACACCGACGGTGATCCGTATTTCGGCGGACAGGCCCCCAATGCGCTGGCTGCCAAGATCGCCTCTGAGGTGCCCGCTGTGTACAACACGATTATGGATACCACCGCTGAGGGGTACATCTACAGCGCGTTCAACGCAGGTGCTGAGGCCGGCGAGACCGCTGAGCAGATCCGCGAACGCCTCGGCAAGGACATCGAGGTTGCCTGTGCCGAGCTCAAGCTCCAGCAGATTCAGAATCTGAAAGACGCAGGCGTCTGGCAGGAGTAACCTCCATTCCTGATCCTGCGTTTGACCTGAAAGAAGGAGGCCGGTCCTGTGCCGGTCTCCTTCTTGCCAATCATCGCCTGTTCTGCAGGTATTTATCAGTCTTATGGAGGTGAAACAGGTGGATAAAACCGCCGGTTCTGTCCGAACCCCTAAGAAAAAAAGCCTTGGCCGGATTCTCTATGAGAATCGTGTGGCCTATGCCTATATCGCGCCGTTTTATATTCTGTTTCTGGTGTTCAATCTCTTTCCCATGGTTTTCGGCTTCGCCCTCAGCTTTTTCCGCTGGGACGGCCTCAGTGACATGCACTTTATCGGCGTTCAGAACTATGGAAACCTGTTGAATGATCCGCTGTTCTGGAAAGCCCTCCAGAATACGCTGTTTATCGGGATTATCGCGCATATTCCCATTCTGCTGGGCGGTCTGGTTCTGGCGTACATTCTCAATACCAGACTGGTCCGCGGCGAAAACATCTTCAAGACGATCTACTTCATGCCGATGGTAACCAGCGCCGTGGCGGTCACGGTTATCTTTTCGAGCATGTTCGGCTATAATTACGGCGTCATCAACTACTTCCTCAGCCTCTTCGGCGAGCCGCCCATTAACTGGCTGGGCGGGGACGGCTCCCTCATCAAGGTAGCGGTCATCGTCATGTTCTCGTGGAAATGGATTGGCTGGAACATGGTCATCTACCTGGCCGGGATGCAGGGCATCAGCAACGACATCTATGAGGCCGCCTCCATTGACGGGGCAACCCATGTGGATGTGGTGTTCAAAATCCTCATTCCGCTGCTCAAGCCCATCATTCTGTTCACACTGATTCAGTCGACCATCGGCATGTTCAACCTGTTTACGGAGCCTTTCGTGCTCACCGGAAACAGCTGGACCGGCGGCACCAACAACGGTGCGCTGACCCTGATGATCTATCTGCTCAACAAGGCGCCGCAGGGCGGCAACCTCTACGGCTATGCCTCGGCTGTTGCCTATGTCATCACCCTGATGATCATCCTCATCTCCACCTGCCTCAACAAGGTCACGGAAGAGAAGGATCCGGGTGCCGGGAAAGGAGGGCGCATCAGATGAAAACCCTGCTTCTGCTCATTGCCGGTTTTTTCCTGGTCCTGTTCATTCTCTCGCGGCTTGGAGAGGGCGGAAAGAAGGCGGCCCTGTATCTGGTCCTGATCGCCGTCGCGTTCATCATGCTTTTCCCGTTCTACGAGATGTTTGTCATGTCAACGCTCAAGACCAATGAAATCTATTCGTTCCCGCCGCGCCTCTGGTTTGGCAGCAACCTCATGAAGAATTTCGAGAACATGAACAAATCCGTGAATCTTCTGAGGGCTTTCCAGAACAGCTGCACGGTCACCATCAGCTATGTGGTTCTGGCACTGCTGTTCTGCTCCATGGGCGGCTATGCCTTCTCCATCTATGACTTCCCCGGGAAAAAGGCGCTGTTCCGCATCCTGCTGGCAACCATGATGGTTCCGGCGACGGCAGGCATGATTCCCTGGTACATCATGATGAGCAAGATCGGCTGGATCTCGGACCGTACGCCGGCCGGATTCCTGGCCCTGATCATTCCGGGCTGTGCCAACGCCTTCGGCGTCTTCTGGATGAGGCAGTACTGCCAGAACAACGTGCCCAAGTCCCTGATGGAAGCGGCCCGGATTGACGGGTGCAGCGAATGGACCATCTTTTTCCGAATCATCGCGCCCATTCTCCTTCCGGCCTATGCCTCTCTTGGCATCATGAACTTTGTCAATCAGTGGAACGAATTCACGCAGGCCCTCCTCGTTCTCAAGCGCCAGAAATTCTACACGCTGCCGCTTCTGCTCAAGACCATGGTCGGTGACCGCGGAACGGATTACGGCGCGCTGATGCTGGCCAGTACGTGCGCGGTGCTGCCGCTGCTCATCTTCTTCCTCTGTGCATCCAAGTATTTCATGAGCGGCCTGACGGCGGGCGCCATCAAGGAATAAGCCATGCCTGTCAAAGCTGCTGCGCATATGTCATGGACCAAACGCATTTCCTGTGTTAAACTGTCCATGACCAAACCCCGACAGATGATCTTTACTTGACTAGGAGGACAACATGTCAAAACTTCTGGACGGCGAAAAACTGGTTCTTGGAACCTGTTACTATCCCGAGCACTGGCCGGAGGATATGTGGGAAAATGACCTCAGGCGGATGCTGGAAAATGGCATTGAGGTGATCCGGATTGCGGAATTTGCCTGGAGCAAGACGGAGCCGGTGGAAGGACACTTTACCTTTGACTTTTTTGACCGGTTCCTGGATCTGTGTGACTGGCATGGAATGAAAGTCATTTTCGGCACACCCACGGCCACGCCGCCGGCATGGCTGACGGAGAAATACCCGGAGGTGCTCAATGCGAACATTGAGGGGATTCCGTACCGGCATGGCGCCAGACGGCATTATAACTACAATTCACTGGTCTATCAGACGCTGAGCGCCCGGATTGTCCGGGTACTGGCGGAACATTATGCCAAACGGGAATGCATTATCGGCTGGCAGATTGACAACGAGCTCAACTGCGAGCGGGAATGGTTCTATTCCGAGGCGGATTCGGCGGCATTCCGGATTTATCTGAGAGACCGGTATGAGACCCTGGACAAGCTGAATGAGGCATGGGGGACCGTCTTCTGGAATCAGACCTATACGGCATGGGATGAGATCCATGTGCCCAGGAAGACGATCAGCAATTCCACCAATCCCCATGAGGTGCTTGACTATATCCGCTTTATTTCGGCCAGCGCCAGGCAGTTCTGCAAGATGCAGAGTGACATTCTGAAACAGTACATCAAGCCCGGTGATTTCATTACCACCAACGGCATGTTCGCCAATCTTGACAATCATCAGATGACGGCGGAGAGCCTGGATTTCTATACGTATGATTCGTATCCGAACTTTGCCTACTGCCTGGATGCCTATCGGGATGATCCGCGGGATCTCAAGGACCGCCGCTGGAGCCGGAACCTGACCGAGGTGCGGTCCATCTCAAAACGCTTTGGCATCATGGAGCAGCAGTCCGGTGCCAATGGCTGGAATACCCGGATGGAGGCACCGACGCCGCGGCCCGGCCAGATGACGCTGTGGACCATGCAGTCCATTGCACACGGCGCGGACTATGTCAGCTACTTCCGCTGGCGCACCAGCACCATCGGGACGGAAATCTACTGGCACGGCATTCTTGATTATTCCGGACGTGAGAACCGCCGGATTGCCGAGCTGCGCCAGATTCATGCCGCGCTTGCAAAAATGCAGGAACTGGCCGGCTCCCGGTATGAGGCAAAAGTCGGTCTGGTCAAGGATTATGACAACATGTTCGATGCCCGTGTTGACAAGTGGCATGAGCGCATTGACTGGGCCAGCGAAACGGCGATTTTCAGCGCCTGCCAGAGGACACATACGCCGCTTGACTATGTGTATCTGGATCACACGACGCCGGAGGAAATGGCCGGATATTCCGTGCTCTTCTATCCGCATCCTGCCCTGATGAACGCGGAGCGCGCCGAGCTGCTGCGCCGCTATGTGGAGCAGGGCGGAACCCTGGTTCTTGGCTGCCGCAGTGCCTACAAGGACATGAACGGCCGCTGTGTCATGGATAATCTGCCCGGCCTTCTGTCTGACCTGACCCAGGCGGATGTGACGGAATATTCCTTCATTGCGCCGGATGCCGGCAGGGTCGTAATTGACTGGAACGGGACCGAACTGGAGGCCAGCATTTTCACGGATCTGGTGGATGCGGTCGGCAGCGGCAGGCTGGAGGGCACCTATGCATCCGATTATTACGCCGGAAGCGGTGCGCTTGTCTCCAACCGGGTGGGTGATGGAACCGTTTACTATTACGGCACGGCATTTTCCGAGCAGGCGGCACGTGTGTTCCTTGAGAAGCTTGGTGTCGCAGAGCCCTGCAAAGAGGCCATCCTGGTACCGGAAAGCTGTGAGCTGGCCATCCGCACGAATGGCTGGAACCACTATCTGTTCGTTCTCAATTACCTGAACAAACCGGCCGCCGTGCAGCTTCGCCGGACAATGGTCAACCTCAGCACCGGGGAGGAGATCAGCGGCAGAGTCGAGATCCCCGGATACGGCACGCTGGTCCTCAAAATCTGATTTCCCTTTCAGGCCCAAACGGGAACGGTTTCCCGCGGCACATGGGCATTGAATCAGCTGCCAAAAACAAGGTCATCGATCTGGGTCGATGACCTTGTTTTGCTGCACAGATGGTCAGGAATCAGCGGTTCACTTTTCACCGGCCAGCTGGATCAGATAGAGCTTTTTGTAAATCCCGTTCCTGGCAAGCAGTTCCTGGTGGGTTCCGCGCTCCCGGATCCGTCCGTTGTGCATGACCATAATGCAGTCCGCATGCTGAATGGTGCTGAGCCGGTGAGCGACCATGATGGAGGTACGTCCGGTGATCAAATGTACGAGGGCTTCCTGGATCCACTGTTCGGTTTCTGTGTCGATGTTGGAGGTAGCCTCATCCAGAATCAGGATGGCCGGATCATGGGCAAGGGTCCTGGCGAAAGACAGAAGCTGACGCTGACCGGCGGAGAGAGCGGAGCCGCGTTCACCGACAGCCTCATCATAGGCGGCGGGAAGGCGGTCAATGAATCGGCTGGCATTGACATCCTGTGCCGCCTGCCGGATCCGTTCATCCGAAATGTCATCCAAAAGGCGGATATTCCGGCGGATGCTCCCGCTGAACAGGAACACATCCTGCTGAACCTGCCCGATAAACGTGCGCAGCCGGTCAAGGGGAATGTCCCGGATATCGATTCCATCCAGCCGGATGACGCCTTTCTGGATGTCATAATAGCGGCCAATGAGGTTCAGAATAGAGGATTTGCCGGCACCGGTGGCGCCCACAAACGCCACATGCTGGCCGGGCTCGATCCGGAAAGAGACATCCCTGAGAATCCAGTCCTCGCCCTGATAGGCAAACCAGACGTGGTCAAATTCGATCTCGCCCCGGACCCCGGCGGGCCCGGCCGGCTTTTCGGCATCATCCCGCTGCACGGGCTCATCCAGGAGGGTAAAGATCTTTTCGGCAGAGGCAATGGCAGACTGGATCGTGGAGAACTGCTCCGCCAGTTCTTCAATCGGGTTGAACAGGCTGACGATGTACTGAAGAAAGATAAAGAACGTGCCGAGCGTAATGGTCTGGTCCAGGACATTTCGGCCGCCGACAATGACGACGATGACCAGGGCCGCCACCGAGACCATATAGATGAGCGGGCGGAAAAAGGCGTTGACCAGGAGTTCCTGATAGGTCGCCTTAAACAGCTCATCGCTTTTTTCACGGAATTCCCGGTCTTTCCGCCTCTCCTGGGCAAAGAGCTGGATGATCTGCATCCCGGAGATGTGCTCGGAAAGGAAGGTATTGAGGGCCGTCAGTTTATTTCGGGTATTCCGGAACGCCCGGCGGGACAGGTGGCGAAACGCCGCGGTCAGTGCGACGGCAATTGGCACGGTCAGAAACGACCAGAGGGCCATCCGGACATTGAGGCAGAGCATGATGAGGGCAAACCCCAGCACCTTCATCAGGTTCTGAACGAGGCTGATCAGGGTCTGGGAAAACACTTCATTAATGGATTCGGCATCATTGGTGATGCGGGTGACGATCTTGCCGACCGGTGTGGTGTCAAAAAAGGACATGGGGAGGTTTTCCGTATGTTCAAACAGCTGATTCCGCAGGTCATAAATCATCTGCTGACCGGTTTCCTGCATGAGAAGATGCATCTTGCGGGCACACAGGAACAGGGCCGCCATGACCAGCACGTAAACACCGGCATCGGCAAGCAGCAGCTGAAACCGTTCATTCGGTGACCGCATGGCGGCTGTTTCGCCGGTGATGCAGACATCAATGGCATTCCCGATAATCATCGGCTTCATTAATCCGAGACCGGTCACCACCACCGTGAGAAAGAGGGCAATCCAGAGCTTCTTCCGGTAAAGGACGATATAGGAAAGAAGGCGGGGCAGGACAGAACGGGAAGTCCGCTTATCCTCATTCATCTTTGTCGCCTCCCTCCTGGGTCAGCTCATGTTCGAGCTGCTGCCGGGTGTAGATGTCATGGTAAATGCCTTTGAGGGCCATCAGCTCCTCATGAGTCCCGTACTCGGCCATGCGGCCGTCGTCAAGCACCAGAATGTGATCCGCATCCTGAACCGTCGACAGGCGGCTGGCGGCAATCAGCGTGGTGCGTCCCTGGCGAAGGTCACGAAGATGCTGCAGAATCTCTTCCTCCGTATTGGTATCGACGGCAGACAGGGAATCATCCAGCAGCAGAATGCCGGCATCTGCATAAAGTGCACGGGCAATGGCAATCCGCTGTTTCTGCCCGCCGGAGACTGTCACGCCGCGCTCGCCCACAGAGGTCTGATACTGCTGCGGAAACTGCAGGATGTTGTCATGCACACAGGCGGCCTCTGCCGCCGCCCGGACCCTGGCATCGTCGGCCGGTGCGGCAAAGGCGATATTACGCTCAACGGTATCCGAGAAAAGGAAACTGTCCTGAGGGACGACGGCAATCGAGGAGCGAAGCACGGCCATGGGAATGGTCTCAAGCGGATGTCCGTCAATGCGCAGACTCTGCGGATCACGGGGGTCATACAGACGGGTCAGAAGATTCAGAAGGGTGGTTTTCCCGGAACCGGTTCGTCCGATGATGGCCAGTGTCTCTCCGGCACGGACATGAACGGAAATGTCCTCAAGTGCCCGGGCAGCTGCACCCGGATACGTGAAAGTCAGATGGGACAGGTCAATGTCCCCCCTCAGCGCCGTGATGGAAGGATCGGTCCTTGCGCTGTCCCTGATTTCCGGCTGCTGTCTCAGAATGATGGAAATCCGGTGAACACTGGCCATGCCCTGGGCAAAGGAGGAAATGCTCTCGCCGGCAGCGATCATCGGCCAGACCAGCAGGGTGATATAGCTGTTGAAGGTAATAAACTGGCCGACCGTTATTTCCCCGTAAATCGCCATGCGCCCGCCCCAGAGCAGGGTCAGGAGCGTGGCGATGCCGATGACAAATTCCAGAAGGGGAAACACCAGGGCCATCAGGCGGACCACCGCCAGATTCTTTTCCTTTGACCGGGTATTCACCCGGGCAAATTCCATCAGCTGCTTCCGTTCCTGCACAAAGGCCTTGATGACCCGGATTCCGGAGATGGATTCCTGCACGGAATCCGTTAGCTCGGAAAAGGCCTCCTGACGTGCCAGAAAGCGCCGGTGCATGATTCTGCCAAACAGCAGATCACCGAAAATGATCAGAATCAGCGGAATGACGGCGATCAAGGTCAGTTTCGGACTGACATAGACGATCATGCCCCGGAGGACGAGAACGAGCATCAGGGTGGCATCTACCGTGCTGATCACCGTCATTCCCAGCAGCTTTCGCACCGAAAGCAGGTCGTTGGTAAAGTGGGCCATGATATCGCCGGTTTTATGCTGGTGGTACCAGGCAGGGGAAAGGGTTTCAATGTGGGTAAACAGGTCATCCCGGATTTCCCGTTCAATGGACCTGGAACTGCCGAACAGAAAATAGCGCCAGCCAAAACGTCCCAGCATGATCAGCGCGCCGTAAAGAAGGATGCGCATGGCAAGGCCAAAAACCCCCTGCGCGTCAAGCATTCCGTTTGTCAGTCCATCCGTCACATTTCCCGTGATCCGGGGAATCAGCGTGTTCACGAAATCAACGGTGATGAGGGAAACGATGCCCAGAAGATATGAAAACCAGTATCGGCGCAGGTAATGAAAGAGAAGCTTCAAATCGGATTTCATAGGTTCCTCCCCTGAAAAGATGCGGGCCTATTATAGATGCAATCATCCGGCGATGCAATTCCTTTTCTGCGGACATGTGGGAGTACGTGCAAACAAAAACACGGTGAGCATTGCTCACCGTGTTTTAACGGTTTATTTTCCCCAGACGAACCAGATGAAGAGGTAACCGACAAATACGGCTGTCAGGGTAAAGGGGACGCCGATTCGCATGAAATCTTTAAACGAGGTCTCATGCCCATGCTTTTTCAGAATGCCCACCGCCGCGATATTGGCACTGGCGCCAATGGGCGTCAGGTTTCCGCCCAGGGTGGCACCGGTCAGAAGGCCGAAGTAGAGGACATAGGGCTCAATGCCCAGGATCGTGGTGACGGTTTGCAGAACCGGCAGCATGGTGGCCACATAGGGAATGTTGTCAACAAAAGCAGAGATGAGAACAGAGCCCCAGACCACAATGGTGTACAGCAGGAACAGATTGTTTCCGCCTGCCGAGACGATAAAGCCGGCAAAATCATCGATAATTCCGACGGCCGTGACGCCGGCGATCACCAGGAACAGGGAGAACAGGAGAATCAGCGTCTCCACGTCAACGGACTCAACGGCATGCTGGGCTTCCTTTGTCGAACGGGACTGGACAACGGTAATGACAATGGTCAGCACGGCGATGCAGATACAGATCAGACCGTTGGTGATATCCGGTTTTTCCGGAATGAACGAGGCCAGAATCAGCAGGACAACCACCATGACCAGCATGACCGTGGGGATGTAGTTGGTGACCTTTGTCCGCTCGCGGATCGTTCCCTGAATGGGTGCCTGTTCATTCCGGAACAGGAACATGATGATGGGAATGGTGGCCAGTGCACCGAGCTCGACGGCAAAAAAGATGCCCGGCTTTCCGTTCATAAAGAAGAAGGAAGTAAAGTCCATTCCGGCATAGGCGCCCAGCATGATGGAAGTCGTATCACCGACCAGCGTGGCTGCTCCCTGCAGATTGGAGGAGACCGCAATACACAGAATCATGGGGACGGGGGAGATGCCAAGAGAGGTACAGATCGCCAGGCCGACCGGTGCGATCATCAGGACCGTTGCCACATTGTCGATAAAAGCGGAAACAAGGCCGGCGAAAAGCGACATATAAATCGTAACCCACATCACGTTTTTTGAGTGGTCAAGAAGAAACTCCGCGATGAGGTTGGGCATTTTTGAGGCAATGAAGTAATCCACGATAATCATCGTGCCGAGGAGCATCATGAGGACGTTCCAGTTAATGGCGGCCGGAATGGCGGCAAAGGGCAGAATACCGATTGCGATGAACAATACAGCCGTCACAGCCGCCGCATGCACACGGAATTTCGGCTTGATGATCATCACCGCATACATACAGATAAACATAATCAGAGCAATCAGTTTTAAATTCAAGAATAAACCCTCCCTGAAAACAGAAATGGTATACAGTTTAAGACAAACTGTCCGGCTCTATATCTTAGTCGAATTCAGCAGGAATGGCAAGAACAAATTGTGTGGCATTCATTTCTGAGCAAATCTTTAGCGGTCCTGGCCGCTGCCTCAGAAGTGAGACGCAGGCTGGAATGACCGCCTGCACAACAGACTTGATTTTCCGGTTCGCCTGTTGTACTCTTTAGGTGATTTCAAGACTGTTCTGCATTTGGCAGAACAGGAATTACACAGACAGAAAGGAAAAACCAGGATGAGTCTTGAGAAAATTGCACTGGCCGGCGGCTGTTTCTGGGGAACGGAACGGTATTTTCAGCTGCTGCGCGGCGTCAGGGAAACCACCGTCGGGTATGCAAACGGACCAACGGATCATGCGCCTTCCTATGAGGAAGTCAAGCATGGCCTCGGGCATGCGGAAACGGTGATGATCACCTTCGATCCGGATGAAATCACGCTCGCCGAGCTGCTGGAGCAGTACTATACCATTATCGATCCGTTTTCCGTCAACCGGCAGGGACATGATGAGGGCATCCAGTACAGAACCGGAATCTACTACCTCACGGATGAACAGCGGGAAACGGCTGAGAAGAGCATGAACCGGCTGGAGGAACGCCTGGGACGAAAAACCGCCATTGAGGTCATGAAACTGGCCTGTTTCTATCCGGCGGAGGAATACCATCAGGATTACCTGATCAAGAATCCGAACGGCTACTGTCATCTGAGTGCCGGACACTTTGAGGCGGCAAAAGCGTATGGCCGCACCAAATAATGCCGTCGGGAAAACGGGCATGTTTCGTTTTCTTCCGCTAATTTTCCTGTTCCTGATTCTGCCTGCCGCGTGCCTTTCGGAAACTGTGCCGCCCTGGCTTGAGGCACTTGAGCAGGCGGAGGGATTCGAGCAGCAGGACGGGGAAAACTGGGTGTATCAGCAAATGGCCGTATATCCCTTTACGGACGGCAAAGCCTTCTTCGGTCTGGAAGGTGCCACCCGTGCAGCCAACGGCGAGGTGCTGATCTGTGCCTTTGCGGGCCTGTCTGATATCCGGAATCAGCCGCTGGCGGGTGTAACCCGGTTCGAGGTTCTCATCGGGGATCAGGTCTGGTCCTGGCATCAGCCGATCGTCGGGAAAAGTGCCTCGCTTGTCTATCTCGGCGAATCGGAAAGGGATTTTCTTAATGCACTGGCAAAGGCGGAACAGGTGAATGTACAGCTTCATTTCCTGGCCCGGAAAATGCTCGTGTCCTTTCATGAACCGGAAGCGGAAAAGCTCAGGAAAGCCGCTGCACTTCTGGCAGGGGCACTTGAGGCCGTTGACACGGGCAGTGACTCCGTGACCGGCCGCTATGAGCAGGAACATCCGGTCAGGCGGCAGGGGAACCCGGAATCGCCGGTCCCGGCAGGTCCATAAAACACGGCAACACAAAGAGGATCCGCATTCAGTTGATGCGGATCCTTTTTCATCTGGTCAAAAGCCGGATTCAGTCCGGGGCAGAGGCCTTTTCCGGCGTGTCCCGGCGCGGGGGACGCTCTTTGGCAAAGAAGGTCATGAATTCACATTCAAGACGGCCGTTATAGAACCGGCGCTTCTTATCTGCCCGGCGCCCAAGGCAGCGTTCAAACTGCGGATGGGAGGAAATGGCACTCAGCGACCAGCCCGGGTTTGCGGCCATGAGGCGGCCCAGTTCACGGTAAAGGGTTTCGCATGCTTTCCGGTCCGAGAGCCGTTCCCCATAAGGGGGATTGGACAGACAGACGCCGTACCTTTCCTGCGGATGAAAGTCGCGCATGTCGGCCACCCGGACCTGGATGCGCCCGCCAAGACCTGCCTGGACGATATGGCGTTTGGCCAGGGCGATCGCCTCCGGATCGATATCGGATCCGGAGATTCCCTCGATCAGGGAGGGATCAAATTCCGCCTGGGCGGCCTCACGGAGACGCGGGAAGCCGGGGACGAGATAGGGGAACTGCTCCATGGCAAAGGTGCGGGTGAGTCCGGGGGCACGATGGCTCATTTTGAACGCGGCCTCAATCAGGAGCGTGCCGGTGCCGCAGAAAGGATCGGCCAGCGGGAGATTGCCGCGCCAGGGCGAAAGGTCGACCAGGGCCGCGGCCAGTGTTTCCCGAAGGGGCGCCTCGCCGTTCCAGGTGCGGTAGCCGCGCCGGTTCAGAGCCTGACCGGAGGTGTCGATGGTCAGCCGCGCCTGATTGGCATGCAGCGTCACGCTGATGGGAATGGTGACGCCGGATTCCTCAAACCAGGTGACATGGTATTTTTCCTGCAGGCGCCGGACGATGGCCTTTTTGGTAATCGCCTGACAGTCTGACACGCTCATCAGCTGGCTGCGGGCACAGTTGCCGCTGACAGGAAAACGGCAGTCCCTGGTCAGGTACTGCTCCCAGGGCAGGGCGGCAACTCCCTCAAAGAGCTCCTCGAAAGTGCGTGCCTCAAAGGTGCCCACCACCAGCAGAACCCGGTCTGCGGTGCGAAGATACAGGTTGGCGCGCATGGCATCCTCAAAACTGCCCTCAAACATGGCGCCTCCGTTGACGGCGGAGGCGAGGAGTCCCATTCGTTTCAGTTCGCCGGCAACCAGTCCTTCAAGACCGAATGCGGCCGTGGCCATAAACTGCATAGTGTTCCTCCAATTCCGATCTGACTTGGGTGGGATTATAGCACAGAAGTGCCCGAAATACGCGGCTGCAGACAATTTTAAGGGAAAATATTGAAAAAGACTGGTCAAAAAGAGGAAAAATTGATATACTGATGGCGCTAAACAGTGATTAGCAAAGACTTCAGCTTAAAAGGAGTGGATTTCCCATGGCTCTTGTTACATCAACAGAAATGTTTAAGAAGGCTTATGAAGGCCACTACGCCATCGGTGCATTCAACGTAAACAACATGGAGATCATCCAGGGCATTACCGAGGCCGCCACAATGGAGAAGGCCCCTGTTATCCTGCAGGTTTCCAAGGGCGCACGTGCTTATGCAAAGCATATCTATCTGGTCAAGCTGGTTGAGGCAGCTCTCCAGGATGCCGAGGACAACGGTGTGGATCTCCCGATCGTTCTCCATCTGGATCACGGCCCGGATTTTGAGACCTGCAAGGCTTGCATCGACGGCGGCTTCACCTCTGTCATGATCGATGGTTCCTCCCTGCCTTTCGAGGAGAACATCAAGGTAACCCGTCAGGTCGTCGAGTATGCGCATGACCACGGCGTGGTCGTTGAGGGCGAGCTCGGAACCCTTTCCGGTGTTGAGGATGATGTCAAGGTCGCCGAGGGCGATGCCATGTATACCGATCCCAACCAGGTCGAAGAGTTTGTCAAGTCCACCGGCGTTGATTCTCTGGCCATCGCCATCGGAACCAGCCACGGTGCGTACAAGTTCAAGGGAACCCCGAAGCTCCGCTTTGATATTCTTGAGGAAGTCGGCAACCGTCTCCCCGGATTCCCGATCGTTCTCCATGGCGCCAGCTCCGTTATGCCGGAGTATGTGGCCATGATCAACAAGTACGGCGGAAATATGCCGGGTGCACAGGGCGTGCCGGAGGATCTGCTGCGCAAGGCCGCTTCCATGGCGGTTTGCAAGATCAACGTTGACTCCGACCTGCGTCTGGCCATGACCGGCATCATCCGGAAACAGTTCGCCGAGCATCCGGATCAGTTCGACCCGAGACAGTATCTGAAACCGGCACGTATTGCTCTTCGCGATATGGTGCGTCATAAGATTGTGAACGTAATGGGCTGCAATGGAAAAGCTTAATTTTCGGACATCTTTGAAAAAATGAGTACCTGCCGCGAAGGCGGCAGGTACTTTTTGTTGAGTGCTCACGAAATTTGAGCCATGGACCGGAGGATCCATCGTTTTTCAGCGCTGGGACAGAACCCATCCCGGCATAGGCAGCGGGTTTGATTCAGAGAAATGAAAAACAGAACAGGTGACAGGAAGGTATGAGTAAAGAGAGAAACATTGCATTGCTGACAGATACAACCTGCGATCTGTCAGACGAGGTTCTGCGGGAAAACGGCATTGATCTGATCTGTTTCAAGATCGCGCTGGACGGAGAGGGCTATGTGGAACGCCAGGACTTTACTCCGCAGCAGTTCTGCGCCATGCTCCGCAATGCAAAAGATCTGCCCAAAACCTCCCAGATTACGGAGTATGAATTTCTGGATCGTTTTGAGGCATATGCCGAGGCGGGAAAAGAAGGCGTTATTTATGTGTCCATTAACGCCACCGGATCGGGCACCAATGCCGCCGCCCACCGGGCGGCCGAGACATTCCGCCGACAGCATCCGGAATCGGGGATGACCATTCGTATTGTGGACAGCCGGATGTATTCGGCCGCCCAGGGCCAGCCGATTGTTGAGGCGGCCGCTCTGCTTGATGGCGGCGCCACCATGGATGAGGCGATCGCATACCTTGAGGACCGCTATGGAAGAATGGAAATTCTGCTGGTGGCCTATACCCTCAAATGGATTCGCAAATCCGGCAGAGTCAGTGCGGCGGCGGCCATTACCGGCGATCTGTTGGGCATTCATCCGATTTTTTCCCTGAATGACGGTGTCAGCCGTGTCCTCAAAAAAGTTCGCGGCGAGCATGCGGCCATGGTGGGGATTGTCAAGCTGATGCAGAGCCGGATTGTCCCGGGAAAGCCATATTACATCATGGTCTCCGAGGACAAATATTTCGATGAATACAAAAAAACCTGCGAGGCGATCATGGGTTATCCGCCTGCAGGCATGGGAATTCTCGGTGCCGCCGTCCTTTCCAATACGGGACCGGATGCGGTGGGACTGGTCTTTGAAGGGGAAAACAGAGGCCCGCGGGAGACAACCTGAACGGACGGGTTCAGTCGGCCAGGGTGAGGGTGACGGGGCAGTGGTCACTGCCAAGAATCGAATCCTCAATCTCTGCTGACTGAATGCGGCCGGCCAGACGGTTGGAAACAAGGAAATAATCGATGCGCCACCCGGCGTTCTTTTCGCGTGCTTTAAACATATAGGACCACCAACTGTAACGGCCGGTTTCATCCGGGTGCAGATAACGGAACGTATCGGTAAAGCCGCTGTCAAGCAGACGGGTCATGGCCTCGCGTTCCTGCGGGGTGAAGCCGGCATTGCCGGTGTTGGTTTTTGGGTTTTTAAGGTCAATCTCTCTGTGCGCGACATTCATGTCGCCGCAGACGATGATTGGCTTTTTTTGATCCAGCCCCTGACAGTACTGAAGGAAATCCGCTTCCCACTGGAGGCGGTAAGTGAGCCGGGTCAGTTCTCTCTGACTGTTGGGCGTATAGACCGTACACAGGTAATAGTCCGGATACTCAAGGGTAATCAGGCGCCCTTCATGATCGTGCTCGTCTTTGCCCATTCCATAGGCGACGGAAAGCGGCTCATGCCGGGTCAGAATGGCGGTTCCGGAATAGCCTTTCTTCTCCGCGGAATACCAGTACTGATGATACCGGTCATCCCTGATCTCTGCCTGACCCGGCTGCATCTTGGTTTCCTGAAGACAGAAAAAATCCGCATCGCTGGCGGTAAAGTAATCCATAAAGCCCTTGCCCAGACAGGCACGCAGACCATTGACGTTCCAGGAGACAAATTTCATGTAAAGTTCCTCCGCTTGTTTATTGGCAATTGACTGACGGCGATTCATTTTTCACCGGATAAAGAGGCGGTCCGGTGCTTTTCGGACCGTATTTTAGCATAGTCGGGAGGGCTTGACAATCTTCCCGAAAATGCAGGTCCCGTGAAAACAGCCAGAGGCAAACGGCTGCCGCAAAAAGCGGATGACTGTTCCAAATAATCGGGTGCATTTTTGTACCATTTTGGAACAGTCAAATGTGTCAGATTGTGTGGAAAAAATCTTCGGGAAATGGTAAGATATTCAAAAATTGTATGTGTAGTTACCTGCTGCCGATTCATGCCTGCCCGGGGAATGAACCGGCGGTTATTTTTCGGACAGGCGCGACAATGGCTCTCTGAGTCGGCCGGTTAAAACAGGAAAAACCCTGATTCGGTAAGTGCAGAAACTGGAAAGAAGACGCAGAACCTTCGGAGGTAGATGAAATATGCAGGAAATCATGAATCAGAGAGGAATCACACGTTTCCTTCTCTTATTTGTCATTGTTGGCATCATTCTTCTCCCGATTGCCGGCCAGGCCTCTGACACGGACAAAAAGACCGTCCGGGTCGGCTGGTATGACTCCTCCTTCTGTTACTTTGATCGTTTTGGCAGACGCTGCGGAATTGACTATGAATACCAGCAGAAGATTTCCGCGTATACCGGCTGGAATTTTGAGTATGTGGAGGGGAGCTGGCCGGCACTGTTTCAGATGCTGAAAGACGGGGAAATTGATCTGCTCAGCGATGTATCCTACAGCCCGGAACGGGTTGATCAGATGCTTTTTCCGGATCTGCCCATGGGCTCTGAATCCTACTACATTTATATCGATGCGGAGAACCGGGCCGTTACGGCTGAAAATCCTGCATCCCTGAACGGAAAGCGGATCGGCGTCAACAAAGGAAGCGTGCAGGAAGGGTTCCTCCGGGAATGGATGAACCGGAACCGGGTTTCCATTGACATTGTTCCCATGCTGGACGAGGAGAATGAGGCCCTCGAGAAGGTGATCCGCGGGGAACTGGATGGCTTTGCTTCCATCTATACGTTCAGTTCCGAACAGAAAGTCATTCCGCTGTGCCGGATTGGCTCCTCGGATTTTTACTACGCGGTGAACCGGAACCGGCCGGATCTCCTGGCAGAACTGAACGTCGCCCTTTCCGGCATTCAGGATGAGGACCCGTTATTCCTCGATAAACTCAACGCAGAGCGGCTGTACAGCGTGCGCACGCACACCTATCTGACGCCTGAACAGGAGGACTGGGTCCGGGATCACGGCAGCATCCGAGTAGGTTACCGGGAGGATTATCTGCCGTTCTGTCAGACCAACTGGGAAACAGGGGAACTGACCGGGGCACTCAAGGATTACCTGGCCTTTGCGGAAAACCGGCTGGAAAGCACCAACATTCACTTTGAGACGTTTCCTTTCGAATCGACGGAAAAAGCCATTGAAGCACTGAAGGCCGGCGAGATTGACTGCGTTTTTCCGGTTTACCTGAGTTCCTATGACGCCGATCAGATGGGGCTTCGCCTGACCAATCCGGTCATGAATACCGAAATGAACGCGGTCATGCCTGTTTCGGACCTGCAGCGGATTTCCAAAGACAACCACCTGGTCATCGCAGCAGGGAAAGGGGATCTGAACCTTGACACGTTTATCATGGACCGGTTCCCGGAATCATCGGTACTGAAATACAACTCACGGGAAGAGATTCTCTCGGCCGTCAAGTCAGGGAAAGCAGACTGCGCCATCCTCAGCAATTACCGGCTCTCCATCTTCGAGGAACTGTTCAACCGCTATAAGCTCTTTAATGTTCCCATCGGGGAATCCATCCCGCTTTCCTTTGCCGTTAACCGGAATGAACGGGAGTGTTACTTCATCCTCAACAAGGCGGCGGTCATGAGCAATGCGGATGAAATGGACGCTGCCCTGGCCTCATATGTCCAGTCCGACAGACGCGTGACCCTGTCCCGTTTTCTCAAGGATAACTGGCTGGCGGTCATTGTCCTCCTCTCGGTTGTCTTCTTCATCGTGGTCTTCCTGCTGGTGCAGAAGCTGAAAGCGGAAAAAATCAGCAACGAACGCCAGAGGATGATGGAGGAGGCCCTGAGACGGGAACTGCAGCAGAAAGAGCAGCTTCATGCGGCCATGAATATGGTCTATACCGATCCGCTCACCGGCGTCAAGAGCAAGCATGCCTTTAACGAGGCAGAGGAGCGGATGGACCGGCGGATTGATGAGAAAAAGGTTTCAAAGTTCGGCGTGGTGGTTTTCGACCTGAATGATCTCAAGCAGATCAATGACAAACAGGGACATAAGGCCGGGGATGAGTACATCAGGACGGCCTGCCGGCTGATCTGTACGCATTTCAAGCACAGTCCGGTCTTCCGGATCGGCGGGGATGAGTTTGTGACCATCCTTGAGGGTGAGGATTTCCAGAACAGGGAGGAGATTCTGGAGCGATTTGAAAAAACGATTCTGGGGAATCTGGAGGAGGAAAAGATCGTCATCGCGTTTGGAAGCGCCTCCTTCAATCCCGGACAGGATCAAAGCATCCGGGCCGTCTTCAAGCGGGCAGATGCGGCCATGTATAAAGAAAAGACGCTGCTCAAGGATATCGGACATGCGCATACGGAGCACTCGGAAAACGAAGAGGAAATCCTGGATTTTGAACACAAATCCACGTTCAATCGTCGCCGCTCCATCCTCATTGCCGAGGACATGGAGAGCAACCGGGAAATTCTGGGGGATCTGCTGAGGAGTGATTACGACATTCAGTATGCCACGGACGGAAAGGAAGCCATTCAGATCCTTCGCAGCCGGAAAGATGAAATTGCCCTCGTGCTCCTTGACCTGTACATGCCCAACATGTCCGGACGTGAGGTTATGATGGAAATGCAGGTGGATGTGGACCTGGTCAATATTCCGGTGATCGTCCTGACCGTCGATCACGGGGCGGAACTGGACAGCCTGAGCATCGGCGCCATGGACTTCATTCCCAAGCCGTATCCGGAGATTGAAATCATCAAGGCGCGCATTGACAAGTGCATTGAGCTCTCCGAGGACCGTGAGCTGCTCCAGCAGCTCCAGCGCAACCGGCTGACCGGCCTGTATAATCCGGAATATTTCCTGCGGTACGTGGGACGGTATGACCGCATCTACCGGAATCTGGCCTGTGATGCCTTTGTCTGTGATCTGGAAGGGTTTGATGAACTTGACCGGCAGCTGGGGCCCAAATCCGCCGGCATCCTGATCCGCAGCATCGGCATCAGCATCCGGCGTCTGGCCAGGAAGACCGGGGGAATCGGCTGCTATGGCGGTGAGGGGACCTTTATGGTCTACTGGCCGCACCGCAGCGACTGCGGGAAGCTGATCGAAAACTTTGCCGAAAATGTGATTCTGGAAAAAGAGTCCAACCGTCTGGTTAATCTGCGCTACGGCGTATTCCTCAATGCACAGACGGAGCCGGAGGTCTCTGAACGGTTTGCCCGCGCCAAGGCCGCGGCCTACAGCGTGTCGGTGGAGGGGCAGATCTGCGGTTTCCATGAGGGCAATGCCTGACCGGGACCGACTCTTCAGGCACCGTCCGGTGCATCTTTCAAAAATCGCTTGACTTTACAGATGAGTTTCATTAAAATGATGCAGCTGTCACAGGGACAGGCAAATGTTTTATGATCAGGAAAGACGGGGATCCATCATGGGAGTCAAGGTTGCTAAATTTGGCGGAAGTTCACTGGCGGATGCGCATCAGTTCAGGAAGGTGCGGGAGATACTGCTTTCAGATCCGGCACGCTGTCTGGTTGTGCCCAGCGCACCCGGAAAGCGGAGCTTTACGGATGTGAAGATCACAGACATGCTGTATAAATGTGCCAGGCTGGCCTCCTCCGGGGAAAATCTTGATGAACAGCTTCAGCAGATTAAGGATCGCTATGAGGAAATCGCCGCGGAACTCGAAGTGAATTTTCCCTTCGATGAGTCGTTTGAGACGATCCGCAAGAACATTCAGCTGGGCGCAGGGGAGGACTACGCGGCCAGCCGGGGCGAGTACCTGAACGGCATGCTGCTGGCGGCTTACCTGGGCTGGACCTTTGTGGACGCGGCTGAGGTTATCCTGTTCCGGGAAGACGGACGGCTGGATGCAGAGAAGACGCAGAAAGCCTTGTCGGAGCGCCTGAAGGGCCTCAGTCACGCTGTGGTTCCCGGTTTTTACGGAAGCGATATGACGGGGGCCATCCGGACCTTTTCCCGGGGCGGCAGCGACATCACCGGCGCCCTGGTTGCCCGGGCAGTCAATGCGGATGTCTATGAAAACTGGACGGATGTGTCCGGCTGCATGATGGCCGATCCCCGAATCGTCCGCAATCCCGAGGTGATCCGGAGCATTACCTACCGGGAACTGCGGGAACTGTCCTATATGGGCGCCAGCGTGCTGCATGAGGATGCCCTGTTCCCGGTGCGCATTGCCGGCATTCCCACCAATATCCGCAATACCAACAATCCGGATGAACCGGGGACGATGATCTGCTATGAGGCAGAGGATGATGAGAGCAAGTATCCCATCACCGGCATCGCCGGCCACAAGGATTTTGCCATCATCAACGTGGAAAAGACCATGATGAACTCCGAGCTGGGATTTGGCCGCCGGGTTCTTCAGGCCCTGGAAGAGCAGGGGATTTCCTTTGAACACATGCCCAGCGGCATCGACACGATGTGCGTGGTGGTGCATGAGGACAGTCTGGCCGGCAAGAAGGAAAAGATTGTCGCCAGGATTCATGAGCTCTGCGAGCCGGATTCGGTGGAGATTCATTCCGGTCTCGCCCTGATTGCCACGGTGGGGCGCGGAATGGTTCGCTCCAAGGGCATCTCGGCCTGTCTGTTCAACGCGCTGGCCAAGGCCGGCGTCAACGTCCGCCTGATCGATCAGGGATCCAGCGAGCTGAATATCATTGTCGGTGTCGATAATCTGGATTTCGAGAATGCCGTGCGTGCCATCTATCGGGCATTCGTCGTGAAGGAAAAAATCTGGTAAATGACGGAGCCTTCCGCACGGAAGGCTTCTTTTCTATCCGGAAGATTTCGTTGCCTCTTGTCAAGCGGGAGCGTTTGAGATAAAGTATACAAAGGCGCTGAGAAATCATCGGAAAGGGTGAACGCAGATGAACAGAATCACCGCAGGACTGTGCGCAGCCGCCGCTTTGGCACTTTCGCTGCACCCGGCTCTGGTTCTGGCCAGTCCCGGGGGAACGGATGCCAACGGCGGGCATTATGAGCATGCCACGGGATTATATCACTATCATCACGGCTATCCGGCCCATCAGCATCCGGGCGGCATCTGCCCGTATACCGAGGAGGTCTGGGAACTGGCAGTGCCGGAGCGTCCGGCAACACTCCTTGAATGGGAACAGCAAAAGCATGCCCGGGATGATCTGGCGGCAATTGATGATCAGACACCGGAAAATGAGGACTGGAAGAAAACACCCAGACAAAAGAGCAGTTCATCCGCAGCACTGCCGCTTGCGGCAGCCGCCGGCGGCGCTGCCTTGCTGGGCGGTGCGTTTGCCGCAAACCGTGCCAGACAGAAGAACAAAAAGGCGTTTGTTCCCGTGAACAGGGCGGATGCGGTGTCAACGCCGCCGAATCCCGAACCGGCTGCCGAGCCGGCCGCAGAGACCGTCAACCCGGTCAGGGATCCGTCCATGGAGACCACGTCGCCGAACACGGAAAAGTCTGCCAGGACCGTGACTCCCGGCGCCGAAACGCCGGCCGCTGCCAATGCACAGTCGGCGGATCTGTCACCGGAGGCCGTTATTCCGGAGGGAACCGTCATCGGCCGCGACGGGCTTCCGTGGGAGCGGGAGGCCTATGAACGGGAATGCAGGCGGCCTCATGGGATGCCCGGCACGGGTGAGGTGGCCACCAATTTCTCTGAACCCCGCTGGGGAAAGATGTACAGTTTCTGTGTGGATGCAGACGGTGAGGAAATTCATACGCTTAACTGCAAGATGGCGTTCATTCAGGTCAATGTGGCAGACCGGACCTGCCCGAAACTGGACTGTCCCATCTGCCGGCCTGTCCGTCCGGACCTGAGATGGTTCGAGGAGTATCAGAAGAGGAAAGAAGCCATGAAGAGGGCAGAAACAGCCCAGGGCTGATCTCCCGGTTTTTATGTGCTGAATAAAGATTTAAGAGGAGGAATATCTCATGAAGCGAATTGGATTGATTCTGTTAGTCCTTCTTTGCCTGGCAGGAACGGTTTCCGCTGAGAAGGCCCGCTATCTGAACGGCGATTCCAGGTATCACGTCACGCATCTGGAAAAGCACACCGGACTCATCGACTGCCGGATTTCGGCCAACTACCTGAAAGTCAGGACCTCGCCCGGCGGCGCCAATGTGCTGGGACATGTGGAACAGGCAGATACCATTGAACTGATTGAGCTCAGCGGAAACTGGGCACACATCCGCTGCACCTATTCCGCACCCACCAGCCCGGATTCCTGGGTAGGCCTTGAGGGCTGGGTGGATGCCGACTATGTGGAGTGCGGGTGCAATTCCAACGATTACCGGGCGAACAATTTCGACGGCACCTATCCGGAGGGCACGGTGGATTCCTCCGGCGTCAATGTCCGCGAACTGCCGGGCTCCAACAAGCGCTCCCTGTTCACGCTGAACAGAGGCGCCGATGTGGTGATCCTGGGCGGTTACATGTCTACGGACGGCATGTGGTTTTACCGCATTCTGACGGACAACGGCCGCACCGGCTTTGTCCGTCAGGACATGATTTCCTACACCGGCACCAGCACCACGCCCTATGCGGATGAAGGCCTTCCGAGCCATGGCGGTATCGGGGCAAATCCGGGAATGCCCACGTATATTCCGAACGGCGCCGTGATGGGTGAACTGCTCCACGACAGCACCAACGTGCGTCAGAGCGCCGGCGGAACGGTCAGCGGACGCCTGAGACGGGGAACCGTCGTGGCCATTCTCAGCGACACCCGTGACCGTGAGGGAACGCTGTGGTATTATGTCAGTTACGGCAATGACCTGCGCGGCTATATCCGGTCAGACCTGGTGAATATCACGGGATATGGTCAGCCAACCTATCCGAACAACTACTATGCGCCCACCGCTACGCCGGTGCCCTATTACAACAACTACACGACGCCGATTCCGTATTACTACTATGCGACCCCCGCGCCGACGGCTACGCCGGCCCCGACCGCCGTTCCGTCGTATGGAAACAATGTGGATTATAATTCCATTTACAACGCCTATATCCGCAGTGCCTGGGTTGGCGGACCTGCCGCGGACCGGACCCTGATCCGGGATATTGACGGGGACGGCGTTCCGGAACTGTTCGTCTGGGCAGATGACGGCGCCCGCCCTTCGGTGTATCTGTATACGTATAAGAACGGATATGTGATTCCGCTGAATCTGGCGTATACCCCCGGCACGTCCACCACGGTCGCGGGAAGTGACAGGAATACCAACGGCATTGGTGGCGGCGGAGAGGTCTATTTCCCGTCCTACGGCATCGGCATCCTGGCCGGCGGCTCAAATTCTGCCTCCGAATCCATCTATACCTATTACCTGAAGAACGGATATGCCATGATTCCCGTGCAGACCCTGACCATTACCTGGCAGGACGCCGTGACGGTGTATACCATGGACGGGCGGCCGGTCTCTGAGGATACGGTTCGTCAGTATCTGACCTCCTTCAACGCCCTGAGCATTATCCAATAACAGGGCTAATGACCGGCAAAGACGAACATTCTGACCTCAAAAAGCGGAAATTGCCCGAGTTTTTTAAAAAAACAGGAAAAAAGCTGTATACAAAGGCAGGGTTTCACGTTATAATAGCCGGGATGTTCGGGTGCTTGTCTAATCTGAACATAGGACCAAATTAATAGAGAGGAATTTAAGACACATGAAGGGAAATATTCTTGTCGGACAGTCCGGCGGACCTACCGCAGTCATCAACTCAAGCCTGGCAGGTGTATTCAAGACTGCTATGGAGCGCGGATACAATCAGGTGTACGGCATGCGTTACGGCATCCAGGGCTTCCTGGATGAGCAGTACATTTGTCTGTCTGATTATATTAAGAACGAAATGGATCTGGAGCTGCTCAAGCGCACGCCTTCCGCATTTCTTGGAACCTGCCGCTACAAGCTGCCTGAAATCCACGAAGACCGTGCGGTGTATGAGCGGATTTTCGAACTGCTGGACAAGCTGGATATCGAAGTATTCGTGTACATTGGCGGCAACGATTCCATGGATACGATCCGCAAGCTGTTTGACTATTCTCTTCTGACCGGTGCCCGTCAGAAATTTGTGGGCTGCCCGAAGACCATTGACAACGATCTGGCCATTACCGACCATACGCCTGGCTTTGGCAGCGCAGCCAAATACATTGCCACCTCCACCAAAGAGGTCATTTACGATGCCAACGGCTTCTCCTACAAGAAGAAGAATGTCACCATTCTTGAGATCATGGGACGCAATGCCGGCTGGCTGACCGGTGCCTCCGCCCTTTGCAAGGGTGAGGACTGTGACGGCCCGGACCTCATCTATCTGCCCGAGGTTGCCTTTAACCCGGAAACCTTCCTCGACAAGCTCCGTGATATCCTTTCCGTCAAGGACACCGTCGTTGCCGTTGTCTCTGAGGGAATCCGCACGGCAGAGGGCAAGTACATCTGTGAGTTTACCTCCGGTTCGGAAACCAAGGATGCGTTCGGTCACATCCAGATGACCGGAACGGCTGCCTATCTGGCAGACCTGGTCCATAAGGAGCTCGGCTGCAAGGCCCGTGCGGTAGAACTCTCCACCCTGCAGCGTGCCGCGGCTCATCTGGCCAGCAAGATTGACGTGGATGAGGCGTTCAACGTAGGCGGTGCAACTGTGAAGGCCGCGGACGAAGGTTCCTCCGGCGTCATGGTCGTTATTGACCGTGTATCGGATGATCCGTATCAGAGCGCGACCGGCGTATACGATGTCCATCGGATTGCCAACGGTGAGAAGCTGGTCCCGAGAAAGTGGATCAATGAGGAAGGCGACTATGTGACCGAGGAGTTCCTCGATTATGTCCGTCCGCTGATCCAGGGTCAGTACAACCCCATGATGGTGGATGGTCTGCCGCGTCACCTCAACATGCATCTCAAGAATTATGACTGGGCAAGGACTCCGATTCATTGAGATAAACACATAGGGAAATTCGTTGGGAGTTTCATTGTCCCCGTGATAATGAAACTCTCGTTTTCTAATTCCGGTTTTCCCCTGACACGAAAAAAAGGCGGACCGCTCATGGTCCGCCGGGGAAATCACACCAGGCGATCCCACCGCCGGTATTCCGTCAGGTACATGGTCACAAAGCAGGCCGTGCCGCCCAGTACGTTTGAAACGGGTTCTGCCAGAAACACCCCGTTTGCGCCGAAGCCCAGAACAGGGAACAGCAGAGTCAGCGGCACGACGATGATGACTTTTCGCAGCAGGGAGAAAAAGACCGCCTGACGTGTCCGGCCAAGGGATTTGAATACCGTCTGGCCGCAGTACTGGAAGGCCTGGAAGATGAAGGCAAAGAAGTAAAGCTTGAGAACATTTGCCGCCGGTTCAAGCAGGACCGGATCGCTGGTGAAAATCCGGATGAAAAATCCGGGAAAAAGGAGAATCAGCACCCAGACAATGGCGGTATAGACGACGTTCCAGAGGGTAAAGAGGCGGACGGTTTTCCGCATTTCCTCCGGCCGGCGCGCACCGTAATTGTAGGAGAGCACCGGGGACGCGCCATCTGAAATGGACTGAACGGGCACATCCAGGAGCGAGCGGACCGAGGCAATGATGGTATAGATGGAAATGTAGAGATCTCCGCCGTAACGGGCGAGCATGGCATTGCAGACAAGGGCGACCAGACTGTTGGTAAACTGCATGATAAAACTGGTAATGCCGATGGTGATGATGTCCGTCACGTTTTTGAGGATGAGCCGGGCCGGCGGAATGAACCGGAGATGGAGTTCACAGGCGGGGCGCATCAGGAAACGGATGACAAAACCGGCGGAGAGAAACTGGGAGAGGACCGTGGCCAGGGCCGCCCCGCGAATCCCCATGTGGAAGAGAAAGATCAGCACCGGGTCAAGGATCAGGTTGGACAGGGCGCCGATGAAAATGGCCAGCATACCCGCGCTGGCATAGCCCTGTGCGTTGATGAACGGCGTCATGCCGGCGGCAATCATGGTGGCCGGTGTGCCGATCAGATACACCGTCAGATACAGCGTGGCGTGGGGGAGCATCTGCTCGGATGCGCCAAGGAGGCGCAGGGCCGGTGTGCTGAACAGTTCAAAGAATGCCATGAGAATGACGGATGTACAGAGAATCAGCGTAAACGCCGTGTTCATAATGGTTTCCGCTTTTTCCCTGTCCCGCCGTCCCCGGGCGATGGCGCACAGCGGAGCGCCGCCGACACCGAAAAGGTTGGTAAAGGCGGTAATGATCATAATGATGGGGAAACACAGCCCGATGCCCCCAAGGCCCAGGGTTCCCTCACCGGGAATCCGGCCGATATAAATACGGTCTACAATGCTGTACAGCAGGTTCAGCAGCTGGGCGACCAGCATGGGCAATGCTGACGCGGCAACATTGTGTGCCGTTCGGGTACTGGAAAAATCAATCTGTTTCATTGTGCAACCTCCCTGTCGGTGAGTCAGTATAGCATAATCACCGGATTTGTCCAGTGGGGAACACAGACAGTCACACAAAATATGGATTTGGAGAAGGTCGAAAATGAACGCAGCAGAAGAAGTCCAGGAGCGCATTGAGGCATACCTCACGGAGATCGATCAGGTCATCGCACACGCAAAACCCGGCGCAGGTCTCTTTGGCATCGGCATCAGCCCCAAAAATGACCCGTGCAATGACCGTTTTCTCACGGGGATGCAGACCTGGTTTGAACAGTTTGCCCTGTCTGAACCCTCATCGGAGGAGACAGAGCGTGTCATGGATATCGTCTTTACTGCCCAGCAGCGCCGTCAGGACTTTGTATTCTTTACCCTCATTGCCATTCATGGCATGGCGATTCCGCTTGTCCGGTTCCTGACGCCCGAGGCGGCAGGCAGACAGGCGGAGGCCTATGAGAGCCGTATTCCCAAAACGCAGCGGATGCCTGTACAGCTGAAACTGCTGGACGAACTTTACCGGAGGGCTGGCAGGCAGCCCAGAAAACGCGGTCTGTTCGGACGCAGATAATTATCTGCCTGAAAAGGCCCCCGGGGCGCATGCTCCAGGGAGAAAGGAACCCCCATTGAAAGATAAAACGATGTTTTCAACGCCATTTTCTAAGGAATACTGGCGTCAGGCGCTGGCCGATTATAAGAATCTGCGGATTCTCGTTTTCGCAGCACTGATGATCGCTCTGCGTCTTGTGCTTAAGCCCATTGGCATTCCACTCGCAGCAGACCTCCGAATCAATGTCGGTTTCTTTGTCAATGCGTATGGAGCAATGGTATTCGGTCCGGCAGTGGCCGTCCTTGTCGCGGCCATTACGGATACACTGGGCTTTCTGGTGCATCCCACCGGGGTCTATTTTTTCCCGTTCATATTTACAGAGATTGCAGGATCCGTAATTTTCGCGCTGTTTCTGTACCGGGCAGAGATCAGTACAACCCGGATTATTCTCTGCCGTTTCTGTATCGATCTTTTTGTCAACGTGATCATGACTGCCCCCATCATGGCGCTTTATTACACCATGGTCATGGGGCGCAACTATCCGCTGTTTGACCTGCTTCGGATTATCAAGAATCTGGCCATGTTCCCGATCGAATCCCTGCTTCTCATCATCTTTTTCCGTCTGGTCATCCCGCCGACGCGAAAAATGGGGTATTGCCTGAGCGGAACGGAAAAGCTTCATTTTACGAAAAAGTCCGGCATCATCATGGGCGTTCTTCTGGCCTTCAGCATTTCCCTGACTGCCTACTATGCCATCTATACCTATAATACCACCTCCTTCAGCGCCAGCTATACGGCTGAGGAACGGCTTACCCGCAATACGGAAATGACCGAATGGGTCAGGGATGAACTTGCGGAGGGTGATGATCTGGTGGTCATCATTGAAAGTGCCATGTCAAAGGTCGGAAAAAAAGAGATGACCTACGAACTGGCCCTGTACAGGCTTAACCGGGAGGTTCTGGCCGGGGAGAAAGACCTGACAGAGAAGACGGTCCGCGGCTATTCCAAATCGAAAGCGGCAAAGGAACCGGCTCTGACCCGGATAGGAAAAGCAGCCGCTCTGACGGATAAGAAAACCGATGAGCATCTCAGCATCACCATCCATCTGGATGAAAAGTAATAGATGGCCTGCCGCACAGCGGCAGGCTGTCACGTATGAGCACCGGCAAAGAAGCGGTGCTGAAAATCACAAGGAGTAAACATGATTCAGGATATCGCACCCCATGTCTTTCACAATGAGTTTCATCCCGATGCGGCGCCAAAGGGGGATGATCGCCTGATTCTGTACAGGGACGGGGTTTTTGCCCTTCACCTGTCAGAGGACCGGCAGACCATGGATTTTCCCCGGGCATCCGCATTTCCGGAGGCCCTTGAGCATGCGGTTTATCTGTTTGAAATGGACGGGCACGCCTGGTTTACGCCGGCCCGGCTGCCGGACAATCTTGACCGTCTGTGCCTTGAGCAGGGACTTGAATGGGTTCCTTTTGCCGGAATGCGGCGCAGCGGAACCGGCCCGAAAATGCACATGTTTGCTCTGTACACGGCCTATCACCTGATGGAGTGGTACATGGATAACCGCTATTGCGGCAGATGCAGCGGCAAAATGGAGCCGGACAAGACCGAGCGCGCCATGTTCTGCCCGGCCTGCCGCAGAAAGGTCTATCCCAGAATCAACCCTGCCGTGATCATCGGCGTGATTAACGGGGATTCGCTGCTGCTGACCCGTTACAGAAACGGGAATGGCATGAACGCACTGGTCGCCGGATTTACGGAGATCGGGGAGACGTTTGAAGAGACAGTCCGCCGGGAAGTCATGGAGGAAACCGGTCTTCGTGTCCGGAATATCCGTTACTACAAGTCACAGCCCTGGGGGATTGCGGCCGATATTCTGGCCGGATACTACTGCGAGGTGGACGGAGATGACCAGATCCGGATGGATCAGAATGAACTGCGGTATGCCCAGTGGGTTCAGCGGGAGGAGATTGAGCTGCAGCCTCAGCCTTACAGCCTGACCAATGAGATGATGCAGGAGTTTAAGGAAGGCCGGATCCGGTCATCCCTTGACCTGCCGGCAGGGCTTAAATAAGGACCTGCTTACAGGAAAACAGAAACAGCATTGCGCGTTATGGAGGGATTTGGTGAAGTTTTATTTTGCGGGCGGCGCCATGGAAGTTGGCGGCAGCTGTGTCTATGTGAGAATCGGCGACAGGGGAATCCTGTTTGATTCCGGAATCCGGCAGGGCAGCGGCCGTGACCCGCTGCCGGATTTCAGAAACATACAGGTGATGGGCGGCATCGATGCGATTCTGGTCAGTCATGCGCACATGGACCATACAGGGTCTCTGCCGGTCATCTCAAAGGCATTTCCGAATGCACCGATTTACATGACGCCCATGACTGAAATGCTCACCCGGATCCTCCTGGCGGACAGCCTTAAAATCATGGACCGGCGGGAGGATGAGATTCCGTACTACAACGCGGATGATGTATCCGAGATGCTGGCCAGAATTGTCCCGGTTCATTACATGGTGCCGTTTAAAGTGCTGGAGGAGATGCAGATGACCCTGTATCCGGCGGGACATATCGCCGGTGCGGCATGCATCAACCTGGAAACGCCGGAGGGAACCATCCTTTATACCGGGGATGTATCGGTTCAGCTGCAGCGCAGCATTGAAGGACTCCGGATTCCCAAACTCCGGCCGGATGTGATGATCATGGAGTCGACATACGGAAACCGGCTGCACGCCAACCGGCAGGCGGAGGAAATCCGGCTGATCCATATGCTGGGGGACTTTATTCAGGAGGGAAAGAAAACCCTGATTCCGGCGTTTGCACTGGGGCGCTCCCAGGAAGTTCTGCTGATCCTCCGCTCCGCCATGCAGAAAAAAGAGCTGCCGAAAGTACCGGTCTATGTGGATGGAATGGTGCGGGACATCAACCGGGCCTATAAACAGTTTCCCACTTATCTGCATGCCAGTCTGGCCAGACGGATTATGCATGGAAATGAACCGTTCTATTCGGATGAGATCGTGGCAGTCGACCGTCTGCAGGACAGAAATGAACTTCTGTCGGCAAAGGGGCCGGCAATCTTTGTTTCCTCCTCCGGCATGCTGACCGGTGGTCCCAGCATGCTGTATGCCCGTTCACTGGCCCAGCGGGAGGACGCGGCCATTGTCATTACCGGCTATCAGGATGAGGAATCACCGGGCCGAATGCTCCTCAATCTGCTGGAACAGCAGGAAGGGGAGGAAAAGCGGCTGACCCTGGACGGGGTGACGGTGCCGGTCAAATGCCGGGTTGAACAGGTGGGTCTCTCCGCACACGCGGACAAGACCGAGCTGATGGGCATTGTCGAAAAGACGAGTCCGCGGAATCTGTTCCTTGTCCACGGTGATCAGGAGGCGATTGATTCTCTCGGGGAAGAGTTCTCAAAGGACTATGGCCGAAGGGTCTTCGAGCCCGTCGCCGGGGAGGTCGTCGATGTTGAAATCCGCGTCAGGCGCAAGCAGAAAGAAACACTTCCGGAGTTTACCCTGAATCAGAGGGAAATGCCGGAACCGGACGGTCTGCGGAAACTCCGGGAAGAGGTTCTGGCCCGCTATCCCATGCGTTCCTTCACCATTGAGGATTATTACTATATCTGGTTTGGCGTAAGGGTCCTGGATGAGACGGAAAGAGAGGAATCGCAGCGGATACAGATGCTCCAGGATATCATGCTTGACAGCGAGTTTTTCATCCGCGATGCCAAACGCATGTTCCTGATCCGCCCGACCAATGAAGCGGAGATGCGGGAATGGCAGAAAAAAGGGGAAAGCAATGCGCAGGATGTGGAGCGGGTGCTCCGGGAAATCCTGCAGGATGTGGAAATTCGCAAATTCAGCTTCTTCGTGGAGGAAAAGCGTGCCGAACTGA
Source organism: Christensenella sp. UBA4263 (assembly GCA_002395225.1). Taxonomy (GTDB): domain Bacteria; phylum Bacillota; class Clostridia; order Christensenellales; family Aristaeellaceae; genus Ventricola. The sequence continues at coordinate 86,816 of DGWH01000091.1, forward strand.
CCGTGGATTTTCCGGATGCTTTTGATGCGGAGAAACGCAGCCTCTGCGAGGAGCAGCTCATCGAGCGGACCGGATGGCGCTTTACCCTCCGGAACACGATGAATCATCAGGCGACGTACAATTTCCTTTCTGAACTGTTCCCGGAAGGCATCCTGAAATATTCCTATTACACCGAGAAACGCGCATACCGGGTCTATGTGCCGGGCAATGTCTCTCCGGACGATTCGAGAGCCGCCCTGTTCAGGGAAAAAACCGGATGGCATCTGCTCATAAACGACGCGGTTCAGGAAATACATGCGGATCTGGCGGCCGGAACAACATCAGAGGCGGCGGAAGGGGAATACCTGCCCGAAAAAGGAACAAAGCAGGTTGAGCAGAACCTGGCGGCCCGGCTTGTTTCCCTTCAGTTTGAAGGAAATCCGATCGCCCCTTACAAAACGAGCTTTCGGAATGACCAGCGGGGACGTTACATGGAGCTTTCCTTTCTCTCGCCGGCGCTGGGCAAAAGAGCGGAGGAGGACATTCGGTCCATTTGCCGTCAGACCGGATACCGGATCCGGATTGCACCAAACGTCAACCAGAACATGATTTTTGCCATGGCCCAGCGAATGTGCAGTGCATCCGGCCTTCGTCTTCTGAAAAACCCGTCCTATCAGCAGGCACGCAATGCGGTACTGATCAGCATCGCGGAGCCCGAAATCCCGGATTCTCTGAAAGAGGAATTCCTGAAACAGACAGGGGTACAGCTGGAAAAGACCCAGAAATAAATATCCCATTTCATCGGAAAAAAGCGCCGGCGTCTCCGTACATGCAGAAATGCATTTACTTGCGCGCCGGACTTTTTCGTTTTTCCCCATTTCCGAAAGAGGTGAGTCGTATGGCAACCGTAAAACACTATGATCCGCGGGTTAACACCACATACGTGTATGACTCAAAAAAAGTCTATGACAAAACAACCAACAAAACAAAGCTGGTTCGCAAATTGATTGGCAAAATCGATCCGGATACCGGTGAAATTGTGCCAACGGGGCGCGTGGGGCGGCCGGTGAAAAAACAGACGGCAAATGGTTCAGCAGATGGTATTCCCTCCGAGGAAACGATTGATTACATAGCCCAATTCGAAGCGTATCGAAAAGACAGGGAAATTCAGAACCAGCGAATTGAACGCCTGGAACGCGAGCTCCAGGAACTAAAGGCAGATTATATGAAGTGCATGCATGACCTGCGTCAAATTGCTTCTATCAGTGCCGGATATCTGGTTCAGAATCAGGAGCCCTGACCGGGATGCTTAAGAAGAGCCGACATCATGGATGTCGGCTCTTCTTCTATTTCCAATGGCGTTGGAATGCTGCTTATAGTGAATCATTTGAAGACGGGCTGTGATGGAGTCCGTTTCCGGATGCCGATTCGTTCAGAAACAGATCACGGACTGAGCATTCCCTGAAATGCGTTAAAGGACGCTTCACTCATCTCCCAGCTGAAGGAGACGGCGTCCTTCAGTGCTGTCTCAGGATCAACACCGGCCTCTGTCAGTTTCTGCTGGAAAAAGCAGATCCGCTGGCTGAGCAAAAGAACGCGTTCCTCTCCCTCCGGGGTAAACAGAAGATTCCCGTCGGGTTCAACCTCGATCAGGTTCTGTTCCCGCATTTGCCGGATGGCAGAACTGACCGTGGGTTTGGAAAAGCCCAGGTAATGGACCAGGTCAATGGCCCGCACGCAGTGATATTGTCCTTTCAGAATCTGAACGGTGTACAGGTAACGATCCAGCGTCTTTGTCATTTGTCTGTCCTTTCCGGATCGCTCATGTGCTGCTTTCTGTATTCGCTGGGGGTGCATCCGACGATTTTCCTGAAAATGTGAGAAAAGTGGGAAGAGGAAACAAAACCGGCAGATTCACCTGCCTGAGAAATACTCAGCCGGGGATCACAAAGCAGTTCCTTGGCTTTTTCGCAGCGCATCAGATGATGATAGGTGAGGGGCGTCATCCCGGTCTGCTGCCTGAACGTGCGCAGCAGGTAGCTGCCGTTCATATAGAGTGCACCTGCCATTTCCTGCAGGGAAAAGTGTTCCGTATAGTGCGCTTCAATATACGCCTGGACCGTTTTGGATAACGCATTGCCGCTGTCCTGTTTCTCTTTCAAAATGGATCTTCCTCTCTGTCACATGAATGCCTTTTTATTAGATAAGGCTAACTATGTATATATATTAGCATCATATAACAAGTTTGTCACAGGCTTTTAAAAATTAGTCAATAACAGGCAATTAGATAAGGCAAACAAGTCAATATCAGGATAGCAGGCTCATACGAATTGTGCTATGATTGCACCCGCGTTAGGAAACTCTAACTCTGTTGTCAGATTTTTCGGAGCAGAAAAGAGAAGGAAGGAATGTTCTTTATGAAAAAAAAGAGGCTCACTGCACTCCTGCTGTGCAGCCTGATGCTGCTCTTTGCCGCGGCTTTTGCAGAGAGCGGTACAAATACCCGCTGGGCAGATGCATCGGATGAGATCGACAAGTATCTGGATGCGGCGTTTGAGTCCTATCTGGACGGAGATGCAAAAGCGGCTTATGACAATGTCAGCAATGCCTATTTCCGTGTATATGAAACCACCGGATTTGAACGGCAGACCATGAGCTATGTTTCCGGCAACCGCAAGAATGCCGTTGAAATGCAGTTTTCTGCCTGCAAATCCGCCGTTAAAAAAGAAAATACGGATCAGGAAACCATCGTTTCCGTTCGCAGCGCACTGGACAAGCTGAAACGGATGATCCGTGAGGACGGCAACAAACTGGCCGAGATACAGGGAGGCGTTCAGAGCGAGACGAAGTTCTATAAACGGGGAGAACTCGTCAGCACGGATCCTTATCCGGAATACTCGGCGGATCCCAATGCGGAAAAGAAATACGCTGACTGGACCGAGGCCGCCACACTGGTAAAGGAACTTCTGGATACGGCCTATATGGGCTACCTGGACAAGGACTTTACCGCAGCCTCGGACAATCTGGAAACGGCTTTCTATTCCGTTTATGAGGAATCCGGCCTCAGCCACCAGATTTATACGGACGTCGGTCTCAAGGACCGCCGGAAAATGGACGGGTATTTTACCAGTCTGCAGAGCCTGGTCAGTTCGGCAGAGGAGAAGTATCAGAAAAACAAGTATCGGACCACCACAGACGGCGCAAAAAACCTGATCCTCAAATATGCCAAGGAGATGGATGAAAAGGAAGCGGCTGAAAAGGCGGCGAAGGCGGCTGAATCAGCCCAGACCGCTGCTGAAACGCAGACGGAGGAAAAGCCTGCCGATCCGAGACTCCTGACCTTCCTGGGTGCCTTTGGCATCATCGTCCGCGAAGGACTTGAGGCCATTCTGGTCATCGCGGCAATCATCGCGTACCTGACCAAGAGCGGAAACAGCAACAGTCTTAAAAACGTCTATCTCGGTGCCGCGGGCGGCATTGTTGCCAGCTTTATTGCGGCAGGTGTCCTTGCCTGGGCAAAGAGTGCATTTGTGAGCGCGGGCATGGCGCAGGAGATCATTGAGGGAATCACGGCACTGATTGCCACCTGTGTCCTGTTCTATGTCAGCAACTGGATGATCTCCAAGGCCGAGGCCGCTTCCTGGAGCCGTTACATTGACGGCAAGGTGCAGTCCTCCCTGGAGCAGGGAAGTTCTTTCACGCTGGCCTTTACCGCATTCCTGTCCGTGTTCCGTGAGGGAGCAGAGGTCGTGCTGTTCTATCAGCCGATGCTCTCGGAAGGAAATCCTGGAATGGTCTGGGCGGGATTTGCTGTCGGATGTGTCCTGCTGGTATTTGTCTACCTGGCCATTACAAAGCTGTCCATCCGCCTGCCGATCAAGGTCTTCTTCACCGCCACCTCCATCCTGATGGCCGTGATGTGCGTCTCCTTCCTGGGCAGCGGCATCAAGGAACTGGCAGAAGGAAATGTCTTCGACCTGTCCCTGAGGGTGCCCGGTATTCCGGAAAATGATGTCATTCAGATTTTCGGCATCTACCCGTGGCTTGAGACCCTTGTCCCGCAGCTGATTCTTTCCATCATTCTTCTTGTGACTTTCATGATGGCGCATTATCGCGGCAAAATCGATCTGCTGAAAGCGCAGTTCAGAGAGAAACTGGAAGGACAGAAAGGAAAGAAAACCAAATAAGATACCCCCGCGAGGCTGCCCCGCGCAGCCCGCGATGGATATAACTGATTAAACAATTAGGAGGATTTTACCATGAAAAAATTTCTTGCCCTGCTGATGGCAGCGATGATGTTGATGGGTCTCTGCGTCCTCGGCCTTGCCGAAGAGGAAGCAGGATTTGATGAGTATGAACTGGGCGTTGAAGGCGAACAGGAAGTCGGCTTCATGACCATGTCCATGGTTTATTTCCAGCCCGTTGATATGGCTCCGGCCGAGAATGCCACCCCGAAGGAAGGCTCCGACCTGCACATCGAAGTGGACCTCACCGCCAACACCAACCCCTATGGCTTCCCGGTAGATGGCTGGGTTCCCTATCTGAGCATTGACTTTGTCATCAAGGACCTGCAGGGAAAGGAAGTTTATTCCGGTTCCATGATGCCTATGGCAGCCAGCGATGGCCCGCACTACGGCAACAACATTCCGCTGGCCGAGGGTGAGTATACCGTTACCCTGACCATCAAGAGCCCTGCCGAGAACGGCTATCTGCTCCATGTCGATTCCGAGACCGGTGTTGAGGCCAAGGAATTCTGGACCGAGCCGCTGACGGCCACCTGGACCGGCTGGAAGTTCGTCAAGGAATGGTAATCTGATTCCGGCTCCTTAAAAATAGCTTATATGCTGGCGTATTCTCCGCGGGGGAGAGTACGCCAGCATTGTGCGCGTTTAGAAAAATGATCATTCGGGGGTATTTCCGTGTTCAAATATCTGTGGATGGTGACGCAGGATCTGTTCCTGACCGTTACCTTTATTACCCTCCTGCAGGCTCTGCTGGTCCGCGTATCCGGGAAACCGGGAAAAACCATCAGCCGGATCGGCCTGTGTGCCGGGGTGATTGCCTCGGTCATTATGGCTGCAGTGAAATTCAATACCCGGCTTATTATTTCCAGTCACTGGAATCACTATCTCTATGCGGTCATCCTTCTCCTGACGGCACTCCTGTTCCTGTTTACCGCGCTGTTTGCCCGCAGGGAGGGAGAGAATGTGCCGGATGGTCTGCCGTTCACGACAGACCAGATGAAGCGCCGGGCGACAGGCAGCGGAAGCGGGACAGGCATCCGGGCCCTGCCTCTTTGCATCGTAGCCGCCCTTCTCTCTGCCGTACTGGTGTTTTATTCTCTGCCGGGTGTTCTGCTGTATCCCTTCAGCTTCAATACCATGGGCCAGGGATATTTCTCCTCGTATTACCTGGTGCGTATGGCCGGATGGCTGGGGGCCTTCCTCCTGCTCCTTGTCTATTCGCGTCTTCTTTCACGCTGCGCACTGTATATCAGGCCCTACGGAGCCGTTCCGGTGATGCTGAATACCGGGATTCTTTCCTTTGCCGTTTACTGCTTCGGACGGTATTTCGTTCCCTGGGTAAACCGCGCCAAGTGGCTGAAATGGCCCTTCCGGTATAACGAGCAGGCTCACGGATGGATCGGCGCACTGATGATGTTTACCGCCAACCATTCCATGCTGTTCATCTATATTCCCATGGCAATCGTGGCTGTTCTGGCCATCCTGCTGTTCCGCCAGGGAACCATCATCCGTGAACCGTACGAGAACCCGGCACAGCTGCGGAAGCTGAAAGCCCGGAACCGGCACTGGCGCCGGGTTGCCATTGGCATCCTGATCTGTCTTGCTCTGTGTCTTCTTATCCTGACCGTGGTCAAGACCAGTGACACACAGCAGGTGGAACTGTCCGCACCAGAGGCCTTTACCGTGGATGAGGCGGCAGGGGTTATTCTTGTCCCCATGGAAAACGTCAATGACGGGCATCTGCACCGGTTTGAATACAAAACCGACAAGAACATCCATGTCCGCTGGATCGTGGTCAAGAAACCCAATTCCGCGGTATTCGGCGTCGGCCTGGATGCCTGTGAGGTCTGCGGAAATGCTGGATACTTTGAGCGCAACGGCCAGATTATCTGCAAACGCTGTGATGTTGTCATGAACATCAATACCATCGGCTTCAAGGGCGGATGCAATCCGATTCCGCTTGCCTATGAGCTGAAAGACGGCCAGCTGGCCTTTAAGCTGAGCGATATCATCGCCGGAGAAAAAGAATTCAGATAAGGAGGGCACCCATGTTATTCCGTATGATTCGCGGCGTGCTCTTTCATCAGAAAGGCAAAATGCTGCTGATTGCACTGACCATCGCCCTGGGCGCATCCCTGGCCACGGGAATGCTGAACGTGGTCCTGGGGGTCGAGGAGAAGGTCAACAAAGAACTCAAAAACTACGGAGCCAATATTACGGTCAAGCCAAAGGATTCCTCACTGCTGTCGGACATCTATGATGTGGGCGAGGGGGCGGAACTGAATGCCGCCTACCTGAAAGAGGATGAGCTCGGCCGGCTGAAAACCATTTTCTGGGCATTTAACATTGTGGATTTCACGCCGTTCCTGGATGCACAGGCCGTCCTTTCGGACGGAAGTACAGCCAAAATGACCGGAACCTGGTTCAACCATCATCTGGATCTGCCCACGGGGGAAAGTCTGGACGCAGGCGTCGTGAGCATGCGTTCCTGGTGGGATGTGACAGAGGGCCGCTGGCTGGATGAAAAGGATGAAAATGCCTCCTCTGAAATCATGGCCGGCACCCTTCTGGCCTCCCGGATGAACTGGCATGCGGGGGATACCGTTCATATTTCGGCTTCCCATGGCGAAAAGGATGTCACTCTGGTCGGCATATTCGATGCAGGCGGGGATGAGGACGAGATGCTTTTCGGGACACTGGACCTGGTCCAGGAGTTGACCGACCGGGAAAACAAGGTCGCCTCCATTGAGGTATCTGCCCTGACCACGCCGGACAATGAGCTGGCCCGGCGGGCCGCACGCAATCCTGCGGCACTGTCTGCCCGCGACTATGAAACCTGGTACTGCACCGCCTATGTCAGCGCCATCTGTTATCAAATTCAGGAGGTCATCACCGGATCGGTTGCCAGCGCGGTGCGCAAGGTGGCCGAGAGCGAGGGAAACATTCTGGATAAGACCAAACTGCTGATGATCCTGATTACGGCTCTGAGTCTGGTGGGCTCCGCTCTGGGCATTTCCAACCTGGTCACCGCCTCCGTCATGGAGCGCAGTCAGGAAATCGGATTGCTTAAAGCCATCGGCGCCCGGGATCATTCTATCACCGGCGTTGTCATGACGGAAATCCTGATTACCGCGCTTGTGGGATTCGGTGCCGGAAGTCTGCTGGGCTTTGGCTTTGCACAGCTGATCGGCCACAGCGTATTCGGCTCATCCATTGACATGAATCCCCGGGTGGCGCCCATTGTGGCCTGCCTGATTGCACTGGTGACCATTGCCGGCAGTCTGCCGGCCATCCGGCAGATTCTGAAGCTGCGTCCGGCTGAAGTGCTGCACGGCGGTCATTGAGAGGAGGAAAGCAGATCATGACAAAACGTAAAATGTTCCTGCGGATGGTTACATCCTCTCTGCTGAGACGCCGCTCAAGAATGCTGATCGCCCTGCTGTCCATCGCCATCGGGGCAACGATTCTGGCAGGCCTGGTCACCATCTACGTGGATGTCCCGCGCCAGATGGGCGCCCAGTTCCGCTCCTACGGAGCCAACATGCTGCTCCTGCCGGGGGAAGAAGGCGAACTGAACCGGGAAAAACTGAATGAAGCACTGGCGGAGATCCCCGGGGATTCCCTTGTGGGTGCCGCACCGTACCGCTATGTCCGTCTGGACATGACCACCCGTCAGCAGTCCTTTACCGCGGCGGCCACGGATTTTACCCAGATTGTCAAAACCAGTCCGTATTTCAGCGTGGAAGGGGCCTATCCCAGTGAAACGCGCCAGGTGCTGGTTGGAAAGGAAATCGCAGAGACCATCGGCGTCCATAACGGATCGACCATGGAACTGACCTATCAGCCGACGGTTGTTTCCGACGGGAAAACGCCGGAGGAAAGCCGGGTAGCCGGCGCAACCCTGTCCGGAAAGGCAGAGGGGTTCAGTGGGGGAATGGTGTATGTAACGGCTGTACTGGATGATGCGGCCAAAATCGCCTCCCTCACCGTAGATGCTTCTACCCAGACGCCGGAATACGGCGGACAGATTCCTGAGGCGGAAGCGTATCTGAATCAGTTCATCGGGAAGTCACTGCCGCTCGCGGGCGGGGACGTAGACACGTTTACCGGCGCAACAGTGACCTCGGATGCGGTGGTGGCTGCCCTCAATCAGGCAACGGCCATCTCATCGCCGGCGCAGCCCAGGACGCTCAACTTTACCGTCACGGGAATCCTGACCACCGGCGGCGAGGAAGAGGGGTATATCTTCATGTCCCTTGAAGACATGGAGCTCATGACCGGTACAGATCATCTGGATGTGGCAGAGCTCTCTGTGTCGGCCAGTGCTGAGCAGCTGGAGGAATACACCGCGGCGATTACGGAAAAGACCGGCGTTCGGGCCAGACTGGTCAAGCGGGTAGCCCGCTCGGAGGCGGCCGTCCTTGAAAAGCTGACCGCACTGGTCTTCCTGGTAACGCTGGTGGTGCTGCTGCTTACCCTGATCTGCGTGAGCACCACCATGATGGCCGTGGTATCCGAACGACGCCGGGAAATCGGTCTGCGCAAGGCACTGGGCGCGTCGGATGGGTCCATCCGGGCGGAATTTCTGGGGGAAGGCCTGTTTCTCGGTCTCCTGGGCGGCATTCTGGGAGCCATTCTGGGCTTTATCTTTGCCCAGGTGGTCAGCGTCAATGTCTTTGGCTCCTCCATCACGTTCCAGCCCCTGCTGGTTCCTGCCGCCGTCCTTGTTTCCATGATTATCGCCGCCGCATCCTGTCTTCTGCCGATTAAACGTGCTGTCGCCATTGATCCGGCCATCGTCCTGAAAGGAGAATAAACCATGAGTCTGTTGGAATTAAAGAATGTATCAAAGATTTACGGGGAACTCAAAGCACTGGACAACGTCAGTCTCCATGTGGATCAGGGGGAATGGGTCGCCATTATGGGCCCCTCCGGCAGCGGCAAAAGCACCATGATGAACATCATCGGCTGCATGGACAAGCCCACAACGGGCGAAGTGCTGCTGGATGGCGTCGACATTTCAAAGGAAAGCAGCAAGCACCTCACCGATATTCGCCGGGACAAGATCGGCCTCATTTTCCAGCAGTTCCATATGGTCAATTATCTGACGGCCGTTGAGAACGTGATGGTTTCCCAGTACTATCATTCCATGCCGGATGAAAACGAGGCCCTTGAGGCACTGGGGCGTGTCGGCCTGCGGGAGCGGGCAAAGCATCTGCCCAGCCAGCTCTCCGGCGGTGAACAGCAGCGCGTCTGTGTGGCCCGGGCACTGATTAATCATCCGGAACTGATTCTGGCGGATGAACCTACCGGCAACCTGGATGAAGCAAATGAAAATATCGTTCTCGACCTGTTTGCGCAGCTGCACAAAGAGGGCACCACGCTCATCGTCGTCACGCATGACCCGGAGGTGGCCGAGGCAGCACAGCGGACAATCGTCCTTGAACACGGCCGGATTGCCCGTGAGGTGATCAACGAGAACTTTGGAAAGTAAGCAGAGAGGAAATCTTTCCGTCCGGAAAGATTCTCCTTTCCGAATGGGAGGAAAAACGTGAAAAAGTCACTGATACCGGCATGTCTTATCCTGGTCATGGCTGTTGTCATCGCCCTTGGCAGTCAGACCTTTCTCTCGCCCTGTATCCATGAGGATGGAACCTTCGGTCCCTGCCACTGGGCAGGACGAATGGAAACAGGCATTGGTTGCGCGCTGGCAGTTTTGGCCCTTCTGGCCATCTTCATGAAAGGCCGGGGGGTGTTTCTGAGCATCTGTCCTGTCTGTGTGCTAGGCATTGTGACGCCTAGCGTCCTCATTGACCTTTGCCATATGCCGACCATGCGCTGCCGAATGCTGATGCAGCCGGCGATGATCCTCCTGTTTTCTGCCGCGCTTCTGTCGGCGATTCTGGGAGCAATCCTGAGTGAAAGATAGGGTACCATGAAACATTTTTCTTTATCTGTCCGGAATCTGATTCGAAAGCCCGGACGCACAGCCGGACTGGCACTGCTGACGGCGTTTCTGGCCCTGGCGGTCTTCGGCGGATCCATTGTCGTTCTCTCGCTGAGAAACGGGCTGAACAGCCTTGAGGCGCGGCTGGGGGCGGACATTATTCTGGTTCCCTCCGAGGCGCAGAGCAAAGTGAGCTTTCAGAACATGTTCCTTCAGGGAACCACCGGCGCGTTTTACATGGATGCCGATGTTCTTGAGCAGGCACGGACCGTGGACGGCGTGGAAAAAGCGGCGCCGCAGACATTTCTGGCCTCCCTCAAGGCCGACTGCTGTTCCATTCGCATCCAGGTGATCGGCATTGATCCGGCACTGGACTTTACCGTGCAGCCCTGGATCTCGCGCAGTCTGTCCCGTGAACTGGGGGAGCTGGATGTGGCCGTGGGCTGCAAGGTGGAGGCGGATGTGGGCGAAATCCTCCGGATTTATGATCAGCGCTGCAAGGTGGTGGCCCGGCTTGAGGCCACCGGAACCGGACTGGATACCGCGGTCTACTGCAACATGGACACCATGGCCGCGCTGCTCAGGGCAGCGGAGGAAAAAGGCGTCAGCCATAAAATCGAAACCGGCGACCAGGTCATCTCTGCCGTTTATATAAAGGTCCGGGACGGGTACAGCATTGATGAGGTGAACAGCCTTCT
>DGWH01000061.1 GCA_002395225.1 Christensenella sp. UBA4263
AGATGACCTTCGGCTTCTCCCGTGATGATGCCGGCAAGTTCCTGGGTGCCTACTATGACAAGAAGATCTATGAGAGCGATCCGTTCGCCAAGCTGGATCAGGATGGCGTCGGCAAGCTGGTGAAGCTGGCTGCCAAGCTCGGCCGTGAGACCCGTCCGGACCTCAAGCTGGGCATCTGCGGCGAGCACGGCGGCGATCCGAGCTCCGTCATGTTCTGCCACAAGGTCGGCCTCAACTATGTTTCCTGCTCACCGTTCCGTGTTCCGATTGCCCGTCTGGCAGCCGCACACGCTGCGATCCTTGAGAAACAGGGACAGCTGTAAGAAACCCCAGACCGGAAGGGAAACCTTCCGGTTTTTTCTGTCCCCGGACAGGGCCGGCGGCGTGAGCTTTTTTTCAAGAGTTGACATTTGTCGCCCAAAACTGGTATTATAGAACATACGGGATTGAATAAAAAAGAAACACGCCCGGTTTTGAATCAATGCCGGGAAGGCAGATTGAAAGGAGATCAGGATGCGGTCAAACAGATCGAGTTATACGCTTACACCGGCCGGATCCGCTAATGCGATTGAAAGGAAAGCAAAGCAGAAACGGCCGAAAAAAGAGATCAACCAGATCATGCTGATTGTCTTTTTCATCGTGCTGCCGGTTTTGGGACTGCTCGCGGTATTCTTCCAGCCGTTTCGCTTTCTCTTTATTCTTGGAGTGGTGGCATCGATCACGGCCATGTGGCTTTTGAACAGTTTCCTGCCTGCAGGACGGCTGCTCCTCTCAGGTGTCTACGGATTTCTTGCGGTGATCACCCTGGTTGCCGCTCTCAGCCGTCAGGATCAGAGCGCGGGAACACTTCGGCAGAATACGCTGCTGACCCCGGTGCCCATGGCAGAGGCGACAACGACGCCGGCATTTGAAAACATGTACAGTACCATGGGAACCAGCGTTCCGGCGGATTACTATATGGACCAGGAGAGTTCCTCATCCGGAGCAGATGGAACGATGGATCTTTACACGGATCCAGCTTATCCGGAGGGCACGGAATCCGGCCAGCCCTCAGATGGGGCGTATGTACCGGATGTGAAATCCGGCGCGGAAATTGCCCTTGAGAATTTCATGGAAAAATGGTACAAGCAGATCACGGCGGACATGGTGGAGTACACCGCGCCCAGCTGGCGTGATGCCCAGACCGATCAGGATCCGGAACACAAGCTGTTCTGGAAGTTCCAGTCAAAGAAACTGGTGGACTGGCGGCAGATGTCAGCGCCTTCCGGGACGGATGCCAGTGATGCCAGAACCATCGCGGTTCAGGCGGATGTGGAGTACAATAACGAGGTCCGGACCTATGAGTATCAGGCCATTATCCTGCAGGAAAACGGCCAGTGGTATGTGGATCCGGAATCCCTTTCAAGCGGTCAGCTGGTGGAAAAGGCGACGCCGACGCCGGACCCGAACCTGACGCCCACGCCGAGTCCGGAACCGACACCCACTCCGACGCCCGGACCGAAAACCAAACTCTATTACAATAAGGACGGCGGCAAGAAATATCACCTGGATCCCAACTGTCCCTCCGTCGCCTCCAGATACCTGCCTCTGAAGGGAACTTTTACGTACAAGGATCTGGGCAAGAGCCCGTATAACAAGCTCTCTCCCTGTGACAAGTGCGGCGCACCGGTACGGCAGTAGCCCGCTGCCACATGACATGTAACAGAAAAAAAGTGCCAGCAGTGCTGACACTTTTTTCATATGGTTTCTCAGGAGATGGAAATCAGAAACATCTCATAGGGGTCATCGAAACAGTCATAGGGCATGGGATTGCCGCCGTTGGTGGATTTCGTCTGATTGGATGAAAATTCCTCCCCGTCGGAGATGATGTCCCCCGGGGTAAGGGCAAACCCGTATTCCCCGGCGATCCGGCAAAAACACGCAAGCGGGTCGGCCGCCTCTCTTGTATCAAGCAGCGCCTGCCGGAAAACGGGATTGGTAAGGGCAAGCTTTCGCATGCCGAGCAGCGTATCGTTCATTTATCCTCCGCAAATTGTCCGATTGCCAGAAAATGACGTGTGGCGCCGGCGGAGCTGACCTCATAGGAGAAACTGCTGTCATTCTGTGAGAGATGGATTTCCAGTTCCTCTTCATCCCGGATTTCACGTTCATATCCGGCCGTCACCGAGCTGATATGACAGCCGTCAAAAGCGGCTTTTCCCAGCTGATCGCACAGCCAGGTGATGTACCTGGTATTGTTGACATGCCCGTTGAGATCCATATCGGAATACTGGACCAGGCGTTTGCTCACGGTATAGGTGGAGACGATCTTTGAGGGCAGCCGGTTGGGCAGTTCGGTGGGAACCGGCAGATCGCTGTTGTCCGGGAAATGCAGATCGGCCTGAAGCGGGCTGACGATCCGGCGTGTTCTGGTATCCAGAATGACCCAAAGCGCACCGGCAGCTGCCAGCGGCGTTCCGTCATCCAGGGAGAAGACGTGGTAACGCGGGCAGAAAAAGCGGTTCATGGTGCCGGGCCAGGTGGTATGACGGATATGCTGCCCAAATCGGGGCGGATTCAGAATGCTCACGTGAATCCGGGAAAGTGCAAAAAACAGCTGGCGGTCAAGTAAAGCCTGATGTCCGATTCCCAGAAGGCGGGCATGCGCTTCTCCGCCTTCCTGCATGGCCATGAAAAGGGCATCCAGCCGCATTTTTCCATACTGATCGCAGTCTACCGAGCGGATAGCCAGTGATTCTGTATAGGTTTTATCCATGACGAATTCCTCTTTTCGCTTGTCTTTTCCCGGTCCTCCGGGAAATTCCGTGATAGAATAGCACATTTTCCGCGGGAGAACAAGATTCCCTGACTGACCGGGCTCAGGAAATCCTGCTTGTATTTTCAGGGAAAATGAGGTATAAATTAGGGACGACTTTCACTTGATCGTTACAGGAACCCAAACGGATGATGAAGCAAATGACTGTGCCTTCTTATCATCCGTCAATGACAGAACAGCCCGGAAGCTAAACTGCCGCCGGAGCAGGAACCGTTTATGGAGAGAACATGAATGAAATCATTTAATACGACAGGGGGATGCATACCGTCGAAGCATTTCTTTGTTTGATTCGCTTATCTGGAACCTTGCGAACGCCCCTGAACTGCGCAGGCGGCTCCGGGCGGTTTTGATGCGCAGGGAAATGCTTGACTGGCTTCCATACGATGAGGAACAGCAGCGGCTGCTCATGTATGGTTTACTCAGAAATCATCATCAGACAGTCGCTGTTTCAAACAGGATGTTTGAAATGCTGCTTTACACACACTTTATCGGTGAAAGCGATAAAAACAACGAATTGAAACAGATTGCGGCAGGGATGAAATCGGTCTTTGTCGACGATGACGGAGGACTGGACATTCCGAAAATCATGGATCATTTCATCCGGGAACATAACCGCTTGTACAGGGATGACAATGAAAAGATCCTTGAGGCAGAAGGACGGGAACGTTTTATCACGTTTGTCTCAGGACTGATTAACGGAACAGGAACATACGGCGTTGAAGAACCATTCCGCGATGACCGGCGGACCGATCTGGTCATTCATGATCGCGGGAAAAGAACGGTTATTGAAATGAGAATCTGGCATGGTGAGAGGTACACGGCTGATGGGGAAAAGCAGCTGATCGGATATTTTGATACCTGGAACCTGAATACGGGATATCTGCTCAGTTTCAATTTCGATAAGAAAACGAAACCGGGCGTTGAGCGGATCCGGATTGGTGAGAAGAACCTGTTTGAAGGAACGGTGTAAGAGCCAAAACAATGAGGACTATACGGAGCCAAAAGAGCTGACTTCGGATTAAAAGGAGAGATAGTGTGAGAAAGGTCGCGTTGTTCCTTTTTCTGATGCTGGTACTGACCTGCGTTTTCGGAATGGCAGAGGAGCGTCAGATTGGTGATTATATCTACGTCCCTGCCGGGGGAACCCGGCAGGTGACGGATGTGGTCCACATGACGGTTGAAGGCGTGGGCTATTCTGCCGAGACGGGGGAACCTCGCACAGAGGCGAATCTCTCCGGCGCCGAGTTCGGTGTCTATGTCATCAATGCAGAGGGCGAGGTCCGTCCGTGGGCGAACCCCCTGTATCCGATGGAGCAGATGAAAATCCGGACCGGGGCAGAGGGGGCCTCTTTCACGCTCCCGTCGGGCATGGACTATTATCTGAAACAGGAGAGCACGCAGAGCGGGTATCTGTTTGACGCGGATGCCCTGATCCCGGTCGTGGGAACGGAAATCCGGGTGCAGAATGTCATGCCCTCCCTTTTGGCTGTCAGCGCCTGTGATTCACTGAATACGCCCATCCCCGGGATCGAGATCACGCTGACCGGCGAAGACGGAAAACAGTTCCGGGAGAGGACGGATGAAACCGGCTGGGCCAGGTTCTATTCGGATACCGGTTTCAGCGGGACCGTGGCCGAGTCAGAACTGACCAGTGACGCGTTCCCGGCCAGGTCCATGACCATCAATGGGGTCAAAGCGGAGACGGCGT
This sequence comes from Christensenella sp. UBA4263, assembly GCA_002395225.1. Lineage (GTDB taxonomy): Bacteria > Bacillota > Clostridia > Christensenellales > Aristaeellaceae > Ventricola. The sequence continues at coordinate 4,524 of DGWH01000061.1, forward strand.
CCGTTGCGGCGAAGCCGGGGGAATGTACCCTCATCCGGTTTGAACACCCGGCGGCCGGGACGGTCCAGCTGAACGCCACCCTGACCGCGCTGGACGATTCGGGGGAGCCGGTCTCAGAGCCGCTTGCGGGGGTCACCATGACCATTGAAGCGGATCCGCAGGTGACCCTGGTGACGGATGAGACCGGGTATGCGGAGGCGGCCCTGCTTGAGGGAACCTATCCGGTCACCTTCAGCAGCCCGGATGCGGCGGTTCAGCTGCCGTTTACCAAAGCGTCCCTGGAGATTGGCAGCGGCGGCTTTACGGGTGTTCCCGTCGAGGCGTTTGTCAATGAGGGACGGATTGTTCTTGAAGCGGATTTCGGCGGACAGGAGGCCAGGGGAACGGTCACGATTCTCAGTGAAACAGATGGAACCGTTGCCGCAACACTGGATCTGCCCAAAGACGGGCATCTCGTTTCGCCCTCTCTTGCCGCCGGAAATTACTGGGTTCAGCTGGTTACGGGCGAGCAGACACGCATCAGTTCGCTCACCTCTGAACAGATGACCGGACAGGACGGGGAAGCGATATGCCTCCAGGTCCTGCCGGGAAAAGTGAGTCTGCTGGAAGCGGAAATTGCCGTTCCCCGGAAACAGCTGTATTCTCTGGCCTTTCGGTTCCTGACCGAGCTGGGCGAGACCGAAGTGGACGATCTGCGCCTGGACGGCGAGGGAACGCTTCTTCGCGCAGATGGAACCGAGGAGGGAAAAGTTGAAATTGAAAACGGTGAACTGACTGCGGAAACCTTTTCGGGAACCTATATTCTTGAGATCGATGCAGCGCTGGCGAAAGCGGCGGGCATTCGCCGTCAGTCGGAAGCCTTTGAGCTGCCTTCCCAGGATGGAACGATTCTGTTCCCGGCGGCCGGCGGACGGGTTCTGCTCTCGGCAACGGATGCCAAAGGCAATCCGGTGGCATCGGGCATGTACCGGATCACGGATGCGGAAGGCACGGAAAGCGTCGTCACGACAGATGAAAACGGACTGGCCATCTCCGCCGTCCTTGCCGGCGGACCGGCCGATATTGAGAGCGTACAGGTCCCGGAGGGCTTTGAAGCGGTACAGGGAACGGTACAGGTAGAAGACGGCGCACTGGCTCTGGCTGAACTGGTTCAGCCGCGGCAGGGCGTACTGACCCTGAGGGTCATGAGGCAGTCCGTTGAAAAGGGACAGATTGTCCTTTCGCCCATGGCAGGCGCGGCCGTAGTCCTCACCGCTGTGACCGGACAGGTTCCGGCCGGAACCGACCTGCAGTCGGATGAGGAGGGCATTGTCCGGATTCCCCTTGCCGAAGGCGAGTATGAGGCGGCCCTGACCGGGGCACTTCCGGCAGGGGAAAAAGCCGGGGACAGCGTCCATGTCACCATGCAGAATGACACCGAGACCGGGACGGAGCTGGTTTGCTTTGCCGCCGAGGGCGGAATTGAAGTGACGGCCCAAAGTCAGGGAAAAGTGGATCCCATGCTCCTGACACAGATGCAGTTTGAGCTGCAGGGAGAGGGCGATCCGGTGCTGCTCCGGCTGGAAGAGGGAACGTTCCGGGCAGAGGGACTGCCCGAGGGCAATTATACCCTGACCGAAACCCTGGCACCTGCCGGATATCCCCTGATCCGAGACCGTGAGGTAGAGATCCGGGGCGGACAGATCGCCGGCGTCACCATTCCTCTGGTGGAATACGCTACGGTGCGCGTGAACAAGTATGGTCTCACCTTTGATGATCAGATGAGAAACTATCTGGTTCCGCTGAAGGGCCGGTACGGTGTATTCGTGAAAGCGGGATCGGAACTGGTGCCTTATCCGGATGCGGAACATCAGACAGAGGTCTATTCCAATGTTTCGGCGGATTCGGCGCTTCCGACTGTGGCGCAGCTGCCGGCGGAGGAGGAGGGATCGGTCTTCTACCTGATGGAGCTGGATGCCAGCGAAGGATTCGAAAAGGATACGGAGCCGCATGAAATCACGGTCCGTCCCGGCGATGCCGCCGAGGTGACGGGCAGTGTGTCCAGTGACCGGGGATTCTATCATGTGACCCTGACCGATTCGGAGACCGGCGAGGCCGTGTCCGGCGCCCGGTTTACCCTGGCTGATGCGGATGGCAATGTGCTTGACACCTTTGAGCTGGATGGTCAGTATCGCAATGAGATGGCCATTCCGGTTGGCGATTATGTGCTGACGCAGACCCGGGCAGCAGATGGGTATCTTCTGACCGATGTGCAGCAGACGTTCCAGGTATTGCCTTACCTTTCCATGGGCGGACAGGTGAGTGAACTGGCATTTGAAACCATCCGGATTCCCGGGGAGAACTGGGAACAGCGGCTGTTCCACTCCATGGAAGGTTCCGCGGGGCAGGGCTTCACGCTGCTGACGGTCGACCCCGCGGCTGTTCCGGAGGCGATCGGGCTGACAATGCCGCAGCTCACGCTCCGCCTTGCGGACAACAGCGGCAGTGCGGGAATTCGCACCGTGTCCCTGACCGGCGCGGAGAACGGAACCCCGGGTGCGGATATCCGGGTTGAATATGCGGCGGCAGGATGTGGCTGGCTCATGAGCCGCAGCCAGACCGTGAGGGCCGCGGAACTGCCCAAGAACGTGGTTTTCCCGGACGAGGAGGCCGTGTACGCGGTTCGGCTGACCTATCTGGATCCGGAGACGGGACTGGAACAGTGCCCTGCGGGATTTGCGCCCGGCGATGTGGTGCTCCAGATTGAAAATTATCAAGACCAGCCGGTACAGGTGAGCGCGGAAGCCGCTTTCACCGGTACACTGAGTTACCGGACCGAAGCGGAGCAGCCGGTGCAGCATCTGGCCATCCGCTCCCATATGGCGGCAGAGTTTGCCGCCGCGCCCTCCGGGATTCATGCCCCAGTGATCATGGGACGTGACGGGCAGATCAGCGGCATGGTCTTCTATGACCGGAATGCAGATGGCATCGCCCTGCCGGATGAACAGGGAATGCCCTCCGTGGCGGTCACCCTGTGCGATCTGAACGGAAACGAAATCAAACAGTCGCTGACCGATGAGCAGGGACGGTATGCATTTACTGCACTCTCAGCCGGTCAGTATACCCTGCATTTTGATGAGGGCCGGCTGTATACCCATGGTCACCGGTATTCTGCCTATCTCTGTTCAAACATCAGTCTTTCCGGAATCAGTGAACCCATCACCATCGACAACGAACATACGGATGAATGGATTCTGGCAGGCGCGGTCTATCCGGCCGGCATCCGTGGGCAGCTGATGGAACAGGTGTCCCGCGACCAGAGTGAACCCGTTGAGGGATGGGCCATTGATCTGTTCCATGAGGGGCTGGAGGAGCCGGTTACCATATGGACCACGGAAAGCGGTTCGTTCCTGAACGAGCGGCTGCTTCCTGGCAACTATGACCTGTGCATCCAGCTGCCGGCCAATACCCTCAGCCGGGAGGCGGAGAACGGGAAAGTAGTAAAACAGATCTCGGTCTCCGAGGGCGATATGCTGGATATTCCCGCCATTGTGTTCATGCGCGGCGCCACCGTTCAGGGAGCGGTGCGAGTGGATGAGGACGGGGATGGACAGATGCCGGAAAATGCGCAGGCGGTGAGTGGCATCCATGTCGAGCTTTCCGAGATTCAGGCAGATGGTCACGCGGAACCGGCGGTCAATACAGTAACGGATGCGCAGGGCCAGTACCGCTTTGACGGACTGGCGGAGGGGAATTACCTTGTCAGCTTCCAGCTGGATGATCCCTGGGTATTCACCCAGTTCGGAGCAGGTTCCGATGTGTTTGGCTCGGTTTCCGCGAACGGCAGTACCCAGGCATTCCAGGTGGACTGCGGCTCGGTGAATGTGCGCAACGCAGGGGTCACCCTCCCGTCGCGGTTCACCGTAACGGTATTCAGTGATACAAGGATGAATGGCATCCGCAGTGCGGATGAGCCGGGCCTGGCCAATGTCAGGATTTCCCTTGTCCGGATCGAAGGGGATTCGGACGGGGAGACGGTGTCTGCCTATACGGATGAAAACGGCGCGGCCGTGTTTGAGCGGGTCAGCCCGGGCAAATATGCCGTCCAGTACCAGATGCCGGGAATCTGGAGGACCACCGTCATGCCTCAGCCGGCGGAGAACCAGATCGGGAGCTTTGTCCCGCAGAGCACAGAGCCGGAGGGACGGAGCGGGACCTTTGTGATTCCCATGGGTTCAGCCCTGGAACTGGCCATTGGCGCCGTCCAGACGGTTGAAATCAGTGGACGTGCCTATTACGATGACAATGCGGATGCCGCTCTTACCGAAGGGGAAGCCGGTGCCGGGGGAGTCGCGGTGACCCTGCTTAATTCCGAGGGGGCCGCGGTACAGCAAACAACGACGGGTGCGGATGGCACCTACGCCTTTACCGGACTGCCGCAGGGACGGTACTTTGTGCAGTTCCAGGCCCGCGACGGCGAGTGCTTCAGCGGAAGTGAACGTACGGCCAATCGGGGCGCCGCAGAACGAAGCGAGGAATCGGTCAGCCGCACGCGTGTCATTATCCTCGAGGAGGGCCGCAGCATGTTAACGGCGGATGCGGGAATTATCCGCCCGTCGAGGATTTCCGGCAGTCTCTATATCGACCGGAACGCGGACACGGTCCGGGATCAGGAGGAACAGCCGCTGCGCGGGGCCAAAGTCAGTCTGACCAACGCCTCGGGCCGCACCCTCATCAGCACGGCTGAAACGGATGCGGAGGGGAACTTTGTCCTGGAGCGGGTGCTTCCGGGTCATTACAAGCTGCGGATTGATCCCGGTGAGGAATATGTCTATTCGGGCAATCCGGCAGGGAATCCGCTGCCGATCGAGAATCAGTCCGGCAGCTGGGTGTATACCTCTGAGTTTGTGATTTACGGGAATACGACGGTTGAAAACCTGAGTTACGGATTCCTGAATCAGGGCGTGATTGCCGGACTTGTCTGGGAGGACCTGGCGTACAATGGTCAGTATCCGGATGGGAATGGACTGCGCTATGTGACGGTGAACCTGATTGATGCGGACGGGCAGACCTGCGGTTCCGTGAAAACGGACCGGGAGGGCCGGTTCCGCTTTGAAAAGCTGATGCCGGGACGTTATACCCTGGAGGTCACGCTTGAACCCGGGTATGTCTTTACCGTCGACGGAAAAGATTCCGCGGCGCCCCGGATGAACGCGGAAACCTGTGTTCTCACGCTTGAGCCCCTTGAAATGGGGGAGGTCCGGGATGATGTGATGATCGGTGCCCTGAAACCCGGATCCGTATCCGGCTATGCCTGGTACGATGCGGATAATGACGGACGCCGTCAGCCGGACAGCACGCCCATGGCGGAGGTTCCGGTAAAACTGCGGGTGACCGGCGGTTCGGACAGCGGCACGGTCCGGGAGACCGTGACCGATGAGAAAGGGTATTATCGCTTTGACACGGTGATGCCGGGCTCCTTTATCCTTGAGGCCACACTGCCGGAGGAGATGGGATTTGCGCAGAACCGGGAGGGTCAGAAGCGGGTCAGCAATATACCGCAGACGGATGAGAATATCGGCGAATCCGAGACCATGACCATGAATGCGGGGATGAACCTGCAGGAAGTGGACATCGGCGCGGTCGGCATCGGAACGATTTCAGGCAGGGCCTGGACCGATGCCGCCTATGACGGAAAGCTGGGGAAAGGCGATACGACGCTGGCGGGGGTAAACGTGGTCCTCCGGAATGCAGCCACGGATGAAATCGTCCGTCAGGCCGTCACGGGTGAGGACGGCACGTACCGGCTCGAACGTCTGAGAACCGGCGATTACCGGATGGAGTTTGAACTGCCCGAACACATGATCTTTACGACGAACGGCGCGAGCGTCCTCTCCATGCTGGATACGAGTTCCGGCATTACGGAGCCCTTCCATTTTGACATGGGCGCAAACCTTTCCGGCGTGGATGTCGGAGCGATTGTGCCGGTCACCATCGACGGCATCGTGAGCGATGAGGATCAGGGACAGGGATGTCCCGGCGTGATGGTGTCCCTCATGGAGGGCGGCATGGCGCTGAAAACAGCCCAGACGGATCTCAAGGGTCTGTACCATTTTGACACCATTCGCCCCGGTAGTTACCGGCTGCGCTTCAGCATTGATGAAACGCACCTGTTTGCCCTGAACGTGCCGCTTTCCCTGACGGAGGCGGATGCCCGGGAAGGGGAGACGGAGGCGGTGGATCTGCCCATGGGCCAGTCGGTCCGGGTGAATCCGATTCAGCTGGTGCGCTGCGCGCAGATCAATGGCAGTACCTGGCTGGATGTGAACGTGGATGGCCATCCGGATACGGGCGAAAGTGCCCTGTCCGGCATTCATCTGACGCTGATGGAGGCCGAAACCAAAGCGGTTGTGGCACAGGCGGATTCGGATGAAAAAGGCAAATTTACCCTGATGAATCTGCGCAAAGGCACCTATATTCTGGCTGCGGAGCTGCCGGAGGGGATGCTTTTCACGGATGTCACCGGAAAGAAACTGGATTCCTGCCTGGAGCCGACTGAAAACAACCGGAGCGAGAGCCAGCCGTTTGCGCTTTCCAGCGGGGAAACGGTGACCATGAACATCGGCGGCATTCTGCCGGGCGTGATCGGGGATACGGTATGGGTGGATCTGAATGCGAACGGCCTGCAGGACTATATGGAGCCGCAGCTTCCGCAGGTCAGCATTACCCTCCTCCTGGTCAGCGAGGACGAAACGGAGACGGAAATTGCCTCGGTCAGCAGCGATCTGTATGGCTACTATCACTTTGAGGGACTCCGTCCGGGACGTTACCGCATCCGTGTGGACAATGAGCATGCGTTTACCACACACTACGGAGAACCGCTTCAGGAAATTGACAGCGACATTCTGCCCGAGACCGGAATGAGTGAGATTTTCCTGCTCCAGTCCGGGGAGAGAAAGCTGAACGTGGACATCGGCATTCTTGCCCAGTAAATGAATAGACCTGTCCCTGCCGGGCACGGCGAACGTGCCCTGACAGGGACAGGTCTTTTTATGCGGCTGCTCTTCCGGTCTGCGGCTCTGACAGATCGACGCGGCACGCCGGCACTATTGTTCCAGCATCGCGCGATGCTGGAGCAGCATCGTTTTCTTTTCAGGGTCGGCACAGTCCATTAATTCATCGAACCATTTTGCCGTGTCGTAGTGAATGGCGTATTTTTGATCATATTCAGCAAAGGAGCGGATATGGTCTTTCGCGCATTTTTGCGTAAACTTCGAGTAGGCCAGATGAAGATAGATTTTTTTCAGTTCCGGATATTGTTTGAAATAAGGGCTGAACAGCTCACGCGGCTGCAATGCCAGGTAGAGGAGACGGTCAATCTCAATGGCTTCCGCATCATAGAAATCAGCCAGATAGAGCCGTCCGGGAATGCGCTTCCCGCCAAGAGGCGGATAGGCGGCAAGTACACGGTCTCTGCTCTGCTGACTCTCGATCGTATCCAGCGGCTCGACCGGTTTGCCCAGACAGCAGTTTTTGTATTTCTTTCCGGATCCGCATGGACAGGGATCGTTCCGACCGATTTTGGAGAGGTCGATTTTTGGCGGGGCCGCCTTTGGGGCCTCGTCCTCCTGATCATCTGCTTCCAGGAAGCTTCTGAGCAGATCCTTGAGCGACCCTTCCGTCTCCTCCGCAGAAGAGTCACTGTCATACATCCCCCAGCTCTGCAGGTACTCGGATACCTTTATCGGGCTCTCAATGGGAAGATCATTTTCATTGTAGGTGTACATCAGGTCAACCAGGGTTGGATAGTCATCGCCTTCCAGCAGGTCTTGCTGAGCCAGTTCCTTCAGATCCGGCAGCATGTCCCGGAAATGACACCAGACGATGACATCGGCGATTTTCGAGTAAATAAACGGATCATCCTTTTCTGCCAGTCGGATGTACTGGCGGAGATAGGCTTTTAGCTCCGTTTCATCCAGCTTTCCATCCAGACAGAGCTTTGCCAGGACATCCAGGATGCCTGCGCGCATGTACAGATCCACCTCGAGATTCATCCCGGTCGTTTTCAGCAGCTCCGTGTCCCCGTTAAACGTACAGTACAGGATGTCGGGGAGGCCGGAGGTGATGGCGTCGTTATACAGGTCATTCAGGCGGTCACTGGGCATGGAGACCAGCCGGATCAGGTCCGGGAACGATTCGGTGTCCCGGAATTCCCCCAGGAAAAACGTTGCATAGAAGTAGAAATACTCTTTGTAATCATCCACCAGTTCCGGGTGAGCAGCGGTCTTTCTGACACTTTCCCGCATGACCGGCAAAGCTTCCTCCTTATGCGCGGAAATGACCTCTAACGCTTCCTTTGGAAATTTCCGATTGAACGTCTGAATCGAGTCAAGCGCTTCATGAAGATCCATGGTGTTCCTCCATTTCATTGGAATCGTGCGTATTATGTTCGTACCGCTTTTATTATACCATGCCTGTCGGAAAATATCATTTGCCGGAGGGGAGAAAAATGTGCAAAATTTAAGCGCAGATTTTCAGATGTTCAGATTTCAGGGGAGAATTCCGGGTCCAAAAGACAGAGGCGTTTGTCGAATTTTCATGAAATGGTGATGGACAATTCTTCTATTTGGTGCTATAATTCGTCCATGTCGGATGTCCTTCTCTTCTATTGAGAAATCGTCTGATTTTGTGCTGGTTCTTCCGCGTCTGACGCGAGGAATAAATAATATACAAAGGAGATACCTCTATGAAGAAACTGATCGCTCTGGTACTGTCCCTTGCACTTTGCATGATGGCAGCCAGCGTTCTGGCGGACATCGTTATCTGCCAGAATAAGGTAGAGATCACTGCTGCAATGCAGGACTATGCCAAGCTGTACAAAGAGAAGACCGGCGTTGATGTCAAGGTCATCACCGGCGGCGGATCCTCTGACTACAACACGGTTCTGAAGGCTGAAATGGCTTCCGGCCGTGAACCGGACATCTGGGTCATTGAAGGACCTACCGGTTATGAGCTCTGGAAAGACAAGATCGCCGATATGACCGGCGAGGAGTGGACCAAGTACACCGATGCTGCTTACATGGACGGCGACAAGGTTGTCGGATTCCCTGTGTCAGTTGAGGGCTATGGTCTTGCTTACAATGCAGACATCCTGGCCAAGGCTGGCATCGATCCCAAGACCCTCACCAACGTGGATGCTTACAAGGCTGCTTTCGAGAAGCTGGATTCCATGAAGGAAGAGCTGGGCCTCGATATGGTCGTTTCCATGGTCGCCGGCACTGTGCCTGGCATGACCTGGGTTACCGGCCTGCACAACTTCAACGTTTATCTGACCGTCGGCAACGAGCGCAACGACACCACCTATATCGACCAGGTTCTGGCTGGCAAGGTGGATGAGGCCCGTTTCCATGATTACTGCCAGTATGTCGACCTGCTGTTCAAGTACAGCACCCAGGACATGCTGCTCAACGGCACCCAGGATGCTCAGCTGGCTGCTTTTGCCAACGGCAAGGCTGCTTTCTATCATCAGGGCAACTGGATGGATCCCTCTCTCGTACAGCTGAACCCCAGCTTCGAGATCGCCTATGCGCCGCATGCATTCCTGCATGAGGATACCGACGGCATCCTGGTCAATCCTCCTTCCTGGTACGTTGTCAACGCCAACGGCAACAAGGACGAGGCAATTGCTTACCTGAACTACCTGGCCACCAGCGAAGACGGTGCGGATTACATGGTTAACAAGGCCGCTATGGTTCCTGCGTTCACCAATGTGACCATCGCTCCGTCCACCCCGCTCTCCAAGTCCGTCATGGAATGGAATGCCGCCGGCAAGACCTATGACTGGCAGCAGTACAAACTGCCCGATGGCTTTGGCATGGGCACCCTGGGACCGATCTATGAGCTTCTGGCCCAGCAGGCAATCGACGTGGACACCTTCGAAACCATGATGAAGGATGCCATTGCCGGTATCGCCAAATAATTCTGAAACCTGAATAACCTGCGGGGGCCGCGCCAGTATTCCTTTGGTCGCGGCCCCTTTTCGTTCAACGGAGACTGGATCGGACCTGCCTGACTGCGGGCAAAGACCAGTATTTACGCGCTTATTAAAAAGGGGGAATCCATGTGACCAGCAAACAGCGGCGACAGCTGACAGAGATTCTGTTTCTGTTGCCCACGATTCTTGCGTTCATTATGGTCATTATCATTCCGTTCATCTACGGAATTTTCTATTCCTTTACGGACTGGCAGGGGACCGGCACCTATTCAAAAATGGTGGGATTTGAGAATTACAAGGCCATTTTCACTGAGCCGGCATTCCTGCATTCATTCCTCAAAACACTCGAATTTACAGTCATTAACATCATCACGGTGAATGTGGTGGCTTTTGTGATTTCTCTGCTGGTGACCAGCGAGATTCGCGGACGGAACCTTTACCGCGCAGGCTTCTTTGTTCCGAACCTGATCGGCGGTATCGTTCTGGGCCTGATCTGGCAGTTCATCTTCAGCAGCATCCTGCCGGCAATCGGTCAGGCACTACATCTGGGTTTCCTGAGCAAGTCACTTCTGACCAGCAAGGATACGGTTATGTTTACCATGGTCATCGTCAATACCTGGCAGTACGCCGGTTATATCATGCTGATCTATGTGGCAGCCATTCAGAACATCTCCAAGTCGGTGCTTGAGGCGGCAGAGGTAGACGGTGCCAAATACTGGACGAGAATCACCCGGATTCAGATTCCGCTGATGGCCAACGCCTTTACGATTTCGCTGTTCCTGACGCTGACCAACAGCTTCAAGATGTACGATGTAAACGTTGCCCTGACCAACGGCGGCCCTGTCGGCGTGTTCATGAGCAAGCCGGTTCAGTCCTCTGAACTGCTGGCCCTGAACATTTACCAGACCGCTTTCAAGTATAACAACATGGCGCAGGGCCAGGCCAAAGCCGTGCTGTTCTTCATCGTTCTGACCGTGTTCTCGATTATCCAGGTGTCCTATAACAAGAGCAAGGAGGTTGAGGCGTAATGGCAAAAAAGCAGCCGGAGCAGATTGAACGTATGGCAGGCTCCATCCCGCATCCGGGACGCCGAATTGCACTTGAGATTCTTACCCTGGTGCTCTTTATTCTGTTCATGCTTCCTTTTGCAATTGTTCTGCTCAACTCCATGCGGACCAATGCGGAAATCATCAACTCGCCGGTTGGCTTCCCGGAAAATCCGTCCAACCTCTTCAAGAACATTTCAGACGTATGGAACAACCCGACCTTTAACTTCCTCACGTCGGTTCGTGACAGCCTGATCATCACCATTATCTCCCTGGCCGTGATTTCGATTTTCTCTGCCATGGCCGCATGGGTTCTGGTTCGCAACAAAACCCGCTGGAGCAACTTCCTGTTCCTCATGTATGTGGCGGCAATGGTGATTCCGTTCCAGGTCGTCATGTTCCCGCTGCTGACCTGGTTTAAGACGGTGGGGGATTTCATTCACATTCCGCTGCTGCGGTCCTATCAGGGCATCATCTTTGCCTACCTGGGCTTTGGCGAGGCCATGAGCATTTTCATCTTCCACGGCTTTATCAAGGGCGTTCCGCTGGAGCTGGAAGAGGCGGCGGATATCGACGGATGCTCCCGTGCCGGAACATTCTTCCGCATCGTCTTCCCGCTGCTGCAGCCGGTGTTTGTTACCGTTCTGGTGCTCAACGGTCTGTGGATCTGGAACGACTACCTCCTCCCGCTGCTTCTGCTGGGTGCCTCCGGTGACATCCGGACGATTCCTCTGGCGGTACAGGGATTCAACGGCTCCTTTGTCAAGCAGTGGAACCTGATCATGGTTTCCACCCTGCTGGCCATGCTGCCGATCATCATCCTGTATATCTTCGCGCAGAAATATATCGTCAAGGGCATGGTAGAGGGTTCAATCAAGTAAACCGATCCATATGGGGCAGGCTTTCCTGCCCCATTTTTAAAAGGACCTGCAAAAAGCCTGGGCAGCTGCCCGGAAAGGAAAAAACATGTCTACAGAGAAAAAAGCATGGTGGAAAGAAGCGGTTGTTTACCAGATTTATCCCCGTTCCTTTGCCGATTCCAATGGGGATGGCATTGGCGATCTGAACGGCATCACCGCGCATCTGGATTACCTCAAAAACCTCGGGGTGGATGTCATCTGGTGCAGCCCTTTCTTTGCCTCTCCCAATCACGACAACGGCTATGACATCTCGGATTACCGGGCAATCATGAAGGAATTCGGGACCATGGAGGATTTCGACCGCATGCTGACCGAAATCCATGCCCGGGGAATGAAGCTGGTGCTGGATCTGGTTGCCAATCATTCCTCAGATGAACACAAGTGGTTCGTGGAAAGCCGGAAAGGCAGGGACAATCCCTATCGGGATTACTACATCTGGCGGGATGGCGTCAACGGCGGACCGCCCAACAACTGGGGCAGCTGCTTCTCCGGCTCCGCCTGGGAATATGATGAGGCCAGCGGGCAGTATTATCTGCACCTGTTTACCAAAGAGCAGCCGGATCTGAACTGGGCCAATCCCAAGGTCCGGGACGGGATTTTTGACATGATGTGCTGGTGGTGCGACAAGGGAATCGACGGATTCCGGATGGATGTCATCGGCATGATCGGAAAAGAAAGCTTTGAAGACGGTCCGGTTCAGCCGGGTGCGCTGTACGGTGATTTTGCGCCGTTCTGCATGCATACGCCGACCACCCATGCCTATCTGCAGGAAATGCGCAAACGCGTGCTGGATAAGTACGACCTGCTCACGGTGGGTGAAACCAGCGGCAATACGAGCAATGCCCTTCAGTATGCCAACAATGAGGGCACGGAACTGAACATGGTTTTCGGGTTTGAGCATAACGACGGGCTGAACGACGGCACCGAGCTGGGCAAATGGAGTGATCACGGGGCGCCGCTCTGCGAGGTCCGGACAACCCTGAACCGCTGGCAGATGAACCTGCAGGGCAAGGCGTGGAATACCGTGTACCTGGGGAACCATGACCAGCCCAGACAGGTGAGCCGGTACGGCAATGACAGTGAACTGTTCCGCTGTGTCAGCGCCAAGATGCTGGCCACCCTGATTCATACCCTCCGGGGAACGCCCTATGTCTATCAGGGCGAGGAACTGGGGATGACCAACATCTACTTCACCTCCATTGATCAGTATCAGGACGTGGAAAACCACAATGCCTGGCATCAGTGGGTGGAGAGCGGACGGGTGGATGCCCAGGACATGCTCCGCTATTTTGCCCGCATTTCCCGTGACAATGCCCGCACGCCCATGCAGTGGAACACGGACAGAAATGCCGGCTTTACCACCGGAACGCCCTGGCTGCCGGTTAACCGGAACTATCTGCTCATTAATGCGGAGGATCAGGTGAAGGATCCGAATTCCGTGTACCATTACTACCGCCGCCTGATTGAGCTCAGGCACACCTATCCGGTGATTGTCTACGGAACATTTGCGCCGCTGCTGGAGGATGATCCCAACGTCTGGGCGTACAGGCGGGAATATGAGGGGAAAACCCTGACGGTTGCACTGAACTGGACTGACCGCAAAGTGCCCTGCACCCTGATGGATGAGACAGAGGGAACCGAGTTGATTTCCAACTATCCGAGCCATCAGAAGGGCTTGCTGCAGCCGTATGAGGCGATTGTCAAGCTGAGTTGAAATCGTGCACAGGAGGTGACTGAAAATGTCGCTGAAAAAGAAGCTGGAAAACTGCCTGCAAAGGGCAGTCGACAACCAGGAAGCGGCAGGTGTAAGCGTTCTGGTGCGGCAGGATGGAAAAGACCTGTGTTTCGCCTCTGCCGGAATGGCGGACCGTGATGCCGGGAAACCAATCAGGCGCGATTCCATCTTCCGGCTGTACAGTCAGTCAAAGCCGATCACCGCGGCAGCCGCCATGATTCTTGTGGACCGGGGCCTTCTGGACCTGGAGACACCGGTGGATCAGTATCTGCCGGGATTTAGCCATCCGCAGATCATGGATGAAAACGGCACAAGGCCCGCGCTGCGTGCGCCCTGGATACTGGAACTGCTGGGAATGACGGCGGGACTTTCCTATCCGAACATTGATCCGGTGGGCCGATGCGCCGAACGGGTTTTCGAGGAGAATCAGGAACGCATCCGGCAGGGACAGGGCCTTTCTACCGTGGAATTCTGCAACCGTCTGGGGGAACTGCCTCTGGCCTTCGCTCCGGGAACAGGCTGGCGGTACAGCACCTGTGCGGATGTGCTGGGCGCGGTGATTGAAATTGTCTCCGGGAAACGCTTCGGCCAGTTCCTCAGGGAGGAGCTGTTTGATCCGCTGGGAATGAAGGATACCGGTTTCTATGTCCCGGAGGAGGAACAGGATCGTCTGGTCCGGTGTTACAGGCGGACCGGACAGGGACTGGAGCCGTTCTCCGACCTTCACCTGGCTGTGGGCAGATACGACAGGCCCCCGGCATTTGAATCCGGCGGAGCAGGACTGGTTTCCACGGCAGATGATTACGCGGCTTTTGCCGAAATGCTGATGAACGGGGGCGTTTACCGGGAGAAGCGGATCCTTTCCCGCGCCGCGGTAAAGTATATGACCTCTCCGCAGCTCAGACCTTCCGTTCAGCAGCAGATGTGGGACAATCTGGGCGGTTACAATTACAGCTGCCTGATGAGAATCTGCGATCTGCCGGGCGCCTGCCCGCTGTTTGCCGAACAGGGCGAATATGGCTGGGATGGCTGGCTTGGAACGTACTTCATTAACCTGCCCAAAGAAAAGGTTACCTTTTTGCTGTTCCAGAATGTGACGGACGCAGGGACAACGCCTGTCACCAGACGCTGCCGGAATATTCTGGCCGGCGAACTCAGCAAAGGCTGATCTGAAACGGGGAGCGAATTCGCTATCCGATAAAAAAACCGGCTTTATCCAGGAACGGATAAAGCCGGTTTCATTTTACAGAAGCTTGAAATTGATGGCCAGCATTTTCGCAGCGTCTTCCATCTGCGGATTGACCACCCGCTCGATCTTGCCTTCGTCGCAGAGGGCAGCGGCATTGGGATCGATGGGAAGTTTGGCCAGTACGGGGATGGAGTACCGGGCAGCCAGTTCATCAATCTTGGAGTGACCGAAGATTTCGATGTGGCGGCCGCAGTCAGGGCACACGGCATAGGACATGTTCTCGACCAGCCCCAGAACGGGGATGTTCATCATCTTTGCCATGTTGACGGCTTTGCTGACGATCATTTCGACCAGATCCTGCGGTGTGGTGACGATGATGACGCCGTCCAGCGGAATGCTCTGGAAGACCGTCAGCGGCACATCGCCGGTTCCCGGAGGCATGTCGATGACCATGCAGTCGAGCTCGCTCCAGTCGACATCTTCCCAGAACTGGGTGACGACGCCGGCAATGACCGGGCCGCGCCAGATGACCGGGGTGTCATCGGTCTCAAGCATCAGGTTGATGCTCATCATTTCAATGTCATTGGTGGTTTTCACAGGGAACAGCTTGGTATCTGTCCCCATGGCCTTTTCATGGACACCGAACATGTGCGGGATGGACGGACCGGTAATGTCTGCATCCATGATGCCGACCGTAAGGCCGAGCCGGCGGAGCATGACGGCCAGTTCACCGGAAACAAGGGATTTTCCGACGCCGCCCTTTCCGCTGATGACGCCGATGACCTTCCTGACCTTCGGCGGATCCTTTTTCACCGGCTGTGCATGGGGATTGGAACTGCAGCCGGCACAGGCCGATTTCGTTCCGCACTCGCTGGGGGCACAGCCCTGTTTGATATTATCAGGCATAAAACTCCTCCTTTATAAAAACCACAACATCTGCTATAATGCTGACTGGACTGTTAGATACAATCAGGGTGCAGTGGTTCTTTCCCATCATACCATGATTCTCAGAAAATACAAGAGGAATTCCGAATACGGGAAAGGAAAATTCCCCGGGTCAGAAATTCGGTGAGGCTTGAAGGCCGGAATGAAATATGGAAGGATGATAACAGTAAATCATACATGAATCATCCGGACAAAAATGCCCGGTATCTGAATGTCACGCAGGATTACCTGCTTTATGAGAACGGCACAGCTGACTCACCTGATTCTCCCGTCGACGTGCCGGAACGGATGGATCTTTATCTGCGGATACCGGATGATGACAAGCGATTTTTAAGACGAATTGCAGAGACATTCGTGAAGCTGGGGGATTCTGTCTGAAAGATTTCTCTGGTATGATTGCATTTTGCATGGGGGACAGCGTACGATACCAGGCCTGTTCGTTGGTTTAAATAAAAGGAGGACAATCCGTTGAGAAAACTCTTGGTGTTATTGGTGCTGAGTTTCTTTCTGGTTACAGCACAGGCAGAGGAGTATGATGCAGTCATGGCAGAGGACTGGCTGCTGAATCTTGCCGGATATCTGAGCGGCATTTCGCCTCTGAATGATCCTCTGGAAACCGGAGATTTGTCACGGCCGGAGGAATATCTGCTGCAGTATGATTTCGGGACAGTGATTACCCGCGGGGAGACGGAGCCAAAACGGGGATCCATCGTCGAGGTCACAATGGAGACGGCCAAGATTGCCGACTGTCTGGGACATACCGTCGGAATGCGCCTGGACGATCTGAATATTCCGGCAGCACAGAATCCGGCATTTCCGCTGACCCTGGTTGCCATGCAGCAGTCGGGAATCGGCTGGCTTTGGGTTTATGCAAAGGACGGAGAGACCTACGGGGTGGAATGGGTCAGCTATCGGATGGACAGTGCTCAGGCCACGGAAATCGTCCTGACGTATACGGTGGAGGAGGGCACGATTAACCGGATTCGGGTCCGCAAAAATGAAATGACCGTGGATGAGGCCATGGCGAATCTTTCCAGTGTGGGTGAACTGGATGAAACACAGCGCGCATCAGCCAGAGCAGTGCAGAATGACCAGCAGGCTTTCTCAGAGCAGGATGCCACGCTGAACGGGACGCGGATTATCTCAGAGCCGGTAGACCGCTTGGGCGGCCTTCTGGATTCACCGGAATCCTCACAGACACTTCCGGCCGGTCAGGGACGTCTTCTTCTTTATGACGGACTGATTATTTCCTGCAATCTGGAGGAACAGACCGGTGTGGAAACCGTCTACGGTGTTACAGTGGCAAAAGAGAAATACGCGGGTCCGAGAGAACTGCGGGTCGGAATGACGCTCACGGAGATTCTGGAGCGGTTTCGGTGTGATCGGACAGTGACGACTGCGGGGGGAACGCTCTATCTGGAGGAATCAGACTCTGATCAGCTCCCGCAGGGAAAACTGGTCAGCTTTGATGAAAATGAAGAGAGCCTGATCTATGGCTGCCGCGCCGGTGATCGGGGACTGTGGCTTGAGGTAACCTTTCGAAATGAACGGGTTTCTGCCTGGCGGATGTACACGGATACCCGTATAGACGCTGAGGGCACGGATACCCGGACGAAACCGGAGATCCTGAGTGTTCCGACGGCGGCGCCCGCGGTGGAAATGTCCGGGGAAAATGAGACAGGCGCTGCAAATACGCAGCTGCTGGGATTGTCCTGAGCAGCACGATCCGGGCAGAAAATCGGATGCTGAATCAAAAGCGTGACCGGAATGCCGGAAAAGACCGGGGAGAGAAAAAGTGGAACGATACGAACTGAAAAATGCCCGCTATCTGG
>DGWH01000068.1 GCA_002395225.1 Christensenella sp. UBA4263
AGCAGAAGCTGGTTGACACCGGCGGGCGTGTAGACCGTTTCAAGAAGCGTTACGGCATGTAATCCGTACGGAAAAACGAAGAATAGAGAGAACGACGTTTGTCGTTCTTTTCTTTTTTGTCACGAAACCCGGGAAAGCATTGATATTCTGGAAGCGCAGTTTTTCCTTATCAGAATGTAAAGCCGTACTGAAAGATTATCTGGGGAGAACAACGGACAAACGGTTCATTGCCCTGATGAATCTTGCCTTTGCAAGAGAAGCAGCGCATTTGAGCCGGGATCTGGGCGATTTCGAAAGCCCATTCTATACGGCTCTTGAAAATGCGGCGGAAAAATGCCTTGATTATGCAAAAACGGACGTGGAATTCTTTGAAGCGCATGAGGATGAATTCGATGATTTGCTGGATTCCGCAAGTAATTTTGGGTACGGTGTACAGTACTCTCTGGAGAATATGCTTGATGAGGTGCGGGACGAACTGTACGAAGGGAATTAACCAGTCCATTTGAATCGGTAGAAATACCGGTTTTGTTTATGCGCTGAATCGATGAAAAAGACGGGAAATATGTACAAAAAGAAAAATATATCGTAGAAAATGACAAATATAGTTGACAGATGCACACCGCTGTCCTATAATGGCGGAGCAAAAAGCAAAGGGAAGTCGGCAGTTAATGCCAATATACGGAGGAGGGAAAGACATGGCCGAAAAAAATCTGAGGATGAAGGCGGCGCGTGCGGAGCGGGATCTATCACAGGATCAGCTGGCGCAGGCGGTTGGCGTGACCCGGCAGACCATCGGAATGATCGAAGCAGGCAAATTCAACCCGTCTATTTCCCTCTGCATTGCCATCTGCAAAACACTGAACCGGACATTGGATCAACTGTTCTGGGAGGAATCGACATGAAGCAGAATGTACTGGATGAACGGGAGCAGCAGGTTCTGGGACAGATTGAACATAAAGCGCTGAATGCGGCAGAAATTCTGCTGATTCTGGCAATCGTGGTTCAGCTTCTGCTGGGGGCGGATTTCAGGCAGATTGCCGGGGAGTGCATGGTGATGATTGTCCTGACCATCGGGATGATCGCAGCGTATGTGCATTCCGGCATCTGGGATACCGACGCGGCGCCCAGCAGCGGCGGGAATCTCCGGTTTTCCCTGTTTACCGGCGCCGGCGCGGGTCTTCTGACTTTTGGCTTAAAGAAACAGATACTGATTGCCCTGGCAATGGCTCTTGGGATGTTTATCCTGACATTTGTCCTGCTGACCCTCCTGATGAACAGCGTCAGGCGCCGGCAGGAGAAACAGGCGGAAGAATTTGAGGCAGATGAATAGTCTGCCGAACAGAAAGGAACGGACAGAGATGAGTGCGAAAAAATTTGAATATAAGGACATTGGCGGTCAGGCCGTGGTCGAGGGCGTGATGATGCAGAGCCCGCAGGATGAAAGCATCGCCATTGCCGTGCGCCGTGAAAACGGACAGATCATGGTCAACTGTGAACACCGGGAGCCGATTTCAAAGAAACATCCGTGGATGGGGCTGCCCTTTATCCGCGGCTGTGTCAACATGGTCCTGATGCTGAAAATGGGCATGAATACCCTGGACCGCGGCACGCAGATGCTGGGACTGGCGGAAGAGGAACCCAGCAAATTTGAAAAGTGGCTGGCGGAAAAGCTGGGGGCGAATATTGAAAAAGTAGTCATGGGCGTTGCAATCGTGCTGGCCGTGGCACTGAGCATGTTCCTCTTTGTCATGCTGCCCTCCGGTGCGGCGATGCTGATCGGCCGCGTGACGGATAACCGGATCCTGATCAACCTCTTTTCCGGACTGGTCCGCATCCTGATTCTCATCGGGTATATGGTGGCTATCGGATTTGTGCCGGATATCAAGCGGGTATTCAAGTATCACGGGGCAGAGCATAAAACGGTCTACTGTAACGAGGCGGGCGAGGAGCTGACGCCGGAGAATGCGAAGAAGTTTTCCCGCCTGCATCCCAGGTGCGGCACGGCGTTCCTGTTCCTGGTGATGTTCATCTCCATTCTCATCGGTTCTGTGGCGGACCAGCTTCTGTTCCTGGCGTTTGGCATTGAAAAGCTGACATTTCTGCAGCGGATTCTCAGGAGCATCCTGATCCTGCCCGTCGTGGCCGGTGTGTCTTACGAGGTGCTGAAGGGACTGGCCCATGCCGGGGATGCACTCATTGTGCGAATTCTCCGCTGGCCCGGACTCATGCTGCAGTATCTGACGACCCGTGAACCGGACCGGGAGATGCTGGAGGTGGCCATTGCTTCCATGAAGGCGGCCAAGGCGGGCCCTGCCCACTATGCGGAGCAGCTGGATGCGGGCGTTCATCTCTGGACGCCGGATATGGCAAAGAAGGCTCAGGCGGCATGAATATCGGCGAGGCACTGAAAGATGCACAGATGCGACTGAACGAGGCCGGGGTGCCGGAACCGGCCCTGAACGCGGAACAGCTGCTTGAAGGCGTGACAGGAATGCCGCGTCTTCTGCTCCGGCTGAACCGGGGAAATGAACTCAGCGAGGCAGACCGGGCACGGTTTGAGGAACGGGTCCTGCGCCGGCTGCAGCGGGAACCGCTGCAATATATCGAAGGGGAAACCGAATTTATGGGCTTCCCTTTTTCTGTTACCAGGGATGTTCTGATTCCGCGGCCGGATACGGAGATTCTCTGTGAGGAGGCCATTCGCCGGCTGCCCAAAGGCGGCAGGGTGTTTGACCTGGGGACCGGAAGCGGGGCACTGGCCGTGAGCATTGCCAGGCTCCGGCCGGACGCGGAGGTCTGGGCCGGGGATCTGTCGGAGGCGGCTCTTTCCGTGGCCAGGGAGAACGCGAAAAAAAACGGAGTTTTCGTGTCGTTTGTTTTGGGAAACTGTCTTGAACCGGTACGTCATTTACGATATGATATGATTGTTTCGAATCCGCCTTATATCAGCGAGCAGGAACGGGGAGAACTGGAGCCGGAACTTCGAATGGAACCGGAGATGGCCCTGTTTGACGGCGCGGATGGTCTGACGTTTTACCGGCGGATTACCGAAGAGGCGCCGCAGTGCCTGAAACCGGGCGGGCATCTTCTGTTTGAAATCGGGTACAGGCAGGCGGATGCGGTAAGCGATCTGCTGGCAGAAGCCATCGGAACCCCGTTTCGGGTGCGCGATTACGGGGGACACTGGCGGGTGGTCGGAGCCGCGTTGACAAAAAGGCAGTCAGAGGAAAGGGTAACGGGGAATGCTGGATAAACTGGACTGGGTAAGACCGCGTTTTGAGGAAGTGGGCATGCTTCTGTCGGATCCGGAGGTGGTCAAAGACCAGAAACGGTGGCAGGCGCTGGTGAAAGAACATGCACGCCTGGAGCCGCTGGAGGCGGCCATTCATCGTCTGGAGGAAATGGAAAAGGAACGGCAGGAAGCCGGAAAACTCCTGACCGAGCCCGGAATGGAGGAGATGGCGCAGGAGGAACTGAGCCGCCTGAATGCGGAGATTGAGGAGACGGAGCAATCGATACGGATTATGCTGATTCCGCCGGACCCGAATGCCGAGCGAAGCGCGGTCATGGAAATCCGAAGCGGCGCGGGCGGGGAGGAAGCGGCCCTGTTTGCCGCCGAGCTGCAGCGGATGTACATGCGCTATGCCGAGCGGCGCGGATGGAGCTGCGAGATGATTGATGTTTCCCCGACGGAACTGGGGGGAATCAAGGAAGCGGTATTTGAGATTCATGGGGACGGGGTGTTCAGCCGTCTGCGGTACGAGAGCGGGGTACACCGGGTCCAGCGCGTGCCGGTCACCGAGAGCAACGGCAAGCGCCAGACGTCCACCGCCACCGTGGCGGTCATGCCCGAGGCACAGGATGTGGATGTTGAAATCGATCCCAATGACCTGCGGATTGATACGTACCGGGCGTCGGGACACGGCGGACAGTACATCAACCGGACAGACAGTGCGGTTCGCATTACCCACCTGCCCACCGGGGTGGTGGTTACCTGTCAGGATGAAAAGAGTCAGCTGAAGAACAAGGAAAAGGCCATGCGCGTTCTGCGCACCCGGCTTTATGAACGGGCACTTGAGGCCCGGCATGAGGCGGAGGCGGAGGACCGGCGTTCACAGGTGGGAACCGGTGACCGGAGCGAACGGATCCGTACGTACAATTTCTATGAAGGACGCGTCACGGATCATCGGATCGGGAAAACCGTGTACTCGCTTCCGACGTTCCTGGACGGGGATATCGATGAACTGGTGGAGCCGCTCATTCTGGCTGACCGCCAGGAAAAGCTGCGCCAGCTGGGACTGGCGTCGAATCAGACGGAGACAGACTAAATGGATACACAGGTACTGAAACCGACAGATGACAATATCGAATATGCCGGCTGCCTCATCGCAAAAGGGCAGCTTGTTGCATTTCCAACCGAGACGGTGTACGGACTGGGGGCGGATGCCCTGAACGGGGCCGCCGTTTCGGAGATATTCCGGGCCAAAGGACGGCCGGGGGACAACCCGCTCATCGTCCATGTCAGCGCACCGGAGGAAATTGAGCCGCTGGTCACTGAAATGCCGGCCATGGCGCAAAAGCTGATGGCGCGTTTCTGGCCCGGCCCCATGACCCTGATCTTTCCCAAATCGGAACGGATTCCGGATGAGGTGAGTGCGGGTCTTGATACCGTGGGCATCCGGATGCCCTCAAATCCGGTGGCACGAGACCTGATCCGCCGGAGCGGATGCCCCATTGCGGCGCCCAGTGCCAACCGGAGCGGACGCCCGAGCCCGACGACGGCGGCCCACGTCTATGAGGATATGAACGGCCGGATTCCCGTGATCCTGGACGGCGGGCCGTGTGAGGTGGGCCTTGAGTCCACCGTCATCGATGCGCGCTTTTCCGTTCCGGTGATTCTGCGTCCCGGCGGGATTACGCCGGAAATGATCCGGGAAGCGGCCGGGGATGTGCGCCTGGATGAGCACATCATGGCGCCGGTGGCGGAGGGCGAGCGGGTTCGTTCGCCGGGCATGAAATACCGGCACTATGCGCCCAAGGCCAGGACAATCATCTTCGAGGGAACCCCGGAAAAGGTGATTGCCGAGATCTGCCGGCGGTATGATGCCGAGCAGGCAGTAGGCGGTTCACCGGCGATTCTCGGCTTTGAAAACCATGATTACGGAGGGCGCCGGGTTCTGTCCCTTGGCGTGCCGGACCATCCGGATGAGGCCGCCAGCCGGCTTTTTGCCGCCCTTCGGGAACTGGATACGGAAAAGCGGACCCTGGCGCTTTGTGAGGCAGTGAGCCTGGATGGAATCGGTCTTGCCGTCATGAACCGCATGGGACGGGCCGCCGCATTTGACATCGTCTGTCTTGAGTGAGCGGAAAGGCAGAACGCTCATATGACGGGAATGACAGGGGTATCTGTACAGGCCGATGGCGCGGACAGACTTCAGAGCTTCGGGCCGGTGGTGACGGACCATTCGCGCGTGCTGATTCTGGGGTCCATGCCGGGCACGGCGTCCCTTGCGGCCGGGGAATACTACGCGCACCCCAGAAACGCCTTCTGGCCGATGCTTTTTGAGTATTTCGGTGAGCCGGTCAGCGCCGACTATGCGTGCCGCCTGAACCTGATCCGGGATCATGATCTGGCGCTTTGGGATGTCTGTCACCGGTGCAGCCGGGAGGGAAGTCTGGATACGGCCATCCGCCATCCCGAGCTGAACGATATCGACGGGCTTGTCCGTACCTGTGGAATCGGGACGGTTCTTTGCAACGGGCAGAAAGCGGGGGCACTGCTTCGCCGGAAAATGCCGGCGGTGCCGGTCCTGATCCTCCCCAGTACAAGCCCCGCGCTGACGCTGCCATACAGGGAAAAATGCAGAATCTGGCACAGTGCACTGGATCAGGCACTGTCCGGACAAATACAGAACAGATGAGAAAAATCTCAGAAAGAGAGCAATGACATGGCTTTTGTGGATATAATTCTGAAGAAAAAAGAGGGGCTCCCGCTGACTGATGAGGAAATCCGGCTGTTTGCAGAAGGGGCTGCCACAGGTTCCGTGCCGGATTATCAGCTTTCAGCGCTTCTCATGGCCATCTGTTTTCAGGGACTGGATGCCAGGGAAACGACGACACTGACCATGGAGATGATGAAGAGCGGGGATCAGGTGGATCTCTCCGGCATCAATGATATCTGTGTGGACAAGCATTCCACCGGCGGAGTGGGCGATACTACGACCCTGGTGGTGGTGCCGCTGGTGGCTGCCTGCGGCGCACATGTGGCCAAACTGTCCGGCCGCGGACTGGGACATACGGGCGGGACACTGGACAAGATCGAGAGCGTTCCTGGATGCCGGATTGACCTGAGCGAGGAACAGTTTATTGAGCAGGTAAAGGACATCGGCTGCGCGGTCATCGGACAGACGAAAAACCTGTGCCCGGCGGACAAGAGCCTCTATGCCATCCGGGATGTCACGGGAACCGTTGGCTGCGTGCCGCTGATTGCCTCCAGCATTATTTCAAAGAAGCTGGCCAGCGGGGCCGGTGCAATCGTGCTGGATGTCAAAACAGGAAGCGGCGCCCTGATGCATACCCTGGAGGATTCCGTCAAACTGGCGGAAACCATGGTGGCCATTGGCCGTCATGCCGGGAAACCGGTATATGCACTGGTCACCGGGATGGACCAGCCGCTGGGAACCCATGTGGGAAATGCGCTTGAGGTAAAAGAGGCTGTGGACATTCTTTCGGGCCGGGCCGCGGGGGATCTGCTCGAGGTCAGCCTTGAACTGGGGTCCCGGATGCTCATGGCGGTCGGGAAGGCGGAATCCGTTGAGGATGGAAAACGTCAGATGACGGAGGCCATTCAAAGCGGCGCCGGTCTTCGGAAACTGTCGGAGATGTTCCGTGCCCAGGGCGCGTCGGCGGATGTCTGCCAGGATGTTTCCCTGCTGCCGCAGGCACCTGTTCAGATTCCGGTTCCGGCACCCCGGGATGGTTATGTCGTGAGCATGGATACGACGGAGATTGGCTACTGCGCGCAGCATATCGGCGCGGGAAGAGTGACCAAGGCGGACACCATTGATCCGGCCGTGGGCCTGGTGATGCAGGTGCGGCTGGGGGATTATGTCCGGGCGGGCGAGCCGATGTGCACCCTGCATCTGCGGAACAGGTCCCAGGCGGATGCCGCAGTCAGGGCCATGCAGGAGGCGGTCTGTATCGGCGAAAAGGCACCGGAAAAACGGCCGCTGGTGTATGCGTTTGTGTCTGCGGATGAAACCATCTATGCAGAGGGATACGGACCTGAGAAGAACTGATCTCAGCTGAACATGGCCCTGCCGTGACAGATGGCAAAGAAGGAGAGACGGGCATGAAACTGATTCATTTGGGTGATCTGCATATCGGGAAGCGGGTCAATGAGTTTTCCATGCTGGAAGATCAGGAATTCATTCTCGCACGGATTCTGTCGGTGATTGAGGATGAACAGCCGGACGGTGTCCTTCTGGCAGGGGATATTTACGACAAGACGGTTCCATCTGCCGAGGCGGTGGCCCTGTTTGACCGTTTTCTGGTCCGGCTTGCCCGGCTGGGACCGGCAGTTTTCATGATTTCCGGCAACCATGATTCGCCGGAGCGGATTGCCTTTGGCGGACGCCTCATGGAGCAGAGCCGGGTGTATGTGTCCCCGATCTTTGACGGGCATATCAAATCGGTTCTCCTGAAAGAGGGGACAAGACAGGTCCGGATTTATCTCCTTCCGTTTGTGAAGCCGGCACAGGTCCGGCATTATCTGGATGAATCGGTGACGGACTATAACCAGGCCATGGAGGCGTGCATCCGGGAAATGCAGGTGAATCCGGAGGAGATCAACATTCTCGTTGCGCACCAGTTTGTCACCGGTGCCCTTCGGTGCGAATCCGAGGAACTGTCCGTGGGCGGGACGGACAATGTGGACTTTGAGGTATTCGAGCCCTTTGATTACGTCGCCCTCGGGCATCTGCACGGACCGCAGCAGGTGGGACGGGAGACGATCCGATACGCCGGTTCGCCGCTGAAGTATTCGTTTTCGGAGCGGAATCAGGTCAAGTCCGTGACCGTGGTGGAGATTGAGGGAAAAGGCCGGATCGGGGTGCGCCAGGTCCCGCTCATCCCCCGGCATGACCTCAGGGAGATCCGGGGAACCTATGCGGACCTGACCATGAGGGACAATTATGCCGGGACGAATGTGGAGGATTACCTCCGCGTCATCCTGACAGATGAAAATGAGGTCATGGATGCACTGGCCAAACTCAGAATCATCTATCCCAACATCATGCGCCTTGAGTATGACAATACCAGGACCAGAACAAACAGCGTTCTGCTGGCGGATGAAGCGGTGCAGGAAAAGTCCCGGCTGGAACTGCTGGATGAACTGTATGAGATCCAGAACGGCGTGCCTCTGAGTGAGGCACAGCGGAAATACGCGGAGGATGTGTTTGAGTTGATTCGGGAGGGAGAGGCATGAGACCCATCAGGCTGACCGTATCCGCTTTCGGACCCTATGCGTCGGAGATGACGCTGGACCTTAATCGGCTGGGAAAGACCGGTCTTTACCTGATAACCGGCGATACCGGTGCCGGAAAGACGACCATCTTTGACGCCATTACCTTCGCACTGTACGGAGAGCCCAGCGGCGGCAGCCGGGAGGTGTCCATGCTTCGGTCCAAGTATGCCGGACCGGACACGCCGACCTTTGTGGAACTGACGTTTCTGTACCGGGAACAGCAGTATCAGATCCGGCGGAATCCGGAGTATGAGCGGCCCAGAAACCGGGGAATCGGAATGACGCTGGAAAAGGCCGGTGCCCAGCTGATTCTGCCGGATGGCACCATTCTGGCAAGACGCTCAGAGGTGGACCAGAAAGTGCGGGAAATTCTGGGCATTGACCGGGCACAGTTTACTCAGATTGCCATGCTGGCCCAGGGCGATTTTCTCCGGCTTCTTCTGGCCGAGACGAAGGACCGCCAGCGGATTTTCAGGGATATTTTCAAAACGCAGGAATTTCAGCGGTTTTCCGACCATCTGCGGACCGAGGCCAATGCCCTGCGTCAGCAGAGAAAAGGCGTGGCAGAACAGATGCAGCACCTGTTTGCCGGCGTCCGGTGCGACATGAATGACCCCAATTATCCCGAGGTACAGGCCTGTGCGGCGCAGAAAAAGACCCTGGATGAGGTACTCGCAGTTCTGGAGCGCCTGATTTCCGAGACGGCTGCCCGGGAAAAGGGGCTGGATGAGCGGGTGCTTGAAAAAGACCAGCTGCTTTCCCGCCTCAGCGGAGAGGTGGAGATGGGCAGGCAGCGGAGCCGGACGGAAAAGAATCTGAAAGCGCTGGAAGGACAGAGGGCCGGACAGAGCGAACGGCTTGAGGCGGCAGAACGTGCCATGCAGACCGCCCGCGAACAGGAACAGCACCTGGATCCCCTGATTCAGGAAAGTGCCCGGATTGAGGGCGAAATGCCTCTGTATGAACAGCTGGCGCAGAAGAAAAAGCTGTATGTGGCGGCCCGGAACCGGGCGAAGAAGGCGGAGAAAGAGCTGGAGGAGACGAAAGCGGGTCAGGCAAAAGCTGCGGAGGAGCTGACCAGGGGACGGGCACTGATGGAAACCCTGGCCGCAGCCGGCGAAAACCGTGCCGGATATGTGCGTGAACTGGAGCAGGGAAAGGAACGGGGGAAGCGGCTCAGCGCCTTTCTGGAGAGCTTTGCCGCCCTTGAAAAACTGCGGATCAAGGCGGAGGACACGGCCCGGGGGTATCTTTCGGCCGAGCAGAAAGCAGAGCAGCTGCTGAGCCGTGCCCGGGAAATGCGCCGTCAGTTTAATGCGGAGCAGGCCGGGATTATGGCTGAGCAGCTCATGTCCGGGATGCCCTGCCCGGTCTGCGGGTCACAGGTGCATCCTCGGAAGGCGGAAAAGTCTGCCGGCGCCCCCACGGAGGCACAGGTAGAGAGAGCTGAGAAAAACGGCGAAAATGCACAGAAAGAGGCCAATGCCAGGAGCAGCGAGGCGCATACAGTCAAAGGCCAGCTGACGGCGGCCAACGCGCAGATCCTTGAACAGCTTCGGAATCTGTTTGGAACCGAGGATGAAACCGGGATTTCCGTTCGGGCCGGGAATGAGCTTGCCGCCATCGAAAAACGGGAACGTGAACTGAAACAGCAGATTGCCCGGGAGGAGAAAAACATGGCGGAGAGGCAGCGCCTCATTCAGGAAATTCCGAAAATGGAAAGCGCTGCCGAGGCGGCCGCGGCCAGAATCAATCAGCTGACACAGGAACTTGCCGCCGCGGAGACAGACCGGAAGCAGACGGAGGAGCAGGGAAAGCTTCTGAGGGGCCAGGTGCGCTTTAAGGACGCGGCGGCTGCCGAAACGGAAAAGAAGGCCATCCTTGCCCGCATCGAGCAGATCCGCAGCGGGCGGCAGGAGGCGGAAAAAGCCTATCAGAAAGAGAACGATGCCATGACGCAGCTGTGCGCCGGCATCAGCACGCTGAAAGGACAGCTGGCGGAAATGCCGGTGATTGACCTCCGGGCGAAGCAGGAGGAACAGGAGAAAGCCGCCGGGGAGCGCCGGCAGCTGCTTGAGCTGCAGAAAAAGCTGAATGCGGACCGCCAGCACAATGAGGCGCTGCGGGAGGAAATCCGCAGCACCGAGGAAAAACTGCGGCACATGGATGAGCAGGTGAGCATGATCGTCCCGCTGTCAGACACGGTGAACGGCACCCTTTCCGGACACAAGCAGCACATCATGCTGGAGACGTTTGTCCAGATGACGTATTTTGACCGGATTCTGAGGCGGGCCAATGTCCACCTGATGCGGATGTCCTCGGGACAGTATGAACTGGTGCGCCGGGAAACACCGGAGGATTATCGTTCCATGAGCGGTCTGGATCTGGATGTAACGGATCATTACAATGGCACGGCACGAAGTGTCAAGACGCTTTCGGGCGGCGAATCCTTCATCGCCTCCCTTTCCCTGGCGCTGGGACTTTCAGAGGAAATCCAGCATACGGCCAGCGGCATCCGTCTGGACACCATGTTCGTGGATGAGGGCTTTGGTTCCCTTGATGAGGATACGCTGCAGCAGGCGATGCGGGCGCTGCAGGGACTGACGGAGGGAAACCGGCTGGTGGGCATCATCTCCCATGTGAGTGAGCTGAGACGGGCCATAGACCGTCAGATTGTGGTGACCAAGGAAAAAAGCGGCGGAAGCCGTGTGGAGATCATTACCTGACAGGGTCAGCAGGAAAGGATCACGGCCGGGCCGTGATCCTGTTTTTCATGCGCTCCCGAAAAACCGGGGGCTTTCGCCAAACGGTCCGGGCTGCGGGCGGGAATCTTTGGCGCCTTTCCGGCGGATTCTTCAGAGTAACTTGAAGTATGAGGCATTTTTTGTTATAATCCCGCAGTGCTGATGCAAGTGCGCTGAAAAGGCAGAAAATCATGGCGTACTTTGTCACAATCAGGGGTTAATGAGAGGTTGAACGCAATGCCGAAACTGGAAGGGTATCATCGGGATCTTCCGTACAGCTATGCGCCGGGACTGTTTCCGGCGACAGCGTGTCTGAGGGCCTGCCCGGACCGGTGCATGCGCCTGCTGGTGTCGGAGCGGATCCGGCAGACAGAGGATGTTGAGGCACTCCTTGAGGCCTGCCGGGAAAAGAACATTCGTGTGGAAACGGCAGACCGGGTTCTTGAGCGGCTTTCAAGGAAGGAAAACTGCTACGCTGCCATGGTGTATCGGAAAGAGGAAGGACAGTTTGAGGACGGACCTCACATTGTGCTGCATGAACCCAGCGATTCCGGGAACATGGGAACGATTCTGAGAACCGCCCTGGGAATGGGCTACCGGAATGTGGCCATTATCCGGCCGGCCGTCGATTCAGATGATCCGAAAACCGTGCGTGCATCCATGGGCGCGGCATTTGATCTGCAGATCCGTCATTTTGACGGGATGGAGGCCTATCTCTCGGAATTCCCGGAGAGGCGGCTTTTCCTTTTCATGCTGGATGGATCGGTGACGCTGGAGGAGGCGCTTGGGGCCGTCCCGGAGAGGTATGCGCTGGTGTTCGGCAATGAGGCATCCGGCCTGCCGCCGCGGTTCAGCTCGCTGGGGACGGCCGTGCGTATTCCGCATAACCAGCGGATTGATTCGCTGAATCTGGCGATCGCAGCCGGAATCGGAATGTATGCGTTTTCACAGAGAGTCGGAGGAAAGTGACAATGAAAATCGTACTGGACGCCACGGGCGGCGATCTGGCGCCGCAGATCAATGCGGATGGAGCCATCCTGGCGGCAAAGGAATTCAGTGATCTGACCATTATTCTGGCAGGACCGGAAAACGTGGTCCGCGGAGCGCTTGAGGGCAGCACGCTCAGGGAAGACTATGAAAAAGTCCGGAACCGGATTGAAATTCTGGATGCGCCGGAGGTGATTACCCCGGAGGAGCATCCGGTGATGGCGCTTCGGAAAAAGAAACAGTCCTCCTTCGTCCTTGGGATGGATCTGGTCCGCAATCATGGGGCGGACGGGTTTGTCAGTGCCGGTTCGACAGGCGCGCTCATGGCCGGTGCCATGTTCAAGCTTGGACGGATCCGGGGCATTGACCGGCCGGCCCTGTGCGCGGTGGTGCCGGTGCCGGGACGCCCGCTGCTGCTGGCGGATTCCGGGGCCAATGTCGACTGCCGGCCGGAATGGATTGTGCAGTTTGGCATGATGGGCAGCATCTACATGAACAAGGTGATGAAAGTGTCCTCACCTAAGGTGGGTTTGCTGAATATCGGGGTGGAGGAGGCCAAGGGCAATGAACAGGTGAAAGAGGCTTATCAGCTGATGAAAAAGACCAGCCTGTTCGAGTTCGCCGGCAACGTGGAAGCGCGGGATGCCCTGAGCGGCAGCTGTGATGTGCTGGCGGCAGACGGCTTTGCCGGGAACGTGCTGCTCAAGAACACGGAGGGAACCATTTCCCTGCTGCTGCACCTGATCAAGGACGGGCTCATGAGCTCGCTGGCCGGGAAAATTGCCGGTCTGTTGGCCAAAAAGACCTTTAAGAAGATTAAGAAAACGTTTGATACCAGTGAGATCGGCGGCGCTCCGCTGCTGGGCGTTGAGGGCGCGGTCATCAAGGCACATGGAAACAGCGATGCCCGGGCAATGTTCTGTGCCATCCGGCAGGCCAGGGAACTGGTCAGCAGCGGCGTGGTGGAGACGATCCGTGAGGGCGTTGCCGAACTGAAAAGCAGGGAAACGGAAGAGAATAAGGAGGAAGAAAAATGATTTTTGAGAAACTGCAGGGAATGGTCGCCGAGCAGCTTGGCATGAAGCCCTCAGAGATTACCGAGAACAGCCGGCTGAAAGAGGATCTGAATGCGGACAGCGCATCCATTATGATGCTGGTGATGGACATTGAAAGCGAATTCAATATTGAAATTGAGGACGATGCCATCGAGCGCGTAAAGACGGTTGGGGACATGGTTCGCTACATTGAGGAGAAGCAGGCTTGAGAGCGGACAAAATGGACAAGTACAGCAAACTGGAAAAGCGGATGGAAGTCCGCTTTTCCAATCCTGAGCTGCTTGAAATGGCCCTGACGCATCCGTCCTTTGCCATGGACAATCACTGCGGGGACAATCAGCGGCTGGAATTCCTGGGAGATGCCGTCCTGCAGCTGTGCGTGAGCAATGCCCTGTATGAACGGTATCCGGGGATTCATGAGGGTCAGCTGACGAGGCGGCGAGCCGCGCTGGTGTGCGAGACGAATCTGGCCAAGGCCGCAAAGCGGCTCCGACTGGGGGACTGGCTGCGGCTCGGACACGGCGAGGAACTGCTGGGCGGCCGGGAAAAGGCGTCGATTCTCTCAGATGCCATGGAAGCGGTCATTGCGGCCATTTACCGGGATGCGGGGTATGAGACGGCCTTTGCCTTTATCGCCCGGGTGCTGAATGATTTTGAGGCGGCCGAGACTGATACACGGGATGCCAAGAGCCGCCTGCAGGAGGCCATGCAGCAAAACGGCGGCAGCGGACCGGTCTATGAGATCATCAATGAGGAAGGACCGCCCAATGCCCGGATTTTTACGGCCCGGGTTCTTCGGGAAACGGGCGAGGAAATCGGCCGGGGCACCGGCAGACGGAAACAGTGGGCGGAGGAGGCAGCGGCAGAACAGGCGCTGCATCAGCTTCAGTCTGCTGCAGAGAGCGGGAAAACACAGGAAGCATAGGCCCTGTCCCGCAGGGATGAGGGTTTCTTTTGAGAATGGCATCAGCACCCGCACCGGAATACGGATGATGTTCTAAAAGAAACAGATCACCGTTCAGGACGATTGCAAAGGCCCTGTCGCGCAGC
>DGWH01000108.1:0-690 GCA_002395225.1 Christensenella sp. UBA4263
AAAATGAATTGCAGTCAAATATATCGCCTCACAGTTAATATTGTCCGCCATAATAATAACTGTTATTGTAATATTTGTCAACAATTAATTTTTATTAATAGAGTGCCGCAGATAGGCCTATCGTCTGGGTTCTTGAGTCTGTTGATAGGAAAAAGAAATGTCAGGAAATATTGATGCAGTTAACAATCTACCCGGGAATTCAAGATAACATAAACTTTATTTTTTTCACAAGTTTGAGTTATTTCTTATGAAGGACAATTACAAAAAGGTCGTTATCGCAAGGAACGTGAATTCAACGGCACCGATAGAAGGAGTCGTGATTTGCAGACTGACGGATTTTCTGCTGGATCATGCCTGACATAACCATTGGCGGTACTGTCCTTCATCATTCAGCAGCGCATCGTTACGAAAGCAAAGACGCTTTTCACGGTACTGAAACAGGGAGAACGGTAACGTTCTCCCTGTTTCAGATTGATTTCCTGTTTCTGCACCGGCAGATTGCCGCTCAGCGCCAGAGCATCGGGTCGGTATGATTCAGTTTTGAGAGTGCCTCAACAAAGAAATAGTCTCCGTATGTAATGTTGGTTTCCTGTCCGGCACCATCATCATGATAGCTGGCCGTGCATTTTGTCAAGAGTCCGCAGAACCGGTCCGAAAAATCACAGCAGTGGTCAATGATTCCATCCAGCA
>DGWH01000108.1:870-21879 GCA_002395225.1 Christensenella sp. UBA4263
CAGTTGGTCAGACCATCCGGGCGGATATTGGCCGTAAAGTAATCGGCAATCCGGCAGGCCGTGTCCAGGTAGCGTCTGTCCTCTGTATTCAGGTAGGCAAGCGTAAATCCATACAGCCCCCATGCCTGTCCGCGGCTCCAGCTGGAGCCCAGGGCATACCCCTGTCCCGGATGCTCACACACGCGTGCACCGGTGTCCGGATCCAGTTCAATGATGTGACTGACCGATCCGTCTTCACGAACAAATTCACGCATGGTCATATCCGCATGAATCCTTGCCACTTTTTCAAAGCGCGGATCCCCTGTCTGTCTGGAAGCCCAGAACAGAATCGACAGATTCATCATGCAGTCAATAATGGCATACCCGCGATGATCCGGATGGTTCCATGCGCGAATGTATCCCACCGGATTAAACCTGCCCATGAGCAGGCTTGCCGCATGCAGGGTATCCTGCCTGGCCTGCTCATTTCCGGTCAGCTTGTAATCAGCGCCGGAGGACAGCAGATACATGAAGCCGACATCATGATTGAGATAACGGAAGGATCTGAACTCATTGCAGAGGATCTCCTCCCCCCGCCTGGCCTCCTGTGAAAAGAATGCATCGCCGGTCAGAACATACAGCTGCCACATCAGGCCCGGCCAGAAGCCGCCGGTCCACCAGCTGTTTCCATCATAGGGAGAGGTGATCCATTTTCCGTCCGCACTCTTATACGGAAGGATCCCCTCCTGTCTGGCCAGCTCAGCCGTCCTTCTGAATTTTTCTGCCGCTTTCTTCAAAACATTCTCATAATTATGCATTTTTCATTGCCTCCGCAATCTGCTGAATCTCTTTTCCTTCGAACGGCCTGCCCTCCACGTAAGCCGGCACAAAGTCCTTCACATCCTCCACGCTTCCGTAAACGCCGCAGAGAAGAACGGTTTTCCCGGGCCGGATCCGGGCATGCAGCATGGGCAGAACTGTCCGCGGATAAATCATATTGGTATTGGGTTCCGGCGCAATCACCTCGCCCTTTTCATATCCCTCAAGGGCCAGAACCGCACTGGTTCCATAGGCGCCATGTGCACAGGCAAAGTCCGGTCCTGCAAGGGTTTCCGTTGAAATCCGGTCACAGGGCCTTTTCCCCGCCCAGTCGCGGCGCACGGCAAACGCGCCTTCCGCACACTCCAGCTCATATTCCGTCGTTACCTCATGCCGGCGGATATGCCAGCTGCCGCAGGGAATCAGGTCGGTCCGGATCTCGACGCCTTCCATGGGACACCAGGTGAAATGAATGACGCTTTCCTCAAGAGAAAAGCTGCTGCAGCCGTAGCGGGAATGCCACAGATCCTGTCCGGTCCTGCGGAGGGCCAGCATGGAGTCATAGGCGCCTTTTGCCAGGGTCGTGGGTTCCTTGATCACCGAAAAGCCAAAATGGGATGAATAGGCAAACTTCTCATACTTTTCCTGCTCATGCATGTGCTCCCACGCATGATTCCCTGCCGTATAGGCGATCACCTGCCGGTTCTGCGGATCCCGTGTCAGCAGCATGCGCACATGCTCATCCAGGAAAACTCTCGGCGGCACATAATCCCTTTCCTCAGCCTGCCAGAACGGATGATCCTCCGGAAGCGCCAGGGCAAAGAACGCTTTCATGCCCCAGTAGGGCGAACCGGGGGCATTATAGCCCTCCGCAACGCAGAGATTCGGATAGCCATAGCCAACCGTCAGTGCGCCGCCGCGGTCGAAAATCGGCATCTGCATCCAGTACCGGAGATTGCGGAGCAGGAAGCCTTTTTCCACGCCATAGTCAATCCCCTCACAGGTGACATCTGCAAACGCCATGGCCGCAAAGAAGGCGCCCTGACAGAAACGGTAGGTCAGGCTCCGCCCGTACGGAATGGCCCGGCCATCGCGGTCAAACCAGCAGGCAAAGCGCGGGGCAATCTCCTGTGCCCGGCGGATAAAGCGCTCACAGCGCTCCGGATCCAGCTCACGCATGGCCGCCACATAGACAAGGCTATAGTAATGGAAGCCCCAGATCGTGTAATAATCCCGCTTGGTGGGGGCATCAAAATACCAGCCATCCCCCACATAGTGGCTTTCCATCAGGTCAAGGTCTTCCTTCATCCGCGCCTCATCCACCGGACGTCCGACGCGGCGGAATCCGAGATTCACCAGGATGCGGAAAAAACGCCAGTTGTTCTGGGGCATGTCGTAAAGGTTAATCTGGTTCAGCCACTGAACAAGATTTTCCTGCTCAGATGGGGTGAATTCACCGTAGAACCGGTCCGGCACAAAACACAGGCCCGTCCCGATCACCGCCATCTCCACCATTCGCTGATCGCAGTCCCGGATAGTGCCCCAGTATTCCGGATCCTTCGGGTCTGTTCCATGGATCAGTCCCTCACGCCACAGGGCCCAGTAGGGTTCCACCTCCGGACACCGGCCGATCAGCATGGGCACGATCGCCCAGAGCACGCGGGAATACCCTTCCATTCCCGCCACATCCTCCGAATAATGGGCACTTCCCTCTCCCACAATCATCCGTGCCCTGCCCGGCGTCAGACACTCCACCAGCGGACGAATCATCTCGATCGCACCATTAATCAGATCCTGCCGTGTCTTTAAGGGATTTTCCTGTATTTTATTCATCCGTCCCATTCCTCCCCACTGTAAAGGTCACATCCAGTTCCGTTCCCTCCGCCGAAAGCAGCACCCGGTATAGACTGCCCGGAAAACTGCTTGCCATTCGGGCATCTGTCACCGGAATCTCCTCCGCCGCGGCGGTCAGCTTTTCCGGGAATCTTAGCACCATGGATTCTGTCTCAATCCGGCCCTTCCGGATCGCCGGCTTTTCCCTCAGCATGAACACCCACTGTACCTGCCCCGGTTTCCTGAGGACGATTCTGTCCCGAACGGACAGATGCCCGTCATCCCCCAGTTCGCAGCAGCGGTCATAGGTGCATAAATTGGCCTCACTGCCATACGCCTTTTCAAGCCCCAGGGAAAGTCCCCCAGGCAGTTCCCGCACGCGTTCCGCCCGATACTCCGCGCCGGGCAGCTGTTCACAGCCGCAGATGACCGGCACATTGTGGTACAGGGAACGCACATTCCACAGCGTGTACCGTTCCCCCGAAAAGGTCTTGGCCGTATAGGTCATATTGCCCGCATCCACAATCAGCGGCTTCCCGTCCCTGAACAGAATGAAGGATCCGACATCATTGTGGTTATGGCTTTCCCCGTTGCTGCCGCCCTTGACCGCCAGCGTCACGCCTGCCCGGCGCACTGTGCGAACCTCCAGGTCCGGCAAGTACACATCCGTTTTTTTGCATGCCGCCGCAGGCAGATGGCGGGGATGGAACAGGCGGCGGAAAACACGTGAAAAATGCGGCACATCCGCCAGATCATCCCCTGCCTGATTGCGGATTCGCAGGCCCAGCGCCCGAAGTTCCTCATCCCCGAGCCGTTCACCGGCTGTTTCAATCCGTTCCCCGGAGAGAACCGGCCGGGCATCGCAGTCCGCGAAATTAATAAACCAGCCATCCCCGATTTCCATCTTTTTCGGGAAGGAAAGGATATTCCGGATTTTGGGTTCATCCCACAGCTGCATGCGCCCCTCTGTCACCGTCTCATACAGTTCAAGACAGTCAAGCAGCGCGCCGCCGGCCATGTTCCAGTACCCGACGCCCTCATCACAGCCGCCGTCCTCCGGAACAACCGCCAGCCAGCGTTCCAGCATCCGGGCGGCCCGTTCAAGAATGACGGACAGCCGTTCTGAATCCGTCACCTCAATGCAGGCCGTCATCAGGATATTTGACAGAATCCACGGCGTCCAGTTGCACAGGTCCTGACGGCGAATTCCCATCCACCAGAATTCATCGTGCTCCAGGAACGGCCGGATGATCCGGCGCTCCAGTTCCGTGTGAAGGCGTTTGCGAAGAAGCGGCGTCACCGCATCCAGCGGCTCTGCCAGTAAACTGGATGTAAGCGCCAGAATCATCCCGGTCTGGGCCGCGAACAGATCGATGTACGGTTCCTCCATATCCGGAATCGGTTTGTCCTTGGGTGACGGTGCCCCCGGAATGGGATTGACATTATGGGCGCTGATCACCCAGGTACTTTCCTCACAGATGCACCAGATGCCATCCAGCACATCATCCATAGCCTCCGTTTGTCCGTTCATACAGGCAAGCACGGCCGTGCACAGTTTCCGGCGGCGGAAGAAATAGGGATTCTCATCACTTTTCCTGCTTCCGGTCCGCACAAAATCCATAAAACCGGTCAGGGTTCGCATGGGATACGGCTGCCCGCGAAACGATTCCCATAAATCCTGAATCTGTCCGCGGTCATTCGCCGAAAGGTTCTGCCACGCCGGATCCCCGAAGACCGGGAAGAACGTCCATCCCCCGTGAACTTTCGCTGTCTCTACAGCCTTTACGTACGCTTCCGCAATCATTTTTTGCATTCTCCTCTATGAGCCATAGCCTGGTCTTTCAGCACCGCGACATTTCTGGTGCTCATATTTAACAAACATCCGCTCAAAAACAAAAGGAGACATGCCCAGGTCCGACGGGCGGACCCTGAGCATGCCTCCCGACAATTTATCCCTTCAGTCCGCTTGTCGCAATGCCCTCAATGAAGTAACGCTGCAGGAACAGGAATACAACGGTAACCGGTATCAGTGAAACAACGGAGGCTGCCATGATCAGGTGGTAATCCGTGGAGTTTTCCTGAATGAAACGGCGGAGACCAACCTGAATGGTCTTATTTTCCTCTCGGGTCAGGTAAATCATGGGTCCCATGTAGTCATTCCAGGTACCCACGAAGGTGAAAATAACCAGGGTCGCAATGGCCGCCGTTGAGAGCGGCAGCATGATTCTGGCCCAGATGCCGTACTCACTGAGTCCGTCAATTCGGGCCGCCTCACACAGATCCGACGGGACATTCTGATAGAACTGCCGCATCAGGAAAACACCAAAGGCGGAGAAGGCCTGCAGGACCATGATGGCCTGGAGTTTGTCGTAAAGACCCATGGAACGCATCAGAATAAACTGAGGCAGCATGTATGCCTGCCACGGCACCGCAATCGTTCCGATATAGCACAGGAACAGCACATTCCGGCCCTTGAAATTCAGCTTTGCAAAGGCATACGCCGCAAAGGAGGAGGTCAGTGTCTGAATAAACGTGA
Source organism: Christensenella sp. UBA4263 (assembly GCA_002395225.1). Classification (GTDB taxonomy): domain Bacteria; phylum Bacillota; class Clostridia; order Christensenellales; family Aristaeellaceae; genus Ventricola. The sequence goes on from DGWH01000108.1 coordinate 6,038, forward strand.
CGCAAATGGCAATGATGGCCGTATTCTTAAAGTACGTCAGCATCGGCACCTTGGTCCAGATCACCGAATAGTTCTCCCAGTGCGGGGTTTCCGGAATCCACTTCATCGGGAAGGTGAACACTTCGCGGTCCAGTTTGAGAGAGGCTGAAATCATCCAGACAAACGGAATCAGGGTAAACGCCGACACCAGAATCAGCACGATGTAGAGTAGAATCTTTCCCGGCGTGATCCGATCCTCAGGATTGACTACTTTCGCAGTTTTTTTCATTTTTCATCCTCCTCTCTCAGTTGTTCGCGTAGCGATTTTCCATGCTGAACTGCAGGATCGTGACCAGCAGAACAATGACAAGGAGAATCATGGCGATGGCACTGGCCACACCATAGTTGAAGTTGGTGAACGCTTCATTATAGATATACAGAACCAGCATCTTCGTGGCACGTCCCGGACCGCCGTTGGTCATGATGGCCACGGTGTCATAGATCTTGAAGCAGCTGATAATCAGCATGACGGAGGCAAAGAACGTGGTCGGGCGCAGCTGCGGCAGCGTTACATTGAAGAACTGCTGCCACTTGTTGGCTCCGTCCACTGTTGCCGCCTCATACAGTTCCCTCGGCACACCCTGCAGGGCCGCCAGGTAGATGACCATGTAATAGCCCATGTTCCGCCATACACTGACCAGCACGATGGCCCACATGGCCATGTTGCTGTCCGCCGTCCAGCTCTTATTGAATGAGCTGCCGAAGAACATCAGCATCTGGTTCACCGGGCCGTTCTTCATCAGCATAAAGTTCCAGCAGACGCAGATGGCAACCATGGATGCCACGTACGGGAAAAAGAGAATCGCACGGAAACCGACGGCCCCCTTCACCGAATGGTTGAGGACCAGGGCCAGCAGCACGGCGCAGATCAGGCTGAGCGGCACGGTGACCAGGGTGAAGAAAATGGTATTCTTCAGTGAAATGCCCAGATCCACTTTGTTGAAGAAGTAATTGAGGCCTGCCAGGAAGCCGTTTTCCGTCATCTGTTTGCCCACCTTCGCCGTATTGAAGATGGTGGCATAGTTGTTCCAGCCGACCCATTTCATGGTGGTCAGAGAACCGCCTTTCCATTCGGTGAATGACATGACCACCGACAGGATGACCGGAATCAGGGTGAAAATGGCAAATCCGAGGAAATTCGGTGCGAGAAAGCTGTACGCGATGAGGGTATTCTTTCGTTCAAGACGGCTCATCTGGTGCTTTCTCGTTTTTACTCGCTCACTCATGGGGTCTCCTTTCACTTAAAAAAGCGGGAAGTGCGAGATTTCGCACTTCCCGCAGGAATTCACCGGGACTGAATTATTTCTCAAGGAGCTCCTGAACACGCTCGTTCATGTTCTTAATGCCTTCCTCGATCGTGATCTCACGGGTCATGATCGCGGAGTGCTCCTCACCGAGGATAGAGGAGATCTGGGAAGAGAGAGCGGTTCCGGGGATCTCGATAGCCACATAGGTCGGAAGCAGAGCAGCCTTGGAGCCCTCGTCGGTCGGGAATCCGTCGATGGAGGACATGACATCCGCAACACCCTCAGAAACCCATGCAGGACGGTTGCCGGCACCAGCGGTCACTTTCGCGCCTTCCTCGCCGCACAGCCATGCGACATAATCCCAGGCCAGATCCTGATTGGAGCTTGCCTTGTTGATCATGACACCGGTCAGGTTGCCGAAGGTAGAACCAGCCTTGACGTCTTCCTTGGTCGGCATGGAAGCGAGGCCCCAGTTCTTCACATTGTACGTGCCGTCCTTGATGTTGTTGATCAGGGTAGCCACATACCAGTAGCCCATAGGCATCATGGCGATGTTGCCGTTGCCGAAAGCACCGGAGTAGTGCAGACCAGCCGCGCTGATCTCGCTGTAAGGCATGCAGGCACCAGCATCCTCCAGATCCTGGATGATCTGATAGAAGTAAGCCAGATCGCTGTATTCGCCGTCGATCAGGGTGTTCACGCCGTCCGCCACGGTGTAGTTAACCGCCGTAGAGAGCCAGGTGTGATAATGTGTTCCGTAGATTCCCTTTGAAGGATCAGCAACCTTCAGGGCCTTCTCCTTGTACTCTTCCCAGCTCATGTCGTTGGTCGGATAAGGAACGCCGGCTGCATCAAAGAGATCCTTGTTGTAGAACAGGATTTCAAAGTCGGAACGGAACGGCAGGGCGATCTGTTCGCCGTTCAGGGCGTAGTTGGTTTCCATGCCGACAAAGCCGGAAACATCATAGTTGGCTTTCTTCATGTAGTCGTTCAGGTTGAGGGTATAGCCCGCATCATACCAGTTGAGCAGCGCCGGGATATCCTTTACCATGTAGATATCGCTGGTATCGCCGCCGGCCAGCATGGCCGCGACCTTCGTGTCATAATCCTGAGATGATACATCGATGTACTCGATGGTCACGCCCGGATGAGAAGCTTCATACGCCTCTTTCTGAGCCGTCAGATAACCGGTGGTGTTTGCATCCCATGCAACAATGGTCAGAACCTTGTTTTCCTCTGCGAAAGCGAAGCTCGTCAGCGCGAGGAGCATCACAGCCGCCAGAAGCATTGCGATTGCCTTTTTCATAAGAAAACCTCCTGTAATTTTCTGTCCGAACACCCCGTGAAACCGGTTTGTAAGCACTTTCAGAAACTTTCAGACCGCTTACACCTCGCCGTTTCGTCTGAGATGTTCAAATCTGACAATATACTACTGCACATCTGGATACTTGTCAATATAACTTCAGAAATTTTTTCGAGATTTCTTGTAAATTTACAATTCTGTAAGTGTAAATTTACATTGTCTTCTATCCGGAAGTATGCTAGAATACAAAAAACGATGCCGGTACAGCCGGCATATCCGCATTTTCTTTCTTCCACTAATAAAGGAGGCGAGTCCATGAACGACAAATCGCCCACCATCTACGATGTTGCCGAGTATGCAGGTGTCAGCATTGCCACCGTATCAAGGGTTCTCTCGGGCGGGAGTGCCAGTGCCGGTGCCAGGGCCAAAGTCGAGGAGGCGATTTCCGCCCTTGGCTATAAATCTGTCGCCGCGAAACAGGACAACCGGGTCATCGCCATGGTGCTCTCCTCGCAGCAAAACCCCTACTACGCATCCCTCTGCACCGGTGCCTCCTCCGAGGCCGTCCGTGCCGGTTATCTGCCCATGCTCTACAGCTACCCGGACACCACCCCTATTGAGCGCATCACAGAGGATCTGCTGGCCAACCGGCCGGCCGGTGTCCTGCTGGCCGGATTTGCCGTCGAGAGCCTGACCCGTCAGGAACAGACGCGCACCTGCCTGCGGCGTCTTCAGCAGGCACTGCCCCTGGTGGCCATCGGGCCGCCCATCGAAGGGATCGAATGCGGTACGCTGACCTCAGATCCCTCCCAGTGTGTTCACAAGAGCATGGCCCACCTGACCATGCTGGGGCATCGCCGCATCGCCTTCATCGGTGGGGATCGTTCCGCCAGTTTCAGCAACATTCGCGAAAACGCGTATCACGAGGAGGTTCAGCAGCACGGCTGCGCCGTACGTCAGGACTATGTCGCCCTGACCGGATGCACTGTTCCCGCCGGTGAGCTGGCCGTCAACATGCTGCTCGGCTCCCTTGAAACTAAGGATTATCCCACCGCCATTTTCGCCGTCAACGACCTGGTGGCCCTGGGTGCCATTTCCCAGCTTCACCGCCATCATATCCGCATCCCGGAAGACATCGCCATCGTCGGCTGCGACAATGCCTTCTTTGCCCCCTCCATTACCCCTTCCCTGACCACCGTCGACCTGCATCCGCGCACCCACGGCTGTACCGCCATGGCGGAGCTCATTGCCGCCATTCAGGGAAACCGCATGATTTCCTTCAATAATAATGTCGAGTGTTCCCTGATCATCCGCGAAAGCTGCGGCGCACATCTGGGTGTCCGGCACTTTGAATGAACCGCAGGGATTTCCTGCGATTGTTCGTCACATTCCAGTACGCAAACAGCAGCAGCCCAAGCTGCTGCTCTTCATTTTAAGGAGGTTCCTATGCTTTATCCCCAGTCAAATTCCGTCCGCACCATTCTGGATCTTTCCGGCATCTGGTCATTCCGGCTGAGTCAGGACAAGGCCTGGCAGAATATCGCCGTTCCCGCTTCCTACAACGACCAGAGCCCGGATCCGGAATTCCGCAATCACGCCGGTCTCGCCTGGTACCGCACGCGTTTTACCATTCCCGCCCTCCTGAAAGGACAGCGAATCTTTCTCCGCTTTGACGCCGTCACCCACAGTGCGCGGATTTTCATCAACGGACAGGAGGCCGCAGCCCATCGCGGCGGATTCCTTCCTTTTGAGGTCGATCTGAACGGTCTGGCCGAACCTGGCAGCGAAGTGCTGCTGGAGGTCGAGGTAGATAACCGCATCAACCACAGCACCCTGCCCATTGGCACGGAGGGCGGCACCGCCTTTTTCGGTTCCGACAATCCCGGCATCACGGCCGTCGAGGCCGGAAAGCGCCGTCAGCAGGAAAAGGGCATCAACCTGCCGGCGTTCGACTTTTTCAACTATGCCGGCATCAACCGCCCGGTCCGCCTGTGCTCCACCCCACTTTCCTACATTGAGGATGTCACCATCCTCCCCGCCCTCTCCGGCGACATCCGCTATTGCGTTGAAACCGTCGGCTCCGGAGACATTACCATTGACGTGTTTGATGCCGACGGACAAAAAGTCGCCTCCGCCTCCGGGGCTGAGGGCCATTTCCAGATCAGTCAGCCACACCTCTGGGAGCCCTGGCCGGGCACTCCCTACCTGTACACTGCCCGCATCCATTTCGGTGGGGATGTCTATGACCAGTCCTTTGGCATCCGCGAGGTTCGCATTGAGGGAACCCAGTTCCTGATCAACGGAAAACCGTTCCACTTCCACGGCCCCTGCAAGCACGAGGACAGCCCGTTCCACGGCCGCGGCCTTGACCAGTGCCTCAATATGACAGACATCAACCTTTATCACTGGCTCGGCGCCAACTGTTTCCGGACCAGCCACTATCCCTATGCCGAGGAAATGTACAGTCTGTGCGACCGGGAGGGCATCGTCATCGTCAACGAAACGCCGGCAGTGGGCATGTGGGCGGATGAACATTACGGCTGGGATCTGGCCCCCTACCACGCCGAGGTCCTCAAGGCACTCATCCGCCGGGACAAGAACCATCCCTCCGTCGTCGTCTGGAGCCTGGGAAACGAGCCCAGCACAGATGCCATGCCGGACAAAGCCTATGATTACTGGTGGCCGCTTTATCAGCTGGCTCACGAAACGGATCCCCAGAACCGCCCTGTCACCCTGGTAGGCTGCCAGAACATCTACGAAAAAGACCGGATCATTCCGGCCATGGACATCGTGTTCATCAACCGGTACTACGGCTGGTACAACCTTTCCGGCGATCTTGAAACCGCCCGGTACGCCTTCCGGATGGAACTGGACTGGTGGGCCGACAAGGGAAAGCCCATCGTGCTCTCCGAATACGGCGCTGACACCATTGCCGGTCTCCACTCCGCCGCGCCCGACATGTTTTCCGAGGAATTCCAGGTTGCCTATTACGAGACAATCAATGCCTGCCTGGACGAACGTCCCTTCATTGTCGGGGAAATGCCCTGGAACTATGCCGACTTCAGCACCTGCCAAGGGCCCATGCGTGTCGGTGGAAACCGAAAAGGTCTGTTCACCCGTGACCGCCGTCCAAAGATGGCCGCTCACTATTTCCGCAAGCGCTGGCATCTGATGGAGGGAAAATCCATTCCTGAACATTGAATCAAAGCCCGTTTCTGTTTGGCATCAGAAACGGGCTTTATTCTGCCCCTGAAGACAGGTTCTGCGCAGTTTCCAACAGTGCGTTCCAAAGCAATGGAAAATCCCTTTTGAATGTTCCAAAGCTTTTCACTTTTTGGATATTGACGTCTTTTTCCATTTCAAATAATATACTCACGAGTTGTCTACTCGTGAGTCGTCAACTCATAGGTCTTCCTGTTATTCATCATATTTCAAGATGCAAGGGCAGTCTTGTTGCGCAAGGACAGTCAGTCACCTCTAAGTCACAAACAAAGCAGCTCAGGAAAATGACAAATATGAGTTCTGCAAAAAAGGAGGGAGAAAACAGATGTTTCTTTGCAGAGAAAAGGAATTAAGCATTCTGAATGAACGTTATCAAAAAAGAGGATTGGAATGTGTCGTTATTTACGGGCGAAGAAGAATGGGAAAAACCGCACTTATCAATGAATTCGTTAAAGATAAACCAACCATCTATTTCCCCGCTTTAAATACAAATGCCACGGGAAATCTGGCTGCATTCTCGAAAGCCGTCCATCTGTATATGCATCCGAACGTTGCCGAATCTCCTGTTTATCGTTCGTTTGACGATGTCTTTTCAGAAATTACGCGTATTGCCCGTTCTTCCGAGCGCGTTATTTTAGTCATCGACGAGCTTCCCTATCTGGCAAAATCAGATGACTCCATTCCGTCCAGACTCCAGCACCTGCTGGACCATGAATGGGCTGAAACAGGACTTTTCCTGATTTTATGCGGGTCTTCAATGAGTTTTATGGAAAAAGAAGTTCTCAGCGAAAAAGGTCCTTTATTCGGAAGAAGTACTGCACTGCTGGAAATAGAGCCCCTTTCCTATCTGGAAACCGCCAGATTTCATCCGGAACTCTCCAGTCATGAAAACGCTTTAATCTACGGCATCACTGGAGGAGTACCGCACTATATCAACAAACTGGATGTGCGTGGCTCCATAAAGGAAGCCCTCCTTGAAAACCTTTTCAATCCATCCTCATACCTGTTCGAAGAACCGGAAAATCTTCTTAAACAGGAACTCCGGGAACTGCCGATTTATAACGCCATCCTCACAGTCATAGCAAATGGAGCAACCCGTCAATTCGACATTGGTGACAAAGCAGGAATCGAACGAAACGTCTGCTCAAAATACCTTCAGGTTCTCTGTGAACTTGGAATCATTCATAAAGCAGAACCCATCGTCAATCAATCCTCCGGGCAAATGATCTACCGGAAAACGGTCTACCGGATAACTAATCATTTTTTACGTTTCTGGTACTCCTTTGTTCCCAGAAACATGTTAGCCATCACCTCCGGAACAATTGAAAGAACCTATGAAACGGCCGTCAAAAGCTATCTGTCCGCATATATGGGACTGATTTTCGAAGATATCTGCCGGCAATACCTTATTCTGCATCCGGAAAACCTGCCTTTCCCTATTGCTGATATTGGCGCATGGTGGGGAAGACAGCCCGGCAGACACAAAGAAGGTCCGAAAGAAGTTAAGGTAGATATTGTTGCTGTTGGTGCAAAAGAGAATAACGAACATGAACGACAATTCATTATCGGATCCTGTAAGTATAGAAATGAAGAGATTGGCGTAGACGAATGGCATCTGCTGCTTGATTATGCCTCTGTTTTTACAAATGGCGATGACGACTGTTATTATATCATTTTCTCCAAATCCGGATTTACAAAAGGCCTAAAAGAACTGGCAGATAACGAGGAAGTCACTTTAATCGGTCTCGATGAAATCTACAATGCATAAAAATCATTTTCCACCATTCATCCAGACGTGAAAATACATGAGGAACCGACATCACAGCCGGTTCCTCTCTTTTTCTCCCAAGGTCAGCTCACCCTATCGGAACAGGGCCGCATCGACCTTGAAAATGACATAGGTTTTGTGATTGATAAAACAGGTGAATTCCCGAACGCTGGTAATCTTGCTTCCGCGTCTTCAGTTGCTGGTTGTTTTGATGAATGAGATGGTTATAAACGGTCCGTTGCAGAATAGTGCCCGCAACCCCCGCTGCCAGGGAAATCAGCTTTGATCATCCAGGCTCCCAGGTCTTCGTTATTCCATGCCATTTCCCTGTCCCAGCTTTTTCTCAATCATCGCGTTCACGATTCTAATCATCGCCGTCAATCTTGCCTCTCCTATAAACCAGTCGAGGTCATTATCGACAGGATCTTCGTCATTATAGAAAACCTCCTGAATTTTCGCTGATTCCAGCCACTTCTGTGCGGCCTTCAGTCCCGTCAGTGTATTACAGTCGTAGCCTTTCTCCTTCAGAAAAAGCTCCGTGCTCTCCCGCATCACCTCCATCATCGGATCATTCAAATCAGCCTTCTCCAGGTGTTCTGTATATGTTTCGGCCAGGGAAGCCAGCTCGTTCAGATCCATATCCCGCGGGAAAAGGCATTCGTCATCTTCACCGTTCTCTTCCTGCAATGACTCCTCCAATGAGACCGCGGATCTGTAACAGCTCATTCCTGCAAAGAAGAAATCCTCATCCGTTTTCTCTCCAAAAGCTTCCGCCTCCAGCCTGTCTTCGCCATACATAAACATCAGATGTGATGCCAGGGTTTTCAACTCATCTACCCTGATCCAAACATTCCCTGAATAGGATGCGCTTCTATCGGGAATAACCCTATTAGCAAATGTTGAATGCAGCAATTGTGCCTGAATTTCTGCTTCCCGCATCATTATATCTAAGAACTTTCCATTAAATTCCGACGATGAATCTTCAATTACTCCATATTCCCCATGGCCTTTTTGCATATCAACTTCTTCCCTGAAAACCGCAGCCAGTCGGCGAATGATTGCAACGTCATCCTCACTCAAATCTGAATTGTGAAAAATCCGTTCATGCTCCTTTTCGCTTTCATCGTTCCTGTTCTCTTCATTGTCCTCTCCCATCAGGAAATCCATGAGGGCATCCCGGTCACCGAAGGTCCGGAAATATTCCTGGCCTCTGCGGCGGCTCTGTTCCATGTCGATTGCACACATGGCATATGGATCGTAGTCTTTTCCCTGGGAAACTCTCGACAACTCAGAAACGAGCCTCTGATCTGGCCACACAGCTTCATCATCAAAATCAAATTGCCTGATGTAGAATGGCAGCTCATCATTTTCAGAAGCCTCTTCCGTCAGTCTGACCGCAATATAGGTGTGGTCTCTGAGCATAATGTAGTACATTCAAATCCCTCCGGTTATCTCCTCCGCTGAGGATCAATAAAAAAGGCATAAAATCAATTCCCATGCAAGCCACGTTCTCTTCCCATCTGCGAAGTTTATTACCGCTCAAGCCCACAAGAAGATCCGGGCGTTCCTGCCGATCACAACCCCGCATTCCTTGTATTCGTCTTCTGCGCGTATGCCGGGTCTATTGCAAACGCCCTCAGAAATGGTATGACATCAATCGCATAGAGATAATCATCCCATCCATACCGTTTTCTCAATGCATCTGCTACCTTTTCATCACGGAGATGAAATCCGTACGAATTGGCTTTCAACGGATATTCTACTGTGCATGCCTCAGCAAGCTGTTTCCGCTTGGAATACCGGATAAGTATGCCTTTCCCGTCTGATGAAATCTGAAAATACTTGGGTTTGTTCAATTCTTCTAGCGTTTCCTTCGGAAAAATTATCAGGTTCCGCTGACCATTCAGAAAGATTAACATTTTCAAACCCCTTTACGCTTTTATTCGGTTCCTTATTTTCTGACACACCCTATTCTCTATTTTCTATTCTCCCAGCGTCTGCTCACCGTATCGGAACAAGGCCGCATTGATCTTGAAAATGTCATAGATTTTGTGATCGATGAAATAGGTGACGATGAGATCAAACCTGTTGCTGGGTGAAAAGGCAAATTCTGCCCTTGAAAGCAGATCCCGTGTTGTCGGCATATCCAGTTCCAGTGCAATGGCAAACGCCACCGCTGTCTTTTTCCTGGGACGATAATCTTGCCTGCTGCGGATGCGTGAGAAGACTTTTCTGTCAATATTGGCCTTTTTATAGACCGTTACCTCGTCCATGCCGCTTTTATCGATGAGGCTGAGGAGCCGCTGCTGGAACGTTTCCCCCGTTTCGTTCAGTACCTCGTCGAGACTTTTCTCTGAACGATCCGGTATGCAGGGCGCCATCATCGGTTTCAGGGTTTCCTCACGGTCGCTTTCCCGCGCCAGGCTTTCCATCACCCCGTCGTAAAGAGCATCCTCATCTGCCTCCGGCCGTGCATGGAACAGGTGCAGTTCACGGCCTCTTCCCCTTCGGGTTTCAGCAGGATATTCACTGCCGTATTCCGATCTCAGCAGTCCATTTGCGGCATGCTCATCGATATACTGTTCAATGTCCCCCACCAGGGCCTCAGACAGTTCCAGAGACTTCCGACTCAAAACCACCAGGAAAATATCCATCTCATGGGTCAGCAGGAATTTCCCGATCTCAGAGAGTGCAATATTCAGTGCCTCCCCTTTGGGAAATCCGTATGCCCCGGAGGAGATCAGCGGAAAAGCGATGCTGGTGCAGTTCAGCTTTGCTGCCAGTTCCAGGGAATTTTCATAACAGGACCGCAGTACCTCACGCTCTCCGGATTTTCCGCCATTCCATTCCGGGCCGACGGTATGGATGATGTGTTTTGCCTGCAGGGCAAACGCCTCGGTCCGGACAGCCTGTCCGGGGGCTATCTCACCGATCTGTCTGCGTGCCGCCAGCAACTGTTCCACGCCGGCCGCATGATAGATCGCGCTGTCCGTCCCGCGGCCATAACAGGGTTTCGGATTCGCCGTGTTCACAATGGCATCTGCTTTTACACGGGTTATATCGTTTCGAATAATCTGAAACGGCATTTTCTCACCTCTTCAGAAGTTCAGAATCTGATCCATTCTTTATATGCAAAGATTTCCGCCAGGATGCTGAGCACCGCCGCAACCCCGATGCAGCCCAGGCCAAGGCGGATCATAAATGGGTCCACCTCACCGCCGGTTTCCTCCTCCAGCCGGAATTTTTCCGGCCTGTTCGGATTAAAGTAGATGATCATCTTGTCCCCGGGCCTTAGAACCTTCTCCCTGTGAAAATAGGAAGAGGTGGCCCGAATGTCCTGGAGATCTGCCTTGTAACGCACCGCCAGCTGATAGACGATTTCATGGGAATGCTTTCCTGTTTGCCTTCGCACCGCCGTATAGTTGACAAATTCCGCCTCGGCACGCTTCGTCTGCGTCTTCTCCCGATACCGGAAATAGGCCGCTTTGACAAACTCCGCAAGCAGGCAATAGACACCCATAGATGAAAAAATCAAAAAAGTCAGAAGTATTTTCAAAGCAGTTCCTTTCTCATGGACAGTTTCCATCCGGTCGTTCCATGACAGGCATCATGGTTTTTCCGCCGGCCAGTCCGGCAGGGTAGCCGCTTTCATTTCGGACCTATTCCCGGCTCCTGGCATCATAATCCAGATAGGCACCTTTCATCGGGGAGGCCGCCAGTTCCGAGAAGAGGCGAAGCACGCCGCCCCGGAAGCGAACCGGTTTTTTCTGCCAGTGTCTGCGGCGCTCAGCAAGGATTTCCTCCATCTCCTCCGGCGTCCGCCGTTCCCCGTTGACACCAACGATCTCGAGACGGCGTTCCCGGACATTCAGATAGATCAGGTCATTTTCCTCCACCAGAGCAATCGGTCCGCCGGCCTGCGCCTCCGGGCTGCAGTGCCCGATCACCGGACCGGTCGATGCCCCGGAAAAGCGTCCATCCGTGATCAGCGCAATGCTCCTGCCCAGTTCCGCATCCGAGGAAATCGCCTCTGATGTATAGAACATTTCCGGCATTCCGGACCCTTTCGGTCCCTCATAACGGATAAAAACCGCATCCCCGGGGTGTACCCGATGATGAAGGACCGCATCAATGCAGGCCTCCTCACTGTCAAACGGTCTGGCGCGAAGGGTGGCCTCAAACATTTCCTTCGGACAGGCGGTGTGCTTAATCACTGCCCCCTCGGGCGCAAGGTTCCCGTAAAGGACCGCAATCGACCCATCCGTTCCAATGGGATGATCAAAGGGCCGGATGACGTCCTCTTTCCTCACCTGTGTCTGATGACGGCGGTTTGCCTCTGCCAGCCGCTCAGCGCACCGCTCATAAAATCCCGTCTTCTTCAGATCATCCAGATTTTCCCCCAGTGTCTTTCCCGTCACCGTGCGGACATCCAGATGCAGATAAGGACGCAGTTCCTCCATGATCGCCGGAACACCGCCGGCATAGTAGAAAAATTCCGCCGGCCATCGTCCTGCCGGGCGCACATCCAGGAGATAATGCGCTCCGCGGTGCAGACGGTCAAAGGTCTCGCCGGTAATCTCAATTCCATATTCGTGGGCAATTGCCGGAAGATGCAGAAGAGCATTGGTTGAGCCGGAAACCGCCGCATGGATCAGGATGGCATTTTCAAAGCTCTCCGGCGTCACCAGATCCCTGGGCCGCATGCCGGGCATTGTGGCCAGATGAACCGCCATTTTTCCTGCCTGATACGCATACTCAAGCAGATCCGGACTGTCCGCCGGAAGCAGTGCACTGCCCGGCAGTGACAGGCCCAGCGCCTCCGCCATGATCTGCATGGTCGAAGCCGTCCCGATGAACGAACAGGCGCCGCAGCCCGGACAGGCGTTGTGCTTGGCCCACTGCAGTTTGTCCTCCCCGATCTCCCCGCGCTCATACCGGGCGCTGTACATCCCCAGCTGCTCCAGCGTCAGGAGATCCGGACCTGCCGCCATCGTCCCGCCGGTCACCATCACCGAGGGGATATTTACTCTGGCCATTCCAATCAGGTTGCCGGGCATCCCCTTATCACAGCTGGCAATGTAAACACCGGCGTCAAAGGGGGTTGCATTGGCCTGTATTTCGATCATGTTGGCAATCATTTCCCGGCTGACCAGTGAATAGTTGATGCCATCATGTCCCTGACTTTCGCCGTCGCACATGTCCGTGCAGAAATAACGCGCACCGTATCCGCCGGCATCCCGCACTCCCTGGCGTGCTTTTTCCACCAGGCGATCCAGATGCCCGGATCCGGGATGGCTGTCTCCGAACGTGCTCTCAATGAATACCTGAACCTTTCCCAGGTCCTCCGGTTTCCAGCCGGTCCCAATCCGCAGCGGATCCACCTCCGGGGAGAGCTGCCGCAGCCGCTGACTGTTCAGTTCCATTTTCTCACTTCCTTCTTTCTTTATGCATAAACGAAATCAGCCGTGTTTGAATCCAAACACGGCTGACCAATTCCTTTATGAGCCACAGTTTGGTCTTTCGGCTTCGCGCTTTGTCTGTTGCTCATACACTCCCGGGCTATAATCAGCTTGCCTGCTCGAGCGTCAGTTTTTCTGCATCATCTGCGGACATCGGGCGGCCCCAGATGAATCCCTGAATGTAGTCACACCCGATATTGCGCAGGGTTTCCAGCTGATCCAGTTTCTCAACGCCCTCGGAGATGACCTTGAAGTTCATGACGTGCCCGATCATGACGATCGCCGCCACATACTGCTTGGAAGAATCGTTCAGGTTAATCTTGTCAATGAAAGATTTGTCAATCTTCAGTTTGTCCGCCGGGAAGGTATTGAGATAACTGAGGGAGGAATAGCCGGTTCCAAAGTCATCAATGGCAATCTTGATTCCCATTTTCTTCAGCTCATTGATACACTGCAGCGCCTTCTCAACGGAATCAATCATGATGGATTCCGTGATTTCAATTTCCAGCTGATTTGCCGGCACGCCGCTGGTTTTAAGCACCTCCTGAACCGTCTCAAGGAAATCATTTTTCATGAGATGCTTAACCGATGCATTGACGCTCAGCGTAATGTCCATGGGCTTTTTGCGAAGCAGCTGGCCGAAAAACTCTGCCGATTTCCGGAACACGCACATATCCACTTCATCAATCAGGCCTGCGGATTCCGCCACCGGAATAAAATCCCCCGGGCTGACGAATTTTCCTTCTTCATCCCGCATTCTTGCAAGCGCCTCAAAACCAATCAGCTTATGTGAAACGTCATACTGGGGCTGAAGATGGAAAAAAAGCGTATCATTCTGAAGGGCATGACGGATCTTCCGCTCAATCTCAAGTGAGCGCTCATATCCGGACAATTCTTTGGTATACCGGCAGATACGTTCACTGGCAAGGTTGCGTTTGACAGAGAGCATGGCAATATTCGCATCCGACATGATGGTGTTGCTGTCTGTCGCATCCTCAGGATATTCCGCATAGCCGGCGCTGGCCGTCAGGAAATAGTCACAGCCATCCAGCGTGATTTTCTCTTCGATGGCTTTTTTATAGCAGTCAATCGTATTCATCAGCTGCTGCTCGGATTTATAATCCCGCACAACCAGGGAAAACTCATCGCCTCCCTGACAGGTCACAATATCCTGCGTACCGGAAATCTCTTTTTCCGCCACCCGGGCAAGACGGCTGCCAATTTCAATCAGGACATCATTTCCGGTCTGCATGCCCATGGTGCTGTTGATGCTTTTGAAATTATTCAGGTTGAAGGTCACAAGCGCAAAGCGGCTTTTCTGCCGGATCAGCTTATCCATGATCTCCAGAGAGGCAAACCGGTTTGGCAGTCCTGTCAGGGCATCTGTAACCGCCTGCGTATGAATCTTTTCCTGATACTTTTTGCTCCGTTCATTATTCAGATAAATCAGAATAATCACGATAATGGCAAAAATATTCGTAAATACCCCGGAGATATTGGTGTAGTTATGCTGGACGAGGAGGCCGGCGATTACACCGGGAAACTGAATAAAAAGGAGCGCAATCGCAGCAATAAAACCTGGTTTCCCGTAAAAGACAACCATCAGTATCAGGCTGAGATTCGCAATGCTCGAGAATGTACCGGCAAATGCGCGTACCGGTGTCGGAGCCCCGTTCATCATCAGCATTGCATTGGACTGTGAAACGCGCCTGACAACGACGGATACAATCACAAAGACCAGCAGGAGAAACGCGATGCCGATAATTGTCCCTTTCCTGGTATCCTGAAACCCCGCCATCCACTTATCAAACGTACTTTTCATATTCTTAGAACGTTTTTTTTCCATTGTTTCCCCCGATATTATCTGCCGTTTTTTAAGGGCAATCTATAAAAAACAGTTTCCTGAATCAATCTCCGTCAAGCAGAAACACACACAGCATCAGTTTTTTCTCACATCAACATATAAAGGGCTGTAAACCTTATTTATTTTACCACAACCGTTTCCTATTTGCCATAAAAAAGCGAATGTTTCCAAATTTTCGCGCTTTCCGCGCTAAAGGTTTGCAAAAAAACTTCGTCGGCAGGCTTTCAGCATCCGTTCTTTCATGATACAATTCACCTGTGAACAGGAACTGACCCGTACCCTCCGGAAAGGAATGAGCCTGCCCAATGACCGGCAGTTTGTCAAAGGATGAACAGCGGTGCCGAAAGACCTGATCACTGAGGAGGAAACCCCTATGGAGATCTACGAAATCGCATCGGACAAGAAATCCCTTCTTCCTCTCCTTCTGCTGGCAGATGAGCAGGAGGAGATGATTGACCGCTATCTCAGCCGGGGCAGGATGTTCGTCCTGGATGATCACGGCATACGCTGCGAATGCGTCGTGACCGATGAGGGAAGCGGCATTCTCGAAATCAAAAACATCGCAACCGTTCCGGATGATCAGGGAAAAGGCTATGCAAAAGCCCTGATCCGGTATCTGCTTGACGCCTTCCGGGACCGGTTCACGGTCCTCCAGGTGGGAACCGGCGACAGCCCTCTGACCATTCCCTTTTACGAAAAATGCGGTTTTGTCCGTTCGCATGTCATTCCGAATTTCTTCACGGAACATTACGACCATCCGATCATCGAATGCGGCATCCGGCTCACGGACATGATCATTTTGCGCAGGCCATTCTGATCTCCCTGCCGTTTCCAAAATCCGTCCCGGAATCCCCGGCTTTCTGCACACCGGTTCTGCATCACTTTTCCTGTACAGACATGAGAGAGGGAAAACATATGTGCGCACAGTAATGCCAATCAA
>DGWH01000075.1:0-47145 GCA_002395225.1 Christensenella sp. UBA4263
CGAAAACGCTCCGCCTTCTTTCTGTAATTGTCCAGATACCTGTAGAGCAGTTTCACGATCCAACAATGCTTCAGAAGCCTGTTCATGTTGAAATGAGACAGCTTGCGAAGACTTTTCCCCATGGCCGCGTCGATCATGAGCTGCAGATCCTCTTTGCTGAAAGACCGATCTACCGAATCGTAGAAAGCGAAGAAGGCATAGGCCTCCAGCATGTTGCTGGCCATTGGATTCCTTTTGCCGCCGAGGTCGCCCTCCTCCCGGATCCATTTTTCGTCCAGCGCAATAGTCCTCTCCCAGCGCGCTTTCGCCTCTTTGGGCGAATAATGCTCCGACAGCCATTTCTTCATCGCCGGTTCAAACATTTTCAGATACTTATCCATATAGTTTTCAGCCTCCATCCACGCAAAACCGTCCTCCCCTTCCGCAAGGGGCTTCTCAAATCAAAAACAGAATAAACAAGCCGAGGTACATCGCGGCGCCGGCAATGTTTCCCGCGCCTGGTATGTTGAACGGCACCTGCACCAGAAACAGAGGCAGAAGATTGAATACGCACGCCCACGCAGGAAGCGGCGTCAGACCCGCCACCACCGGTATGAAATGCGCGACTGAAAACAAGACAATTCCCGCATAGCAGCCGATCATCGTCACCGAGGTTTTTCCGAAGAAATCGGAGGCCAGCTTCCGTCCTTCTTCGGTGTGATCGCTTTTGATGTAGATCCATTCCGCAGCGCAGCCCAGGATATGATGCGCCAGACCGAAGGTGTAGATCATCGCAGCTCCGACGATCATGATATTCGCCCACAGGGCGGAATAAAGGCGCATCCAGATCCCCAGCGCAAGGTACCCAAAGAACTGCAAGAACATGGCGAGCGTGCCAAGAACGATCGAACGCAAAGTCTCGCTCTCCGGCTTCGTTGCGAAGTGCTTCGCCATCCTTTTGTTATCCTTCATATCGGAAAAACTGAATTGACCGCCGGGCGTACAGAGCAGCAGTCTGTCGGCATATACGCAAAGGACGTGTCCGAGCATTGCTATCATCAAGATCCAGCTGTGTTCCATAATTATGCCTCCGCACTACTTTTTTCAGCGCAAAACGAAAGGGCTTCCTGACGGGTCACCACTTGAATACAGCCAGTCTGTTGTTCATATTCTTTCCGATGATGGCAAACAGCTTGCCCCGGATCGTGTATTTCTTCATTTCTTCGTTATAGCTGGTTTCCGAAACCAGCGTCATGCGCGGCTCCAGCTCCAGATACTCCCTGCCGCTCTTCGTACCCCATCCGAAAGTCGCATTGGTGTTTTTGACCGCATCGTGGTGCTTGCTATTCTTCTCCAAAAACGGAGAATGAAGCTCCGCCAGCAGATAACCATGTGGAAAGCAGTCGCACAGCATGTTCAGGCATGTTTTGACTTGCTTTTTGGAGAAGTATTCCAAGACGCCCTCCATCGCGATGATATACATATCCGAAGCCGGCAGACGCTTTGTCCAGTCGCCGTTCAAAGCGTCACCATCCAGCATGACACAGCGATCCCGGTCCTCATAGACCTTCCTTCGGACGGCGATCTGGTCCGGAAGATCCACGTCAAACCACTGCAGCCTTCCGTTATCCACCTGAGAAAACTTGTCGTCAAAACCGCATCCCAGATTGATGCACACAGCGTCAGGATACTTCTTCAGCAATGCTTTCAACTGCTCCCGGTACAGGATCGTCCTGGCCACAACACCCTCGTGGGAAAGAAAAGGATCAAACTTGCTGACGTCCACACCCAGCGCGTCGATGATCTCCTTCGCTTTCAGATCCTTGATTCGCGCATTGGGTCGGGCCGTTTCGCTCGCCTTGATGGCCAGCGGGATGAGCGCGGTTTCCTGAATATCGCCAAACTGCAAATTCATTGTCTTGTCCTCCTTGATGTTCGTTTAATCTTACTACTATTAAGACTGCAAATCGACCATTTTCTGATTACAATATAAAGCAAATCACTGGCGGACACATATATAACGATACATAAAAGGGCGGGCATTGAGCCGACCCCAGGAAATCAGCCTTTATTTCTTGATCTCGAAGAGATTGGCTGTGATATTCGCAACTTCTACTGCTTCGAAGTGGGGCAAGAGCCGATCATCGAAGCTAATACTGAAATAAGCTTTGATTCAGGCGAGAAGAAAACTTGTTCTTATCCTGCCGTCCACTCCCGGATCATTTCACGGATATGCCGGTCGAGATCGATCCGGCTTTCCCGGCACTCCCTGACATATCCCCTTGTCTCCCTGAAAACGAGTGGGAGGATCCTTTCGACGACAAATGCCGGAAGGATGAGCCGGAGCAGCGATTCCGGGAAGACGAAATGGCTGCAATGCGGATAGATCAGCGCCTCACACCAGCAGCTGCTTCCTCTCTCCTCCAGACGCTTTTGCATCCGCCGGATCGCCCGACAGGTATCCCAGACCATATCGTCCTCCGCACCGGCAAGCATCAAACGTCCCTGAATCCGCTCGATCGGGATCATGATTGCCTCTGTCAAAGGGTGCTTTTCCTCCGCAAGATGATGAAAGCCCAGCCCCGCGACCCTGTCTCCGCGTCGCTTGGATTCCTTCCGGACCTGATCCCAGTAATCGGGATGGCTTCACGGCGGGGACATGCACGGAAGGGATTCTCCCCGCCATGTCAAAGAGGATTCACCCTCCGCGGGTCTTTCCGATGCGCCATCCATGCCATCGTGATAATATCCCCAGTACACCCAATCCATCGGCGTCATGGCGATCGTGAGGGTGATGTCCGGGATCCTTGCCGCCGCGCTCAGCGCCATGCTGCTTCCGGCGGATACCCCGCAGATCCCGATCTTTTTGTATCCGGTTCCCTTCAGATGGCGCACTGCATTCTCCACGTTTTCCAGCGGCCAGCTGTGCAGGCCCTTCATGCCTTTCTCGGGCCCGACCGCCATGACGGCAAGGCCCATCCCGTTCAGCCATTTCATTCCGATTCTGGAGAGAAAGTCATCCGGACCATCATCATTCATGAGAATGATGGCGGCTTCCTGCTTCCCCGGCATCCCGGAGAAGCATCCGCAGAATCCATTGTTCTTCTCTGTAAATCTGATCTTTTTCATGTCCGTCCATCTGATGTCAGTCTGAGGATGATCTCGCCTACCATTTCTCAAGGAACGCCAGGATCCGGCGAAAACTGTCCTGCCGCGCTTCCTCGCATTCCCTGGGATATTTCTTCTCTGCCGTGATCATGTGCTTCAGCGCCCATTTCGCAAAGCCGCTCATCGAATCCAGACCATCCGTCAGCGCGTGACTGCCCTTTTCATAGACGTGGGATTCTACCCGGTGCGGATATCCGGCATTTTTGAGGACCTCCACCATCCTGGGAACTGCCTCGTCGGAGGGCCAGCAGTCGTCGTCACGGACCGCGAGCAGGAGCACGTCTGCCTGCATGTCCTCGACCCGGATTCTGGCCTCCGGGTTCAGCCAATCCCTGGTCAGATCGTAGCCGTAGCGCATGAACCTGGCGAGGCCGTAGCCAGGTGCCTTCCGAGCGGCGTTCAGCCACCACAGCATGCCTTTCTCGTCCAGTATGCGGATCGGCGTATAGGGAACCTCCGTGCCGTGCCAGGTGTACTGCGATTTGTGCAGCTCCGCATAGCCCTTCAGCGTCTGCTTCGTGCCCTCGGACACATAGTCATACGGCACCACCGGGATCACACAGCTGATCTCCGAGATCAGGGACGCCGCCAGCAACGTGTAGCCCGCACCGGTGGACGCGCCGGTCATGGCAATTTTGAGGATGCCCTTTTTCTCCTTCAGCCAATGAACTGCCTTCTCAACATAATCCACCGGTATGGAGACGAGATCTTTCGGCAGTCCCTTCCACATGTAGAAGCCCAGCACGAGGACACTGTAGCCGCGCTTCCTGAGAAAACCCGACATGGCGATGCTGGTCCTTTCATCACAGGATGCGCCGCCGACTGCAATGATCGCCTTCTCCCGGCAGATCGTCCCCGGAAACCAGCGCGCCTCAAAGCCCTCCCGGGACAGGGTGCATCTTTCTATTTCCGTCATCTCCGTGCAAGCCTCCGCCTTGTATTCTCTGATATGGACTTCTCGAACGCTTCAAACCGCTTTTCATCCGGCAGCGTGGCCAGCAATCCGCCGAACATGAAGGCGTTGCCGAAGCTCAGGAACATCGTGCCGATGGCCGAGCCGAGAGCAGTATTGATACCGAAAATCGCGGACAATACCAGCGAAGGGATCGCGCCGATCGGGATGCAGAACCACTTCGCCTTTTTCGGATAGGGCGTCAGATCCCTGGAAAAGGCCAGGAACTGCACGATCATCATCGGCAGCCAGAAGACGATCAACAGCAGATAGATCGGCACAAAGAGGCCGTAAAACAGCAGGCCTGCCGCCTTTTCCGCCAGCGCCGCGTCCGCCTGGAGCAGATGCTTGTACGCAAGGTTGAGCACCCCCACGTTCATATGGCAGCCGACCGGCGCCAGCCAGATGTAGCCGAATATCCCCGCCCGATAGAGATGCGCGTACCTCGGCGCCGCGTCCGCCATCAGGCGATAGATCGCGAAGAAGGCCAGCCCCTCCAGAAATATGCCAAAGAAGCCGAGCAATCCCCCGGCGATCATCTGCCAATCCGCGAGGTTCGCCGCACCGGCCATCACACTGGCGGCAAGCGTACTGCCGCCCGCGGTACTGTCTGCATAGCCCAGGATAAAATCACCGATCCCCGTGAGGATCGAGGCGAACAGCCCGATGGTCAGCAGCTTTTTGATCCTCGCCCGGTCCAGGTTGCAGTCAATGCCGATCGTATTCATTCTGACAGCCCCCCTGTGTCTCACATTCGCGAATCAGATCGTACATGTGGAACCGCTCACCGCAATCGCGCACCCGGTCAGGCCTCATTCCGAGATGCTCATAGCGGGCAGCCTTGTTCTTATCATCTGTATCCAGGATCACCGGCACCCGATGGTCTTCCGCAATCCTGTAAGCATTCTCCAGCATCCTCCGCATGTATCCCTGCCCCTGGTATTCCTTTCGCACGACCAGCATCTCGACGCGCAGGAACTTCCGCTTTTCCTTTCGCATACGGGTCTCGATGGTCCCTCCGTCACAGAAACAGGCGCTGATAAACCGCTTCATTTTCCCGAAGCCGCCCAGTGCCTTCTTCTCCGCAGCGATCATCTTTAGTCCATCCACAAATCCAATCCTCCCGCCGGCACCCTCGCCGGACAGCATCAGATACCCTTCGCTGCCGTCTGAAGTCGTGTAGAGCACGCCGGCCTTGTAAGCGGCCTGCACGATACCATGGATATAGATGAACATTGCCTCTCTGGAAGGAATGTATTTGATCAGGCCGGTGTCCCCGTCATGATACCTGTAATCATAAAACGCGTCTGCCGTTTGACTGGCGATTTCCCGAACCTGTTCGTGGGATAAACCCTGGAGCTTTATCATGGCCGTATCTCCTTCCGTTCTGTCATACGCCTCTGGGGATATGACTTCTCAGGGTGAAAAACCTACCGAAAGATCATGCACATGATTCCTGACAGGCCGGCAGCAATCACCGCCATGCCGACTGTTCCCATGATCCACTTTTTCTTTTTGTCGGAAGCTGTAATATAGGGGCGAAGGTCCTCAGTGCCCGGGATGATCCATGCCTTTGTATGGCCGACCCAGTATTCATCAATCAGGAAGCGGTCGATCAGATTCATGACAGACAGGATCACAAAGCCCTGCCAGAACCCCGGCCAGAAGCCTCTGGTTCCGTTGATTGCCCAGACACATACGAGCACATATGCCATATAGGCCGGAAGGCACAGGCCCCTGAAGAGCGAACTCCGCTTCCGGATGGCTTCCCGTGTCGTCATGCCAAGCTGGATAACGCGATCCTGCACCTTTGGATCATACAGATGTACCATCCCGACAGCGCTGTTTTTGATCCCAACAGCGCAGATGATATACAGCAAGAGCCCAAGCCCCAAGCCTTCCGCTATGAGTTTTATCGCAAGCATTTGTCGCCCTCCACTCTTATCCCTTTATCCAGTTGATGATTTCCTTTTCCGATTCGGCAAAATACCCCAGATTCTCTTTTCTGTATTTACCAAAGGTTCTGTACATCAACCCGATCAGGGGGATCATCCGGTACAGCTTCTTTTCTCTCTCCCGATTCGGCATGAGGCCGTTCAGGTGGCTGCCGTGGGAAAACAGGACGACCTTGACATCCTTCTGATAACCGCTGTTTTTCAGCTGACGCTCGATCTCCCTGGCGGAGAGCTCCGCAGGCCAGGCCTCATCCTCCTGCCCTGCAATCAGCAGTACCCTTGCGTCGGTCTTTTCTACCGCCAGCCTTGCTTTCTGCACAGCCGCATCGTTTTGATAAGCGTTATAATAGGCGACCCACATGCCCGTGACCTTGTGCGAAACAGCCGGATGCTTTTGATACTTCCCAGCCTTTCCGTTGGAAAAATCCGCCTTGACAAACGGAATGTCCTTGCCGTGCCAGGTCGCCACGCTGTGGCCGGTCATCGTCTTCCTGTCATTCAGAGTCCCTTCAAAGGGCACATGCGTCGGCGACACCAGGATCAGGTTTTCCATCCCGCCTATGTACTGCGCAACCAGGATCGCGAAGATGGATCCCATGGATTGCCCGTATACGCTGATATGCCCGATGCGCTTGTGTTCCCTGAGATAGCGGACGGCGGGGAGAAACATCTCCAGCGGAATCTGATTCGGCGTATCCGGCAGACCTTCGGCACCGAACAGGGACACGGCCAGACCCGTGATTCCATAATCGGCAAAACGTTCCGCGAATTTGATGCCGGGGAGCAGGCTCTGTTCTCCGCCCATGATGACGATGACCGCTCTGTCGCTGCCCGCATCCGGTTCTGCCAGATGTCCCACAAAGCCATGTTGCTTAAAGTTGAAATCCTCATGCTTCATGATCGTTCATCCATTTCAGCAGTTCTGTCTGTCTATCCTTTCTTTACAGCCTGTATTCCCCCAAGGAACATTATGATCCAGCCAAGGCTCTCAAAGCCTGATGAAAAGCCGTTAAAGGGCAGTGGAAGGCTCCATTCCAGTAGGAATCCGATCCCGGCGATCAAAAGCGGTGCCGCCAACACCCAGACCTTTTTCAGCGGCAGCACGCCCTTCAAAATGATGGCGATCCATCCGCCGGTGGAGGTGACTCCCAGCACAGCAAACGATACCCAATACGGAACTGCCTGCACAGCGTAGGATCGGTTCCATGCTGCCACAGCCCTCGCCGTATCGCCCTGCGCCGCTTCATAGATGACGTTGTAGTTGTGGATCAGCGTTCCGCAGGCCAAGTGGAAATAGATGAAAACCATGCAGCCCCAGATCAGTCCAGCAATATAGAGCCTCAGAAATCGACGGCCCCATTTGTCACAGCACTGGGGCAACTTGACTTTCAAGTATTCTATAAAGCTCATAGCGGCAATCGTATAGAAAGCCGTTCCGACCAGGCCTCCGATATTGGAAAGAGCGATGCGCCAGTCCGCGATCGTGAGCCAGCCGGACGAGATCATAAAGGAAATGCCCGCACTGTCTTTCGGCTCGATTCCCATGCAGTAGTCGCCAATGATGGCCAGGATCATGCCGGGGATGATCCACAGCATTCGTTTTGCTGTCTTTGCGCGCTGTTCTGCTGTCATGCACGTTCCTCCATTCTTTTCTTATCTTTCCGTTCTGCGAATAGTAATAGGTGTCGCGCTGATCATATTCGGCAGCCTGTCTGTCAAAATGCTTTCTGGATAACGCCTCGAAGTCTTTCATGCCTTTACTCCTTGCTCTGTAAGGCTCTCAGCTTGTTAGCTATTCCTAACTTCTGAACAAAATGAAAGCCCATCACACAGCCGTCCATCTTCGACTCCACTGTGTGATGGGCGAAAAGCGTTGGTTAGATTCCGCTTACTATTATATATCGCAACGTCTTGTTTTTCAAGAAGGGTGGCTAAAAACGCGGCTAAATTGGAGTAAATTGGAGTAAATATTAATTGCGTCTTCCCGTTGATAACATTGACGAATATGTCATCTCCTTTGTCTTTTTCCGGTATCCGCAGTCACAGTATGGACCGCCGGAGGCCAGTGTGTATTCGCGGATAAAATCACAGACCCCGCCCGCATCGGCCATGGTGTAATCCAGATGGCACATGGCGGGGACGCGATCATACAGGCCCAGCTCCTTCATCAATGTGCAGATGCCGCATCTGGTGAAACGGGCTTCGTAACCGCTGCCGTCCGCATAGGGCAGGAATTCCATGTTCCAGGAATAGGGATTCCTGTCTGCCGCTTTCAATGCTGCCGTGGCCTTCATGCCCTGAACGTCCTGTTCGCTGAACTTCTTCTTTCCCATCATCCGGCAGAACCACCGCATGGGGCCGGTCATCATTGCCTTTGCGTAGTACTCCGTCAGTTTCTCTAAAGACGGTCGTTCCTTCATTGAGAGCACAAAAGCCGAGAGCATAGCGCAGTTGACGATGTTCATTTTGAAGCGGTCCGCTTTCTCGAACTCCGGAAGCTTTGCGATGATCTCCCTGTACTTAGGTTGCGCAGCTGTTGTTGTCCGCGCAGCTTCTGTTTCGGTGAGGCCAAGCACGGATACAAGATGATTCCGGAAAGATCTCCGGAACAGGATCCACATGCCCATAGGCATACCGGCGTATTTCATATCAGACATTCTCCTTGATCAGGCGGGTTTGCATCATCCCGCCAGCTATCCCTCATAGGACTGAAAAGCAGGACTTCCACTTTCACGCTTCTTCCCGGAATGTGATCTTTACGATCCTCATCCTAACAAGACCGTCGCAGAACCGGATCATCAGTTTGTGCAGCGGGCGGACATGTTCGTAGATGTCCCGGTAGCCCCGCATATAGCTTTTCGCGGTGACGGAGGCGAATCTGCCGCTCCAGCTTTCCAGCTCCCGTTCGTCCTCCAGCGAGAAGAACGCGCGCACGTCTGTGATCCCCGCTTCCTTCAGCCAGGTGGAACGCATCATCTTCGCGCCGCGCTGGTTGCAGGAATCAAAGGCAAGGACAGCGCCGGGGAAGCGTTCCGCCATGAGGGAAAACAGATTTTTGACGTCATCCGTCTTGAAATAGTAGAAGACGCCCGCCGCGATGAACACAGCGCCGCCGGAATCGTCCACAGCCTCCATCCAGCGCGGGTCATTGAGGTCGCAGGCGACGTTCCGCTCCCGTTCTCCGGCGGGCAGCAGTTCGTTCCGCACGGCAATGACGTCCGGAAGGTCGATGTTGTAACCATGGCATAGCCCATTGTCGCATTTCCGGAATGTGTCGTCCAGCCCACAGCCCAGGTTGACCACGGCAGCTTTGGGGTGGTCCTGAAGATATGCCTCCACTTCACACCGGAGATCATATTGACGCTGTGCTACCTCCAGCGCTCCGAACAGGCCGAAGACGGATTCCATCTTTTTGCGTTTCTCCGCGAAGTCATAATCCAAGGAATCGCAGATGCGTTTTGCCTCCGGATCGGAAAACAGCTGCGGAAAGCGCTCGGAGCAGACCAGCCGGCCAAAGAGGGGGATCACCAGGGTCTCCTGTACGGTATTCTTCTCAATATGGTATTTCATCGGCATTCCCTCTTTTTTACCAGACGGATCGTCCGGGCCTTTTCCTCGGTATCGTCGTCTTCGATATAGCCGTCGAAGGGAGCTTCCGGATCGGAATAACGTCTGGTGAATGGTTTGCAGATCTCCTTCCGGTGGGTAAATACGAAATCCAGATCGTCCGCCCAGCCGGTGTGCCCGGTAATGATGGAGATAGGCTTCTTCCGGGCACGGATATTCTTCTCCAGCTTTTCCAATGAACGTACCGCCAGTTTGTTATCCTCCGCCAGGGTGCTGAAGAAGCTGTAGCCCCCGTCTGCGCCAAACCAGATGGTATCGCCGGTGAACAGGTATTGATCGTCGATCAGGTACACCATGTGTCCCCAGGTATGGCCGGGCACCAGGATGCACTCGATGCTGATGCCGCCGATATGCAGCACCTGGCCGTCCTTCAGCAGCACCTTCTGATTGTCCATCTTCACTCTGGGCAGCTTATAGAAGCCGTGGAACACCTTTCGCCGGGTTTCGCCGATGAGATAGCGGTTCTCGATCTCGCCGATGTATACAATGGCATCCCGGAACAGCTGCCCGCTGTCGGTTTCCAGCGCGTCGACATGATCCGTGTCCTGGTGCGTGATGAGGATGTGCTGGATCGACGCCGGGTCGATGTCCAGCCAGCTCATCTTCTCCCGCAGGCGTTCGTAGTTGTAACCCGCGTCGATCATGACGGTGGTCCCATTCTTCGTGTAGAAGAAGATGTTGGCGATCCACTCCCGCACGCAGGCCACGTTTTCATTGATCCAGCCGGTATTCAGGGGCTTGAAGCTGGCCCTGCCGCGGAACAGTTTGCTCATGGATTTCTTCTGGTTTTCCGAATCCTTCCGTGCCATTTGCCCGTCTCCTCACTTTCTGCCGGTCAGCAGTGCGGAGCCGCTCAGCATCATCCAGGCAGCTTCGGACTTCTTCATGAATTTGCCGTCCGTCGTGTCGATCAGCTCCACCTGCCGGTAGCCCATATCCCGGAGTTTTTTCACGAACGTCTGCATATCCCCATACTTGGAGTGGGAGAAAATGTCGTGCAGGGCGAATGTGCCGCCTTTTTTCAGCACGCGATAGGTCTCCCGGTACGCGGCTTCCTTGTCCGGGAAGGCATGGAAGCCGTTCAGGGACAGCACGTGTCGAAGCTTTCGTCCGCGAATGGCAGCACGCCCACATCACCCTGCGTGAATGCCACGTTGGCGACGCCGAGCTGCTTTGCTTTCTCCTGCGCCGAGGCCATCATGTCCGGGGAATAGTCCAGGCAGGTGATCTCCGCCTGCGGCAGTGATTGCCAGACCGGCATGGTCAGCACACCCGTGCCCACCGGCACCTCCAGCAGCTTTCCCGAAAAGTCCTCCGGAATGCCGGAGAGGGCCTTCTCCAGATAAGCTGCGTTCTTCTCTCCGTCCATGTTCCATACCACGCGGCAGATCGCCTTCCCCAGCCATGTGGAACAGGTCATCATGCCGTCGTAAAAGCTGGCCTGTCCACCTGTGGTCCTGTAGGCGTTCCTGATCTGATTTTTCCTTGTCAAGATGATCCTCGCTCCTTTGTTTTTGAAACTTCGTCACCGGAACATTGTGCATACCCAGGCCGCGATCGCCGAAGCCGCCGGGAATATGACCAGGAGCTTCAGCAGCTGGCTTTTGATGTTGTAACCGTATTTCTTCAGGGGATACACGCTTCCTACCTCCGGGAAGTAGTACTGGAAGAACTGAAACTTCATCAGCAGAAAGTAGTCAAAGCAGATCATGTCGTAGACTTTGTAGATCGTGAAGATCAGCACAAATCTCATGAAAAACTGCCAGAAGCCGAATCCGTTTCGGAAGCCGTCCCAGATGGAAACGATCCCTGTACCCAGAATCATGAGGATACTGAATGCCATGAGCGTCCAGCCGATGGTTCTGGCGCCTACAAACAGTTCCTTTTCACGGGGAAGGATCGCTTCCCGCGCCTCCCTGGGCGCGGAGGAGAAAAACTCTTTCTTCTGAATGAAAGCCACGGCGGACAGCAGCATCAGTGTGATGGCCGCGCAGAACACGATCGCCAGAAAAATCGTCAACAGCATGCTTCATCCCTCCCGATGCATCTCATTGCTCCTCTTCGAAAAATTCCAACGCCTTTGCAGCAAATTCCTTCGGATGCATCATCACATATTCTCCATGCGCCATATTAGCGATCCTTACAAGCTCAAGCTGCGGCAGATATTTCTGATACCACTTCAGATCCCGAAATCTTGAGCCCCATTCATCGGTGCCGACCCAGAACTGGATCTTCGTATCCAGCTTCGGTGCCGGATGCGGGATTTCATAGTTGTTTGCCGACCAGAAGATGTTCCATATCGTTTTATTGCTGTAGGTCTTCATATACCGCTGGATTTCCCGGTATTCTTCGCCTGCCTTATCAGGGTTCCTGGCAAAGCGTTCCGGAGGAAATGCCATTTTCATAGCACCTATACTTGCTCTGCCGACTTTGACCATGAAATAATCCCGAACACAGATGAGTTTACAGATCCATTTGGGATAGGTATATGGCGCAGTTCCCGCATCAATGATCGCCTTCTTGACCGGGATATTCTGCGACACCAGAAAGCGGGTCACCATGCCTCCGCCGTAACTTAGCCCGTAGATCGCTTCCAGATGATCGATGCCACGCGTTTTCAACCAGGCACCTGTGTCCTCCACGGTCTTTTCCACGGAGATGAAGTCTGTATGCTCATCCGGGTCCTGACCGTCCGGCACGACCAGCAGGACATGAAAGCTTTGTGCCAGTTCCTCTGCGGCACCGGCAAATTCCTGCCATGGCTCACAGCTTCCGGGGAAAAAGAGCAGATCCTTTTTGTGCGCATTGCCGTATTCGCGAATATACAAATCCGTCACCTGCTTCCGTATTGCTTCCGGATCGAGTCCCAACCTGGCATCTGTGTCTTCAGAGCGCGCCAGTTTGGCATGGGGAGATCCGGCTTGCGGGCCAGTACTTTCTCGAACTCCTCATCCAGCATCTCCATCTCCGAAAAGGCGTTCCGACAATGCTCACAGGCGATGAGATCTCCTGCGGTTTTCCACTTGGCCATGCCGAAGTAGAGAAGCCGCATGATTGCGCCTTTGATCCC
Source organism: Christensenella sp. UBA4263 (assembly GCA_002395225.1). Classification (GTDB taxonomy): domain Bacteria; phylum Bacillota; class Clostridia; order Christensenellales; family Aristaeellaceae; genus Ventricola. Next base: position 12,752 of record DGWH01000075.1, read on the forward strand.
CGGGGTGTAGTATTGATCATCACCCTCCGGCAGGATCGGGATCCCCTGCGCCTTCAGCATGGCGTACGCCTCCCGGGAGGCCATGCGCATGAGTTTCCGCTGTTTTCCTGTGGAGTCCGTCAGATCCCCATTGCAGGCATAAGCCAGATAGCAGATGGGGAGCACCGCCGCCAGATGGCAAATGAGATAGGCTTCCATATCCGGCTGCCAGTGGAGCCTGTAGCCGGTTTTGCCAAACAGAGCAGTCAGCTTCGATCTTGTCGAAGGATCTGCTTTGCCACGCAGACAGCCAATGTCCATGGCACCGATACCGGCACGTTCGCAGATCAGCATGCCCTTTTCATGATCCCGCTTGCCCGCGGTAGCCTGAAAGCCAAACAGCACCTGCTTTTCGCATGCTGAGTGTTTCAGAATTATTTGCTGCATATCGGCTGGGCTCATGTTGTTACCAACCAGTACAACGATCGGAGCATGAATAGCCGCCAGCGGTTCCAGAATTGTCTGCATTTTGTTGTATGGCATAACGGCAAACACGGCGTCATAGGTGTCGTCTTCTTCTATGCCGCCGATTACCCTCGGGTGATCCAAGGTGGTCTTCCGCTGGAGATGATGGCGGATCTTCAATCCATTCTGCTGCAGCTGCTCTTTCCACTGACCGCGGGCCAGCAGCGTCACGTCGTTTCCGGCCGCACAAAGGATGTGCGCCAGATAACAACCGATCACACCGGAACCGTAAACCAGTACTTTCATCATCTTTTACCTCACCAGCACGATCAGCCATCCAACCAGCGCCCCAGGGATCAGCGCAAAGACGATGCGGCTCCTCGCGGTTTGCTTCCTCCGGTTTTCCAGGAGTTCTTCCGTAGTGGAGCTCAGCCATCGTTTTTTGAGACCCGCCGCCACAACCAGCTTTTTCAGCAACGCATACTTGATCGTCATTCGTGTCACCTCATCTGTTATGGATGGCTAACTCATCCGCAAAAAATAAAGCGCGACAAGTGCTTATCTGATTATTTCTTCCTACCGCTTCTCTCAGACGTTTCTTTCGGCTTAGGCCCGGATCTGTGCTTCTCCGGTTTGACTGCGTCTTCCGGAATCGCCCAGGATCTGCCCAGCCGCTCCGCGCCTGGAATTCTTCCGTCCAAAGCGTACTGATTCACCCAGCGCACAGATATACCCCATCGCTTCGCTGTTTCCAGTACAGACTGATAACCTTTCACAATGGCACCTCGTATCATGGGTTCCCGACATCAGGAGACAACTTCGTTAGCTGCATCTAACTATATTATATTCCATTTTTCGCAGAAGACAAGCATAAAAATGTAAATACACAAAAAATCAGTACTGGGAATCTGCCCTTCACCCCTGATCATGATATGAAACCCTTTTAACAATCGTACTTTATAACGATATAACCGTTAAAAGCTGAACACCCCTCCATGCCGCCAGCCCCAGGACAGCTTTTTGACTTTGAACCCTCAATCGTTACGGGCATTGAAAAATCAGGCAGTTGCCGCAAAGTGCCTGATTTCAAGGGGTTTCAGGGTGTGTTCACAAAAATGTGTTTGTATCCATTTGCCTCGTGAGATTTCTATTTTATCCGCCTATTTGATACAATGTAACGATGAACCCAGGAACCCCATTAACGATTTGAATCGGAGTTCAAAGGTTTCACATTTACTTGAAGGTCGATTCATCGTTGAAATGTGTTTATGGGCACAAGAAAAGCGTCTCCGAAGAGACGCTCAATTTTCAGAATTTCATTTCGTGGAGAAACAGTCCAATGAAGAAGAACGCGAAACTGTGAACAAATATCAGAGCGTGTCCTCGAACAATTTGGAGCCACGCTCTGATATTACAGAAAGAAGTAGCGTAGTGCTTTTTTCAGGTGGCAACCCCAGCAAATTGAGTCATGTACAGCTCGTAGTATTTGCCTCTGGCCTTCAGCAGGGATTCGTGGCTGCCTTGCTCTACAATGCAGCCCTTGTCCATCACGACAATGAGATCGGCATCGCGGATCGTGCTGAGGCGGTGCGCGATGACGATGCTCGTGCGGTTTTCCATGATTTTCTGCATTGCGCTTTGAATCGCCTTTTCTGTGCGGGTATCCACATTGGAGGTCGCCTCGTCCAGAATCAGGATTCTTGGATCCGCCACAAAGGCACGGGCAATGGTCAGCAGCTGACGCTGGCCCTGGCTAATGTTCGCGCCGCCCGCTTCAAGCACCGTGTCATAGCCTTGATTCAGGGATGCGATCATGCCGTCCGTGCGGCTCATCTGTGCGGCATGCTCGATCTGTGCCTGAGTCGCTTCGGCATTGGCGTAGGTCAGGTTGCTGCGCACGGTATCGGAGAACAGCACGGTGTCCTGCAGTACGATCGTCACCGCCTTCCTCAGGCTCCCACGGGAGACCTTCGTCACATCCTGTTCGTCGATGCAGATTCTTCCGCTGTCAACATCGTAAAAGCGCATCAGCAGATTCACAACAGTGGTTTTTCCGCTGCCCGTCGAGCCGACTAACGCCACCTTCTTCCCATTGGGCACGGTCAGTGTAAAATCACGGATCACCGGATGGCCCGGCTCATAAGAGAAGTTCACATTCTCGAAGCGCACGGCGGCGTCCCCGCTGTCATTCAGGGGCTCGCCTTCCATATCTTCGCTTTGCTCGTCCAGTACGGTAAACACGCGTTCCGCGCCTGCGATGGCCGTCTGGAGCTGGCCATAGATTTGCGCGATCTCGTTGATCGGGCGGCTGAATTGCTTGGCATAGACGATGAACGCGGAGATCACGCCCACGGAAATAAGCCCGTGAACCGCGAAATAACCTCCGAAGGCTGCGATGATGACAAATCCCACGTTGCCGATGCAATTCATGACCGGTCCCATGACGCCACTGAAGACGTCCGTCCGGATGCCCGCCTTCGTGAGCAAATCGGATGTCTCGCAGAATGACTGGGTCGTGATGTCCTGATGGTTATACGCCACCACTGTCCGATAGCCGGATATCATTTCCTCGACGGTGCCATTGAGCTGACCCAGCAGCTGCTGGCGCTTGCGGGAAAAATGGCGAACCTTTTTTGAAAGGAACTTCGTCGCCACCATGGTCAGGATCACCGTGGCAAAGCTCAGAAGCGCCAGCTGCCAGCAGTAATACAGCATGATCGACACCGTTCCCAATATGGTCAGCACACCAGAGCACAGCGAGGGAAGCGACTGGGACACCGTCGTGGAGATATTTTCAATGTCGTTGGTCATACGGCTCATCACGTCGCCGTGAGAGTGCGTGTCGAGATAACGGATGGGTAGATCGACAATCTTGCCGAACAGCTCTTCGCGCATCCGGCACACCAGCCGCTGGCTGAGACGGGCGCTGAGTAGCCCCTGCAGAAGCTGGCAGGCACTGTAGATCAGATACGCGCCCAACATCAGCGCAAGAGAAGCCATCAAATTGCCCGTAAGACTGCCTGCAATGATGTCAATGGACCGGCTTTGAAGGCTCGGCGCGTACACGCCGCACACTGTCCCAAAGACCACGACGGCGATCATGGCCAGCACCATGCTTCTTTCCCTCGCGAAATAGGAAAAGATGCGCCGGAGCGTCGCGCCGACGTTTTCCGCGTGTTCTACCTCCGCAAACCGGGCGTTGCGGGTCATCATGCCGGGCATCGAGCGATCGATCAGCTTATTTTTGTCCGTCACGCCAACTCCTCCTTTCCTGTACAGCCAAACTTTCTATGAACCAAAATGGTCGTTTTCGGACACATTCAATGAGCCAAAAATTGATTGTCCTGTAACTCACATCGGCGTATTCTATCGTTTCTTTTTTCATTCCCGCAGATGCTATTTTAGTTGTTCTATTCGCTCGATTAGAGTGAATGAATAGAGGGGCAATGGGAGGTCATCGAATAACAGGGTTGGTACACGCAATGTGTGGATTTTGGCTCATATAAAATGTTGCGGTACATCCTTTCCCATCTGTGAATCGCAGATATCGCGGTAGGTCTTGCAGCAGGCCATGAGCTCCTCATGACTTCCACACGCTGAAATGCGGCCGTTGTCCGGCCGAGAATAGAATGTTTGTCCGACTACGTCGGAATTTAGGTCCTGGACATGGGCGTCCTTACGCCATTGATTACAACATAGCTCCTGGAAGTGACGGAGTCAAGGGAAGATGACCTTTTATGCTCACGCCTCTGGCGGGAGGGATAAATGGTCAGATGACCTTGACTCTGGCACGTACAGGTGCTATTTGTTCCCTGTTTGGGTTTATTCTCCTATCCTATAATCAATGGTCGAGTTATCCACCCTAAAGCTAGCCTAAGAAAAGCATCATCCTAGGGCTACTGTTGGCTCATATAATCTGCAAACTTTGGCTCATTTATCATGCCGCCTTACAAGCTGATTCCTTAGCCAGAATGAAAAAACAGGCCCGCAATCCGGCTCATGTGAACCAGATTGCAGGCCTGCTGCGTTATTCAGTTGTAATCTCACTGTACTCCACGGAAACCCATCCGACCTGGCTTCCGATCTTCACAGCCTGCCAGCCGTTGAAGGCGCTGGCCACGTACTCCAGCGTCGTGCCCGGTGCGACGGCGGTAATACGGCTGTAGCTGGTGCCGTTGCCCGTGCGGATGTTCACCTTGCCGCCGGAAGACTTGATCAGCACCCGGATGGTGGTCTGTACGGCGACGGGCTGTTCCTGCTCCGGTTCCGTCTGTGTTTCCGTCATGGCCTGCTGCCCGGCATCATCCTCCGCCACGGCTGCCATCAGGGCGGCATGGGTCTGATCGCCGTACTTGCCGTCCTGCTTGATTCCGGCTTTCTTCTGGAAAGCCTTCACGGCGGCTTCCGTCTTGCTGCCGAACTGGCCGTCGACCTCAAGGGCAGCGCCCAGCTGGTTCAGCAGTTCCTGAAGAGCTTTCACGTCAGCCCCAGAGGAGCCGTTCTTCAGCAGCCTGCTGCCCAGCGTGTACACGGTGACCGCCTCCACGGCGATTTGTGCGCCGCTGGTATCGCCGTAGTCGATAAACGGCAGCTTGTACCGGTGTGTCCAGGGCCGCTTTTTCGCCTGCGTCTTTACGCAGCCCCAGCTGAACCCCTGCCACTCCACGGCATAGCCGTTGCCGATGTAGTACCCGGCATGACCGTCCTTGTACAGCGCCACTCCGGGGATCTCAGGCAGAGTGTCGATGGTGCCCCAGTCCATGCCCTTGGACTTGGCCTAGGAGAACATGCTGTTCGCGCCTTTGTCCGGACACCCGTTGGAGCCATAGCTGCTGGAGATGCCCTTGTCCGTCCCGATGGCTTCCAGCACTCCCTGACCGCCGCCCGTCCAGGCGTAGCCCTTGCAGCCGCCGATACAGTCGGACACGACGGCCTTATTGGCGATATCCTGCTTGTAGCGGGAGGTACGGCTGGAGCCGTAGTGAGAGGGATACTGATTGCTCTTCCGGGAAAGCAGGCTGCTGGTGGCTTTGTAGACACAGGTGCCGTACCAGTAAGGCTGGCCAACCATCTTCTGGCACCAGTCGGCAAAGTGCTCGTTGGTGAAAGGCGTACTGATTCTGTCCGACATGATGATTCCTCCAATCATGAAAAGAGGGCGGCAGCTTATTCGCCGTTGCCCTGGTCGGTCTGTTCGTCTTTGTCTTCCTTCTTGTCCCGGTCATGCAGCTGCTCCCGGACAGCCTTCAGCTTGTCCGGGATGGACAGACCGATGTAGGCCGCGTTCTCCAGCAGGCTGAGTCCCTCGTTAGCTCCTTAATGGTAAACTTTTATCATTTCAACCATATAAAATGTTATTTGAACAACATACATTCCATTCGCTTTATGGCATGATAGTATCGATGAAACGAAGGAGGTATCCAAGATGAGCAGGACACTTGACCTCACCAAATCGGTATTCGAGTTGACCCGGGAGTATCCGGAATTGATCGATATCATGGCCGGGCTGGGATTTACGGAAATCACAAAGAAGCCGGTACTTAATTCTGTCGGCAAAATCATGACCATCCCCAAAGGAGCCAAAATGAAGGGTATTTCAATGATGGATGTTGTAACAACCCTGATGGCGAAAGGCTTTGAACTGACCGGAGAAGTGCCGGATCTGTCGGCGATGGACGGTAAGCCTGTGCAGCCTGACGTGCAGGACGCGCCGGCGGCAGTCTCTTTAAGCCGCACAGAACAGCTGAAGGCCTACCTGCGCCGCCTCGGCGACGGAGAGGATACGGAAACAGTCAAAGCAGATTTTGTGCGGGAGTTTGGAGAGGTGGAAGCTTCCGAAATTATGCAGGCCGAGCAGGAGCTGATGAAGGAAGGCACTCCGCTTACAGAAGTACAGCGCCTGTGCGACATTCATTCCGCACTGTTCCATGGCGCTACCAGGGAAGAAAAAATCGCTAACGCGGAAAAGGCTGTAGAGGAATCCATCACCCGTCAGAAGATTCAGGCAGAGATTGCCAAACGCGACTCCTATCCCCGAGCGGACTATACCAACAAGAATGCACGCGCCGCCGCGCTTGAGGTCATACCCGGTCACCCGCTTCAAACCCTGACCCGTGAGAACGATGTGCTCGCCGCGCTGCTTAAGAAGATCAAGCCGCTGCTCGCCGCAAATGAGGACGTGACGGAGCTGCTTGGGCAGATTCGAGGGCTCTCCATCCACTATGCCGAAAAGGGCGATTTATTTTATCCCCTGCTGAAGGTAAAATACGGCATCTCCGGCCCGTCGGATGTGATGTGGACGGTGGACGACGAGATTCGGGATGAGCTCAGTGCTCTTGCCAAAGAGACCGATCACGGCGATGCGTGGAGAGTCCGCCTGGAAGCTGTGCTGAAACGCGCTGAGGAGATGGTCTACAAGGAGCAGAACATCCTGTTCCCCATCTGCGCGGTCAACTTCACGGAAGAAGAGTGGTTCGGCATCTATCAGGACGGAAAGGACTACGCGGACTGCTTCGGCGTTCACAGTGAAGTATGGGACGAGGCGGAAAAGGCAAAAGCAACTGCTTCTGTTTCCCGCGAGGGTGAAATCGTCATGCCCGGCGGGCACATGACACCGGAGCAGCTGATTGCCCTGTTAAACACCATTCCCATGGAGATCACCTTTGTGGACGCGGAAAATATCAATCGCTTCTTTAACGAAGGTCCCAAGGTGTTTAAGCGTCCCGGCATGGCCATTGACCGCGAGGTTTTCTCCTGCCACCCGCCGAAGATCGAGCCTATGGTGCGGCAGATCATTGACGACTTCCGGAGCAATCGCAGAAACGAAGTGCCTGTCTGGATGGAAAAAGGCGGGAGGACGATGCTGGTACGGTACATGGCGGTTCGCGATCGGAACGGACAATACCTCGGCACCGTAGAACTGGTGCAGGATATGGAGTTCGCAAGGGAACACTTTCTTAACAAATAAAAAGATGAGCATCGGATGAATCGTCCGATGCTCGATTTGATAATAGGCTTTATTCCTGGCGCAAACGCTTTTCAGCCCAGATCTGCAGGATCAGCGCATGATTGTGCGCTACATCCTTTGCCGCATACACGAAGGTCACGTCTTCAGTTTCCAGCGTCTGACGGAGCGCGTCAAGAAAATCATCAGCATGTGGATTGGCGTCCAATTCCAGGATATATTGCGAAGAGAAAGCTTCGTAACGCTGCGGATCATGCGAGAACCATTTCCGCAAATCCGTGGATGGGGCAATGTCTTTTTCCCACCTGTCGATTTGAGCCACCTCTTTGCTGATTCCACGCGGCCACAGCCGGTCTACCAGAATTCGCATTCCGTCACCGCCCGCAGGATTCTCATACACCCGTTTACATCCAATTGCATGCATTTTCAGTCTCTCCGTTCAGTGTGAACTCGTTTTTATGATAGGTAATCAGCCCATCCCGGCGCATTTTACTCAGCTCATTTGACATGGCGCTGCGATCCACCCCAAGGTAATCCGCCAGCTGCTGCCGGTCAAAGGGAATGGTGAAGTGCGTACTGCCGTTCACCATGGCCTGCTCGGAAAGGTAAGACAATAGCCGATCCCGCAGGGATTTCGGCGCGGTGTGCATCATCCGCGTGGACAGATTGAGATTTTTCTGGGCAGAGATTTTCAGCAGGTTTTCAATGATGCGATGATGGAAGGCGCAGCCATTTTTGCAAGTGGTCAGCAGGCTGTGCATCCCAAGAAAAAGGATCTCGGAATCCTCAGAGGCTACCACGTCACAGATCAATTCCCTGCCGGGGATAGCGGCGTAATTCTCTCCAAAGACCGAGCCCCGCTCAACGTGCCCGAAGATGTGGCTTCCTCCCCAGTAAAAGGTAACTACGATATTCACGCTGCCGGACATCACCATCCCGATCTCGCTGATGGACGATCCGGCCCGGAAGATTACTTCATCCTTTTTGTACTTTCTTTCGCGGGCGCCCATACATCCGAGAATGCTTTTGACTTCATCCCGGTTCATTCCGTGGAACAGCTGCGTGTTGACCAGAAAGTTTTCGTTCATAAAATCACGCTCCGTTGTTGTAACAACATACTTGTTTCTCTGATTGTAGTATGATGTACCCGTAAAGTCAAGTAACGGGAGGTAAATTTCATGGAGAACATGTTTGTAACAGAGAAAACCCTGGTTGGCGAGATCGTGAATCAGTACCCTGAAAGCATCGACATTCTCTTTGGTATCGGCATGCACTGCCTGGGCTGTCCCGCATCTCAGGGGGAGTCTCTGGCAGATGCCTGCGCAGTGCACGGACTGGAACCCGCGCCTGTGGTGGAAGCCATCAATCAGCGCATTGCTGAGAACAGGAGGTGAGCGCATAATGAGTCAGTTCCTTGGCCCTGTTCATTACTGGCTGTACGAAAAGATCGGCCATCAGGAAGCGCTGACGCAGGCTGTCGCCGGTTATACCCATTCCAAGGGCTGGATCAAAGACAGTACTGTTTATGTCAAAGTCCTGCCCGCTCTGGAAACGGTCATCGACGAGAGCAATATCCATGGCTGGCTGCAGGGACAGATCACAGACGCTGAAGGAAGATACGCAAATCTGCTGACGGCTGTGCTTTCCGGGCACAATGACCGCCTGAAGGATATTACACAGGTCTGCTTCCGCTTCGGACAGGAAAACACGCTGCCAAAGGATTCGGACGCCATGCAGGCGTACCAGGCGTTTGAGAACTTTTTTGTCAACGGGATGCCCTGCGACCGGGTGAACGTCGTGACAGACCAGAGACCGGAATCCGTCTGCTGGGAAATGTCTCAGGACATCCACGCGCAGCATTGGCAAAACTGCGACAGCGAACTATACTACATCCTGCGCAAAGCCGTCATGCACGGAATGCTGTCAGGAACGGCGCTAAAGCTTGAAATGCCGGATGTGTTTCATTACATGATCGTCAGGGACGACAAATAAACCGTGGTAAGGAGAGAATACTGATGGATACACCTATGTTCTGTTTTCAGTGTGAACAAACCGCCGGAGGTAAGGGCTGCAAAGGGAAGGCCGGCGTGTGCGGTAAAACAGCATCCGTTGCGAAGCTGCAGGACGAACTGACCGGCGCGGCAATCGGTCTGGCTCACGCTGCTCTGGGCAATGAGCAAATTCCGGAGAACACCTACAGGCTGATCATCAAGAGCCTGTTCACCACCATCACCAACGTAAGCTTCAATGAGGAAACCCTGAGCGCGCTGATCGATGAAGTCCACGCGGAAAAAAACCGTATCGTCCCCAACTGCGCGACCTGTGAGTCTCCATGCGGACGCACCGGCGATTACGATATGGCGGGCATCTGGGACGCAAATGAGGATATTCGCTCTCTGAAGTCTCTGATCCTGTTCGGGCTTCGCGGCATGGCCGCTTACGCCTATCACGCCGGTGTTATCGGTTATACCAGCGAAGAGGTCAACGCCTTCTTCCTGAAAGCCATGGCTGCGCTGGGCGATGAGTGGGATATGAAGGACCTGATTCCCATGGTAATGGAAGTCGGCCAGGTGAATCTGAAGTGCATGGAATTGTTGGACAGGGCCAACACCGAGACCTTCGGCAATCCCTCGCCCGCGACGGTGTCCCTGAAGGTGGAAAAAGGCCCATTCATTGTTGTCAGCGGTCACGATCTGTGGGATCTGAAACAGCTGCTGGAACAGACGAAGGACAAGGGCATCAATATCTATACCCATGGCGAGATGGTCCCCGCCCACGGCTACCCGGAGCTGCGCAAGTATACTCATCTGAAGGGCAATTTCGGCACAGCGTGGCAAAATCAGCAGAAGGAGTTTGCCGATATTCCCGCTCCGGTACTCTTCACCACCAACTGCCTGATGCCCCCGAGGGACAGCTATAAGGATCGCGTGTTTACCACGGAAGTTGTCAGCTATCCCGAACTGGTTCATATCGGGCCTGAGAAGGACTTCACCCCTGTCATTGAGAAGGCGCTGGAATTGGGCGGTTATCCCGAAGACAGACAGTTTACCGGTATCAATGGCGGAAATACTGTCACCACCGGCTTCTCCCATGGCACTGTGCTGGGCGCGGCGGACAAGGTAATCGACGCCGTCAAATCCGGCGCGATCAGGCACTTCTTTGTGGTAGCCGGCTGCGACGGCATTCGCCCAAGTCGCAGCTATTATACCAATCTTGTAAAGCAGATTCCTCAGGACTGCGTGATTCTTTCCTGCGCCTGCGGCAAGTTCCGCTTCAACGATCTGGATCTCGGCACTCTTGGCGGATTGCCCCGGTTCATGGACATGGGACAGTGCAATGATGCTTACAGCGCGGTCAAGGTTGCCCTGGCGTTGGCGGACGCCTTCCAGTGCGGTGTGAATGATCTGCCACTTTCTATCATCCTGTCCTGGTACGAGCAGAAGGCTGTCTGTGTGCTGCTGACCCTGCTGGCGCTGGGCATCAAAAACATCAGGCTCGGTCCGACGCTGCCTGCCTTTGTCTCTCCTAACGTCCTGAGCTACCTGGTAGAACAGTTCGGCATTGCCCCGACTACTACGCCTGAAGAGGATCTAAAAGCAATTCTCGGGTAATCGCTTCAAAAGATCACAGCCCGCAATCTGAAAAAACAGATTGCGGGCTGTATACATTAGCTTGTTACTGATTAACCGCTTCCCGCAGTGCCTTCCCTGCTTTAAAGCCAACATCTTTGCACGCGGGCACCTCTATGGTTTCTCCCGTCTGCGGATTCCTGCCTGTCCGGGCTGCTCTGTCACGGATCTCAAAAGTGCCGAATCCGGGCAGCTGAAGCTTACCTTCTGTGGTCAGGCAATCGGTGATGACCTCCAGGAATGCAGGAATCATCCTGCCGATCGCTTTTTCGTCGATTCCTGTCTTCACGGCTACAGGCTTTGCAGGAGCTTATAAAACAGGCTTCTCCTGACATTGAGCAAATTCGGCTTTATGTACTGCTGCTCTTTCGCATGCTGTGTGTTGAGAAAACCCGTTTGGAACCCGTCTCCATTTCGGCACTGACTATTCGACAGGTCAATTTCGCAAAAGAAGCGGAGAAACTGTTGACAGAGAATTTAGCTCGGAGGGAAAGTATCACGGAGATCGCCAATCAGTTGGGCGTTGGGGCAAGCAGCCTTAAAAACTGGTTTCGCAGTGTTTTTGGCAAAAGCATTTCTGAATATATGAGAGACTTGCGAATCCAGGAGGCCAAGCGGCTCCTTTCTGATTCGGCGCTTTCCATTGCGGACATTTCAGCGAGGGTCGGGTATGAAAACCAAGCAAAGTTCACAGCGATGTTTCATAAGTATTGTGGATATACGCCAACGACTTATCGCAAACAATGTAATAGGCTTACAAATATATGATATAATGGGATGGGAGCGGCGTGTCACCGCTCCCATTCACGATCTCGAGGTTTCTTGATATGAGGTTCACGTTCCCGGTTTATTCTCTCCTTCTCAATCTCTTTTCTGCGCAGCCGTTCCCGGATGGATCGAGGTTCTTCCTCACCCAGCATTTCTGAAACTTCCCGCTTTGCGCCGATCATCGTCCAGAAGTCATACTTGTCTCCGTATGGAAAGCAGAAATCAACCATCTGAAAACATTTATTATCGGAAGTCCGGTCGGGTAGGTTTCCGGGCAGTTCAGCGAGATTATAAGTGCATAAAGCAACAGGCCTGCAGTCTGGTTCTTACGAGCCAGATTGCAGGCCTGTTTCGTTTTTTTTGAGTTCATCACTGACAAAGATTCCAACTGGATATCCAACATCAGTTATTTTTCGGGCTGCAGCGGCCCATAGAAATAGCTGGCCGTCGCTCCGCCGTCGATCAGGAAGGTAGAACCGGTAATGAATGCACCCGCGTCGCTCATCAGGAGAGCTGCCACATTCGCCACCTCGTCCGCCGTGCCGGGTCTGCCTGCGGGACATTTGGCAAACATGTTTTTGTAAAAGCCGCCTCTGGGCCCGTTGAACTCATCAATCGCCAGGGATGTCACGATGATGCCGGGCGCGATATCATTAAGACGGGCTCCGCGCTCGCCCCATTTGACACACTCGGCCATAACACGCTTTTCGTTGCAGCGTTTGGCCAGCTGATAGGCGTGCAGGGTGTCCCGGATGTTCTCCGGCTGGAGGATATCCAGGGAGAGCAGTTCTTCCGTGGGTGTGGTGGCCAGCTGCCGATCCTGCTCGGCGGTCAGCTGGGGCATGCGCCATCCAGACTGGCTGGAGACGGTCACACCGCAGCCGCCCTCGGCGATCACCTTGCCGACCTCCTCCAGCAGCACGGCCGTGCCGTAGAGGTCAACCTTCAGGATCGCCTCAATGGGGGCCTGACTGGGCGATACGCCCGCGCCATTGACCAGGTACTTGATCTCACCGTACTTCTGTGCTTCCGCAATGATGGCCAGAATGCTTTCCCGGCTACTCAGATCCATCTCAAAAGGCAGTACATCGTAGCCGGCTTCGTTCATGATCTTCGCGATGGCGTTGGCATTTTCGATCTTCCTGTCACCCAGGATGATCTTCTTTCCAAAGCCGATCCTGCGGGCAATCGCCATGCTGATCTGCCCTGCGCCGGTGACAAGCATAACTTCCTTCTTCATGTCTTTTTCCTCACTTCCGGCAGCTGTTATTTCCCGCTGTGGCCGCCGAATACGTCAAACTCCATACCATCCAGCCGGCTGTCGATATCCGCGATTTCCTCGGCGGTAAGGGTTATCTCCCCGGCCCCCAGATTCTCCCGCAGGCGCTCCGGCTTGCGGCTGCCGGGGATAGGGATGATATAGGGCTTCTTGCAGATCATCCAGGCCAGGGAAATCTGCGCCGGGGTCGCCTGCTTCTCCTCAGCGAGGCGCCGAAGCAGGTCAAGCAGCCCTTTTGCCTTGGCATAGCCCTCTTCCGTATACTGGGGCATGCGGGTGCGGAAATCTTCGCGGCCCTCAAACTTCGTGTTGGCGTCGTACTTGCCGGTCAGAAAGCCGTTAGCCATGGGAGAAAAGGCGACATAGGTGATGCCCAGCTCTTCGCAGACGGGAAAGATGCTCTCATGCCAGCGGGCCATCATGGAATAGCGGTTTTCAATCGCGGTGACGGGCGTGACCGCGTGCGCCCGCCTAAGATACTCTTCCGTGGTCTCAGAGATGCCCCAGGCGAGGATCTTTCCCTCGCGGATCAGCGCGCCCATGGTTTCGGCCACGGCCTCCGGCTCCACCTTGGGGTCGATACGGTGCTGGTAATACAGGTCAATGTGATCTGTACCGAGCTTTTTCAGGCTTCCTTCCACCGAGGAGCGAATTCTGGCGGGACTGGAATCCAGAATCAGGTGATCCCCGCCGTGGGTTACTCCGCATTTTGTGGCGATGACCACCTTGTTTCGCACAGTCTTCAGCGCTTCGCCCACCAGTTCCTCGTTATAGGAGACCGTACCATCCGGGTAGATGCCGGTATAGCATTCCGCCGTGTCAAAGAAATCATAGCCCATTTCATAAGCTTCGCGGATGGTGCGCACCGCCGTATCGTGATCGGTGGGCGCGCCGCTGGCATGGCTGAAGCCCATGCAGCCCAGACCCACGGGATAGACCTTCATGCCGGTTTGCCCCAGCTGAACCTGTTTTTTCATGTTCATTTCCTCATTTCTCAAAAGTCGCGGCAACCTTCTTCAAAAGTTCCCGGACGGGCAGATGCTGCGGACAGACCTTCTCGCATTTGCCGCAGCGGATGCATGCAGAGGCCTTTCCGTGTCCGCCCCGGGCGGCGACGCCGTAATACATGCCGCTGTTCCAGTCGTGGAACGCTTCGTGGGCATTCACGGCGGAGAAGATGTTCGAAATCAGAATGTCCTTTGGACTATGGTTTCCCTCGATGCAGTACCGTCAGGACGTGCAGGGAATCAGGCCCAGACTGTGGAAAATATCGCAGACCTGCCGGATGGCCTGCTTTTCGCCTTCATTCAGCGGCACGAAATCCCGTATGGCGCTGAGATTGTCCTCCATCTGGGCCATATTGTTCATCCCAGAGAGCACCATAGCCATATTCGGGAAGCTGGCGGCGAAGCGCAGAGCATAGCTGGCATTACTGCCGCTGTTCAGGCTGCGCAGGATCTTGTCTGCCTCCGCAGGCAGGTTCACAGGACTGCCGCCCTTGATCGGCTCCATGACGATCACGGGCTTGCCGGTTTTCCCGCAGACTTCAACCACCTTCCGGCTTTCCACGGAGGCGTCCTCGCAATCCACATAAAGGGATTCTGAATCAGGGGCTGCCCCTCCTCTTATTCAGCAAGTCCGATGCTCTTCAGCCAGCCCGCTACCTCTGCGTCGGTGCCCTCCACATCGCTTTGGGCCTTGCTTCCGCGAACCGCCAGCCCTTTCAGCACGCTGGCATCGGTCAGCAGCCCTTCGATGTCCCGCTGGCTGTGAGCCTGACCGCTTCCCTCGTGGGTGTTGAAGGGGATCACGGTCTTTCCGGAAAAGTCATACGCCTCCATGAAGGTATAGACGATATTCGGGATGTTGCCCCACCAAATGGGAAAGCCGATGAAGATGGTATCATACTGATCCCAGTTTCCGATTTCACCCTCATATTCCGGGCGGGCTTTCTTCTGCTGCTCCCTGGTGGCGACATCCAGGCAGGAATCATAATCCTCCGGGTAGGGCACCACGGGGACCAGCTCAAACACATCCGCGCCCATCTGCTCCGCGATGATCTTCCCCATTTTCGCAGTATTGCCTTCCTCGATCACGCCCACATTGTAGTTCTCTCCGGCATGGGAGAAGTACACCACCAGCACATGAGCGGAAGTCTCCTCAGCGAATACAGGTATCGCAGCGCAAAGCAGCACCGTGACAAGCAGCAGGGAAATCAGCTTTTTCATACACATATTCTCCTATTCCTGAGCCTTTTCAACAAAATCATCCACGGCATCGCCAACACGCGTTTACCGAGTTTCCTTCTCCCGATTTGAGGCTTCAGTATGTACTGGCCTCTGCCAGGGCAATCAGCCAGCGGTTCTCTTTTTTGACCAGCTGCAGGTCCTGCCTGAGCCGCCAGGGATGCCAGCTGCCGCCGAAGACGGCCGCGCGGACCCGGCTTTTGCCGATAAGCACCGCCGTGTCACCATGTACAGTCGCTTCCATGCTGTCATGCTCTGCAGAGGCATAATTCAGAGTCCCATTCGCAACGGCTTTCAGAAACGCAGATTTAGGCTGGCGCATCCCGGTCATATGCACCAGGACAAAGGAATCATCCAGCACCCGGGACAGCGCCGGGATGTCCCTGGTGATCATGGCACGGTACATTTCCTGATATGCTGCCTGACACAGCTCCCGGTCAGACATTTTTCTTTGCCCAGGCCGCGACCTTGCCCTCGCTCTGCGCGGCCTCAGCGCCATGGATGGAGAGGCCGGGCACAACCGTCGCGCCCTTGCAGATCTTCTTCAGCTCGCGTTCGCTGCCGCCCATCCCGCTGCCCTCGTTGGTGCAGAAGGGCACGATCTTTTTGCCGGTCAGGTCGAAGTGCTCCAGGAACGTGTACACGCACATCGGCATCGTCCCCCACCAGTTGGGATAACCCACGAAAATGGTGTCGTACTGATCGATGGATTCCGGGTACTCTTTCAGTTCAGGCCGTGCATTTTCCCGCAGTTCTGCCTTGGCTTCATCGATGCAGACCATGTAATCCCTGCTGTACTCGCGGACAGTTTCGATCTCGAACAGATCGCCGCCGACCGCCTTCTGCACAAATTCCGCCACGCGCTCGGTGTTGCCCTTCGCCAGATCCACGATGCTGCCGTTCCAGTAGTTCTGCCCTTTGCGGGAGTAGTATACGATCAGGTTTGCCATATCGTTTTCCACCTTTCTGATGTTTACCTTCCTTATGCCGCAGCCCTCTGTTCACGCTGCACCTGTATTCTAAAAAGAAAAACGCGCGGAATCAATTCGGATTTCCGCGCATTTTGATAAGAAAAACTTATTTGATATTCTGTTGCAGCGCTTCCGCGAACTCCCACTGCAGAGAGGAATCGCTGCTCTCGGGCCAGAAGGCGAAGATCTTCCGGGTCAGGGGCGCTTCGCCCCGATACAGCGGCAGGAGCGTGGTGCCGCCATCTGTCGGCATGTCCGCGTCGCAGGGATAAAAGCCGATCCCTGCAGCGGCATTCATACAAGCCTCCTCCACGTTGTCCGCAAACAGGAAGCTCGAGTGAAGGCCCATCACGTCCCGCCAGTGAGCTGCCTCATTTTCCCGCTGCTCCGGTGAAGTCACCAGGATGCAGAGCCTGTCCTGCATCTCCTCCATCGTTCCCCGTCCTGCGGCTGCCAGCGGATCATCCTGCCGAAGCAGGGCGAAGAGCGGCTGTTCCATCAGTTCTTCATTGATGTAATGATCTGACAGCGCCCGCCACTGGTCGTTGACCACGATGTCCAGGGAGCCTTCATTGACCGGGTGAAACAGTTCCTCATGGGTGCCAGTCGTCAGGGAAAGCCGCACATGGGGATGTGAAGCCGTGAAGTTCTGAACGGTTTTCTGAATGATCCTTCTGCTGAAGCCATTCAGCACGCCCACCCGCAGCCGCTGATATTCGCCGCTGGCGACACGGCGCACCTCCCGGAGGGTACTGTCCAGGGCCTGCACCTGCTTCCTGGCCTGCTCATAGAAATACCGGCCCGCCGGGGTGACCGTGAATTTCCGCCCATGTCTTTCCAGCAGCTGCACCTGAAGTTCTTCCTCCAGCGCTTTGATCTGCTGGGAGATGGCGGACTGGGAGATATGACAGCGTTCACCAGCCTCAAAGAAACTGTTGGTTTCCACAACCGCGATGTAGTAGCGCATTTGACGGTGCAATCACACCACACCCCTTCCCTGCCTGTATCATTCGTGCTGCATATTATTCCCTTCTTCGCCGGCTTCGATTTCCTGAAAGAAAGAAAAAAACCACTCGAATGAGTGGTTTTAATCACCGTATGGTGAGTGGAGGCGTCATCCAGACTCGAACTGGAGAATAAAGCTTTTGCAGAGCTTTGCCTTACCACTTGGCCATGACGCCGTTGGAGCGGTAGACGAGATTCGGACTCGCGACATCCACCTTGGCAAGGTGGCACTCTACCAGCTGAGCTACTACCGCAAATATGGTGCCCAAGGGCGGAATCGAACCACCGACACGGAGATTTTCAGTCTCCTGCTCTACCGACTGAGCTACCTGGGCAAAGGCGACGCGGAAGGGGCTCGAACCCTCGACCTCCAGCGTGACAGGCTGGCATTCTAACCAACTGAACTACCGCGCCATATATGGTGGGAACAACAGGGCTCGAACCTGTGACCCTCTGCTTGTAAGGCAGATGCTCTCCCAGCTGAGCTATGCTCCCGTTCGCCTTAAAACGTTTCCGTCTCTCGCGGCGACGTGTGTTATGATACACCAGTTCCCTGCTTTTGTCAACAACTTTTTTTGAAATCTTTTCCATTTTCGAAAGTTGGGAGTATTGCGATAACACTTTGAGTAATTCCTGTGAATATTGTACAGTTTTCGTCGATCCGGAACGGACATGGAGCAAAAAACCAGCCTGTCAGGACAGGCTGGTCATTATTTATGTTATCCGGCTTGATTCCGGGCAACCATTCGGCAGGTTGTTCATCGCAGAGGATCTGTGTCTGCAACCGCTTCTCAGAACAGTTCAGTCAGCTGAGAAGAGAGATGCCTCTCCGTTTTCACCCGCGGACTCTTCAGACAGCGCCATCGCGCCCATCTCTTCCTCACTCATCCCGTCCGGGTCATAAGAAGCCGAGCTGCTGTTCCCATTTCCGGAAGCCGCACCTGCGAAATTGAAAATCATGCTGCTTGCAGTCGAAACATTGTTGCCGGTACCTGCAGATGTTTCGTTCACAGAACCTGCACTTTCTGACCCAGGATTAGATCGCCCCAGTTTGGTGACAATCAGAGTCACATCCAGCACAAGGCAAATGATCAGTACTGCAAGCAGCACCTTCACCCCGCTGTTCATCGGCAATCACATCCTTTCCTAAAGCCTGTATTCCATTAAAGATCTTCGAGTTCGATCAGGCCGCATCCGCCGTCTTTCCGGCGATAAACCGTTGCGACCTTGCCGGATTCAATATTATTAAACATGAAGAACGAATGTCCCAGAAGATTCATCTCAAGGATGGCATCCTCCACATTCATCGGCTTCGACGCATACCGTTTCACGCGAACAACGCTCTCGTTCTCCTCCTCGTCCGGTTCGGCAGCGACCGGCTCCTCATCGAGTTCCGGTTTCCGTCTGAGATCGCGTCCGAGTTTCGTCCGAAGCTTCTTCATCTGACGTTCAAGAACATCAATTCCCTTATCCAGTGCCGGAAGAGAAATTTCACGTTCCTGATTTTCCGTACGAAGAATATGCCCGTAGTACGGCATCGTCATCTCAACCTTGAACATATTCTTCTGTTCCTGAATACGTACAGTGATGACAGTCGCTTCCGGTGCTTCCTCGCGGAAATAAGAGTCAAGTCTCTGGTGCGTCCGACGTTCCATCGTCTCGAGCACCTGCGCGGGTACATGGGCTGCCTTAGTGTTAAAACGTACGATCATACCGTAGGCCTCCTTTATTGGAATGCCACAAAGTGAAAGTTCCCGCTTTCACTTTCTGTTACCTGAATTATAGTCGATCCGTTCTGATTGTGCAACCGAAATCGTATGATATTTATATTTTTTCAACAAACGTTCGCCCTTGAAAACAGACGTTTATAGACAGGAATCATGTCCGGTTCTGTGCAGTATTGATCAATTCTGTTAAGTTCCAGCCAGCGCACCCCGCTGTTTTCCTCCGGTGCCACGCGGAGCTTTTCGGTTTCATCCGCTTCAAACAGGAAGGAAACATTCAGATGCAGATGACTGCCGACGGTTTTTCCTTTTTTCACATGTGCCCAGACCGGCAGAATCTCAACCGACGCAATTCCGCTGCCGATTTTCCTGAGGTCCCTGACCCCGGTTTCCTCTGTCGCTTCCCGTCTTGCCACGCTTTCAAAATCCGGATCACCATCACAGTGCCCGCCTGTCCAGGACCAGCTCCTGTAGATATTGTGCCAGATCATGAGTGTTTTCGTTCTTTCCGGGTTCAGGATAATGGATGAAGCGGTCATATGTGCGCAGGCACATTCCCTGAAAAGCAGCCTGTCCCCTTCTTTTTCCGCAAGCTCCAGAATCATCTGCTTTTCCGTTTTTTCGCGCTCGTCCCTCGGCCGATATTCCGCGATCTGTCGGACCCAGTTTTGCATATTGTTCGTGTTTTTCCTTTCCAGAGCCATTTCCGTCCCCGTATTATAGCGCCATGGAACCTTTTTTCAAAGATCCTGCGTGAAATGTTTTCCCCCTGAATTCCCGGGTCACAACAGTGCGCGGCTGCCGCAGGGCAGCCGCGCAGCGGTCACGTTCTCAGCAGGTAATCCCGCTCAAGTCTGGGGCGGTGTCCTGTCAGGAGCGCGATTAATGCGATGATCACGCTGGCACCCGGAGCCATCAGCGCAACGATAATGAGGACCGCCAACGGGAGGTCTGCCACTTTCTCCGACGGGGAGGTAACCAGCACCCGATAGGAAAGGACGTTCTGAAAAGCCTTGCGGAAATTCTGCATGATCTGCTGAACGTTAAGATTCACTTTACAGTTCCCCTCCCTTTTCAAAATTGACCTGCATGCCCGTGGCAACGACGGCCAGCACGGCGAGAATCGCCAGTTTCAGACTGCTCAGGGCAAGAAGCACGGCTGCCCAGACCGGCAGCTTCACCATGGTTCTGCCGTTTCCGGTCAAAAGAATTCTGCTGCGAAAAATCAGACCGGCATATTGTCTCAATGCATTCATTGTCTCTCCGTTCCTCTCACATTCCCCAGCCGGAGATCAGCAGCCGTCCGCTCATGGAATCAAAGCGGATCGGAAGTTCACAGGTCCCATAGGCATTTTTCCCGAATTCATTGCTGACCTGACGGCTGAGACCGGCCATGTTCACCTTAAAGCCGCGGATATCCGACGGCAGAACGATTTTCAGTGACCCGGATACCGAGCTGGCTTTGATTCTTTCCGTATCGGGATTCTGGCACTCGATCACCGCATTGCCAGACACGCTCTCAAGGGAATACGACTTTGCGCCCCCCTCCAGCTGAATTTTCCCCGTGACCGTGTTGCAGCTGATCTCATTCGCATTTCCGGCAAAGCGGATGTTCCCGGAAACATTGGTCAGGGAAACTTTCTCTGTCTCCGCGTTCACCTCAACGGTTCCTGAAACGGAGTTCAGCTGAATGTTCCCGGCCACGCACCCGTGTGCGGGATTGATCCGGATTTTCCCCGATGTGTTGCCGGCACGGACTTCCTCTGCCAGCACATTGTCAAGGACAATATCCCCTGAGGTTGCATTCAGGTTATAGCTGACCATTCGTCTGACCGGCATCCGGACCGTCAGCTTTCCGCCGTCTTTCTGGAACAGGGAGAAAAACGTCTTGAACAGATCCGGATTCTGCCGGCTGACTTTCAGCACCCCGTCCTTCAGGGTCACCGACGGCTGAACAGCCTTGTCCTTTCCGCCGTCCCATTCGGTCTCAATCACCCAGGAATCCGACGGCACGATTTCAATATCATCCGCCTCCAGGTTGATTTCAATCCGGTTCACCAGCTCCGCATCAAAGCGGTTGACGACGACGGTATCCTCCGGTGCATCCTCCAGATGAATGCCCTCTTTCTCCGTCTCCGGTTTGGTTTCCGCATCGACCTCTTCCATGATCCGGTCGACCTCGGCATCAAGGGCGCTCTGATCCACCTCATGCGGATTCCCGGCAGCGCTCTCCGTCTCAGGCGCCGGTTCCGCACCCCGGTCCTCTGCGGTGCTTGCCTCAGGCATCTGCTCCGCGCCCTTGTCCGCTTCGGCACCTGCCTCAGGCTCCGTCGCAGCCGGTTCCGCCTCCGTTTCAGCCGCCGTGCTCTTCGCCTCTTTCCTGGCTCTCAGCATCTCCGCCTGCATCTCCATCTCATAGGCTTTCCGTCTCAGCTGCCTTGCGCCCTCCTGGTCATCTGCCGCCTGGCGGATCTCCGCCTGAATCCGGATTTCCTTTGCACGGGCCAGAAGTTCCTCCTCTGTCAGTTCCCGTCTGCCGGTTGCCTCCTGGATATTCTTGGAGATCTTTTCAAAGGTCTCACCGGCTACCCGGCCAACCTCAACCGCGCCTTTTCCGACCGCTTTCCCGAAGCCGCTGAACATCTTGCCGGTCGCCTCATCCGCCTGCTGGGCCCACTTGCCGATGGCATCAAATGCCTTGGATACCGCATCCGCAAAATCAGGCTCTGCCGGATTCTTCTTATCCTCTGTCTCTGTTTTTTTGTTCATCTCCGCCAGGGTTGCACGGACATCCTCAAGAGAGGAGGCGACTTCATTAAACGCCTCTTCCTCGCTTTTCCCGGCTGCCAGCGCATCCTCATACCTGGCCGCTGCATTGGCCATCAGTTCATCCCGGATAGCAAGATTATCCGCCGTCATTTTCATGTCAGAGAAGATTTCATCAATCATGCCGCGAAGCTTTTTATTCATACCGCTTCCTCCTTACTGAAGATCTTGTCAATCAATGCATTGTATTTCTTTATATCCCGAATATTCTCATGCAGAAGCTGCCTTCCATTCTCTGTCAGGTGATAGTACCTGCGGCGGGCGCCCTCCTGTTCATTTCCCCAGTAGGATTCAATCATCCCCAGTGATTCCAGGCGCCTGAATGTGCTGTACAGCGTTCCTTCCTTCATTTCCAGTGTTCCCTCGGTTTTTTCAGCAATCTTTCTGCTGATGGAATAACCGTAACCATCCTCATCATCCAGCTGGCTCAGAATGATGGTATCCACATATCCCCGAAGGATATCCGATGGATTCAGCACGAAACCACCACCTCCTCATTTTGGTCATCTGCCGGAACGGCCTGGCCTGAGCTCCGGCTGTCACTGCCGCCCGGGCAGCACATCCCGTGTCTCCTGCCGGGACACATTCGTTTCCCCCGGCTCTGACAAGCCGCCGTGTTCCGGAACCGTTCCTGTGCGATACACTATATCACCATATACCTCGCCTGTCAAGGTATATTTTTAGATAAAGTATTTTTACTGACAAATTACATCGTCACGCATTTTCAGGCCCGGCAATTTCCCGGACAGAAAAAGACCGGATGCCTTTGCATCCGGTCTTTGATCAGTGTCCTTTGTCCGGACGCTTCTTCTGCCGGTTTCCTCTCACGACAACGACAAGGACTATCCCGCAGGACAAAAGTGCCAGACAGCTCCAGAGGACCCGGTTTTCCTCATCGCCCGTTTCCGGGATCTGATGGTTCGTAATGGTTCCTCCGTTATAGCACCGGTCGGTCACCTCTGCATGTTCACCCACATTTGAATAGGTCGCATAATAGCCGGCCGGCACGTTCTCGATGACGTAATACTCCGGTTTTTCAACAAACCACCTCCGGTACTCCCAGTGATGATCATCCAGCTTTCGGGGATTCGGGAATCTGAGGTCCGCCGCCGTTCCATCCGGATTGTATACCGTATAGCTCAGTTCCGTTCCCGGCTTCCCGTCCCATACTTTCGTAAAGGTAAACGGATTCTCATAATCGCTGATCCACTGTGCAACAAACAGATGATCTCCCACTACCGTATACTGTTCACCCGGATTGTATCGGGAGCCCTTCCAGTAATCAAACTTGTATTCTGTTCTTTCCGCCGCATCATGAATGGTAATGACCGATCCATAGGGATATTTTCGGCTGACAGGCACTTTCCCGCCCTCGATCACGCCGCCATTCGGATCGTACGTAATGGTGTAGAGCCGCTGCTTTGAACGGTTGGTAAAGGTGACATATTCGTGCTCTGTCACCTCCCCGTTTTCAATCATCCCCCAGCTGAGAAGCAGCTCGTCGGAAACGATCTCCCGGTATGCCAGAATGACAATCTTCTTTTCACTCTGGTCATACGTTATATTCGCATTGTTTCCCGGAATTTCGCTTATGGAATACAGGTAAAGTCCCTCACTCTCAAACGGAATAACAAACGCACCTGTTCCTTCATTCCGGATGGTGATTTCATCTCCAGCCGCCGGCATGGGAATACGCGTCGACGCATCTTCTCCAATATACTCAAGTCCTGTAATTTTGAATCGGAAGGTTTCATCCTCATCCCCCGGGATCAGACCGCCGGTCATGTTTTTTTCTACCGGAATGACCACTTCTCCCTTTTCGTGTTTTCTGTTTTCAAGATAGAAATGTTCATCCAGCTCCTCACCGTCCATATAACTGCTTGCCGCATATCCATCCGGGACATCTTCCACAACCCTGTACGCAATTCCATTTCCTTCCTCATCCAGTACAGGAAGATCTTTGAACACATACTTCCATTGATTCTCCCTGTTCAGATAGACACTTCCCCGGAGGTAATCTCCTGCATACAGATACACCGCCAGAGAGGACGGGAGATCCGTTTCCGGAAACCATTTCTTTTCAACGGTCAGCTGTTTTCTCGCAGAGAAAATGTTGAATACATTACACGTCCACGTACGGCTCTGCTCCTCATAGACCGGAACGGAATACTTCACCGTGTAGTCCTCAGGCTGTTCCTCAACCACAAAATACCTCAGTTCTTCCCCCTCTTCATCATATCTGGGGAGGCCCGAAACATGCCATTGCGCCTGGTCCGAAGAGAGTTCCATCACCTCCGTTACCCGTTCAAGCCGGCTGTTCATCACCACAATCCGGATGGATTTCGGTCTCACGCCAAAGGCATTTTCCTCATCATTCCAGATTTTGACGCCGCTGACATTCACGCGTTCCTCCGGCGGAATCCACGTATTTTTCAGATGGTACGTGAGGATATTCCCGCTCCGATTGAATCGGATGCTTGTCCGGTACCCGGAAACTGTCTCCTCCTCGACGTCGTACCTGTACTGGCGTCCCGCGTCATCCAGATTCGGCAGTCCGGCTTCTTCATCCGGTGTGCTCTCACGTCTCCAGGTGTCATTTGTCAGGTCAAACGGGATGCGTTCCCTCTTCCCGTCCGCGCCTGTCCGGATGATGCTGACCCCAAGCTTTTCCGGCCGGACCGCTTCATTGTCCCCGATCCATTCTTTCTCAACAATCACCCTGAGGTTCTCAACCGGCCAGTTCGTTACCGTAAAGGTGTACACCGGCTGTCCATCCTCATACGAAAGCACCGGGCCTGAATAACCAGGCTTGAAGCGCCGGTCCCCGACCATCTGATCCTCTTCATAAACCATCAGCTGACTGATATCAAGGCCTTTCAGAGAACTGTCTGACAGGGAAATCTCTGCTTGATAACGGTTGTCCGCCTTCAGTTCAAAGGTTTTGAGATCTTCCCGGCTTCCCGCTTCTCTTAACGAGACATTTGCCGCGGTATCCGCAGGTACTTCACTCTTCCAGACCTTTCTGATCCGGACGATGGGCGTCGTATCTCCAATCCAGTAATTGAGCAGCGTCAGTCCGTTACTGATCCGGTGATATTTGTTCCAGTACTCATAGTCCTCCGGGAACTCCTCCGCAACCGTGTAACTGCTCTCCGGTCCCTTATCCGTGGTCATAAATGCCCACGGCCAGGCATTGCTCTCCCCAAAATCGCTCTTCCTCAGTGTAACCGGGGACCCCTGAATCTCCTCCGTTCCATTGTAGATATGAATTTTGAGAGTTTCCGGTCTTGTATCTGCAGAATCATTGATCCAGTACTTGATTCCTGCCACAATCCGGCGGCGCTCCGGTGTCGGGGTTGGCGTGGGCGTCACCTTCGGCGTCGGGGTCGGCGTTACCTCTGACGACGATGTCGGCGTGGGCGTCACCTTCGGTGTCGGTGTCGGGGTTGACGGACCGGAACTGGGCGTAAGAGACGGTCTGACCGTCGGCACCGGCGGCGTCAATGACGGAACAACGGAGGGCACCGGCGGAGTGGGCGGTCCAGGCGGTTCCGGCGTCGGTGTCTCATCCGGACCGACATGGGTCTTGAAATTAAAGACATTTGACGTCAGTTCCCAGTCCTTATCCAGAATCGGAATACAGATGGCTTTTCCGGGAACGCTGACATATCCGCCCGGCAGGCTGATTGAAATCGGGAAGTCCAGCCCGGTGAGTGCCTTTATCAGGGATTTGAGAATCCCGCTGGACAGTTCCGCCCCCTCATACTCCATCGGCACGCCAAACATGGAATATTTCTTGATCCTGAAGCCGACATGCCAGGCTTTCAGCGGATTGCTGTCATCTGTCGCCCTGGCGATCGCCAGCGACATGCCCGGAATTGCGCCGTCCAGACCATCCGGAAGATGGATTCCCACCAAATTGAGCAGGGAGGACCCGTTCGTCAGCGGATTGAACACCGGAAGATAGGTGCCCGCAAGATTCTTCAGTTCCGGCGGAACCATCTCCCGATACTCCTCCCGGACACGCCCCATAAGGGTCAGATACACGCCGTCCGGTTTTTCGCCCTCCTCAAAATTAATCCACCGTTTATAAATGTTCGTGTCGAGCACAGCGGTATTGGTAATAGTGGCCTTATCCCCCTCCATCTTGTACTCGACCATGTACTTGGTTTTATGTTCCGGTTCCGTTTTCCCATTTAAGGTCTGATATTCCGGGACCGTGTATGCAACGGTCTGATCCTCCTCCGTAAACACGTATTCCCTGGCAAACCGATAGACAGGATTATCAGCCAGTTCAAAGTGGAACGCTTGTTCGGCCGAACGGATTCCTTTGTCGATCAGTGCTTTAATCGATATTTTATCGCTGTCCTTCTTGTCATGAACAATCCGTGAGGATACCGAAGCCAGATATTCCGCTCCATAGGGAGTCGGGGGAATCTCTGTGTACCTTCCGGAATCATCCTCCTTCAGTTCGCGGACACGATAGTGGATCTCGGACTGATTTCCATTTGCATCGACATCATAGATCGGCACCCCTTTGAATTTTCCCGTCCAGCTGCCTGCCGAATTCAGTTCAATGACCTGCTCTGTTTTCCATTCCATCACGGCATTGTCCGGGGTCTCATAGTACCCCTTCACCGTATTATAGCCCTGTGACTGCAGGACAACCTGAATACTGTCCGGCTTGTCTTTCTGTTCTGTATCGATATCCCAGATCTTTTCTACCGTGATGTCTTTTGCATTGTGGTAGATATTGTTGAATACCAGCCAGTTGGTCTGCTCATAGTGGCTCCTGTCCGCATCCTGTTCATTTCCCGGCGTAACCAGTTTTACATAGCACTTATATGTCATTGTCGTGTCCGGGCCCTGTGCGGCTTCAATAATGAGTTTCCGGGCCGTCGTGTCATACCACAGATCAGAAGAGGATTCCCCTGTTTCTGAGATTGTATACATATAGGTACCTGCTGATTCAATCGGGAAATGAAGGGCCAGTCTTCCCTCACCCTGAATCTGAAGCGGCGTGGACATCCATTCAAGCGGCATCGGGGCATTCGGGTCATCCGAATGGACTTCAAACGAGAAAGTTTTCGCATCTGCACCGGACGGCTCATTCGTCAGGTCTTTCTGAATGATCACCTCGCATCCGCTCGTCAGTGTATTGGTTACCGTGCAGGACCAGTTTCCCGTTGAGGCATCCTGTACAGGCGGCGTATAGACGGTGGTGTAATCGGGAACATGCTCTTCCTGGACAAAATATTCATATTCCCCGCCATAGTCATCGATTCGCGGCAGTCCGTCAAAAACAACCGTCTGTTCATTCGCCGCGACATCTTTTGATATCGTTTTAGATCCCATGTAATGAAAGGCATTCAGCGCATCTTTTCCGACTATGGAAAAACTGACCTTATCCGGGCGATAGCTTGTTCGGTTGTCTTTTTCCTCCCATTTTTTGATGATCGTCAGACTGACAAGTTCATCCGCTGACAGTTTTCTGTTGACGAGCGTATAGCGGTTTTTATGATCTGCCTCAATGACGCCATTCGCCCACGAGGAAGTAAATCCGCTCAAAGCAGTCATTTCCTTCAGGTTGTACACATAGGGAATTCCCCTGTCATCCAGGAATGGATGCGAACCTGTAACCGTATGCTTCCACGTGGGAGCGGACAAACTGTAATTCCCGTACTCAGCCCCGTTCCGGTAGATCCTCACATCAATGCTGCTGATTCCGTCCGGCGCACTGTTGTTTGGATTCCACTTTTTCTCAATCTCAAATGTATAGTATTTCTGCTGGCGGTTGGTCACAGCGAATACCAGCACAGGATTTCCGTCCTCAATCGCCGGGACAGGACTGCTGACCGTCGGGATAAAGGTATGCTCGGTCACCCGTGTCATTTCCTCAAGGCGAGACCTCATCATTTCCTTCCAGGAATATGAGACGGAAGAAGCCGGCTCCCAAACCTGCCTGACCGTTTCTCCGGACCCAAAGAGATGTTCCGTCGTATAAACAGCCTCTCCATTTGAACGTTTTACTGTAAAGGCAATTTTGTCGCCGGAGGCTGTCGTGACAGCGGGCTCAAAGGCTTTATATATCCTGATTTTCGTTTCCGGTCCGGCCCAGGTATTGATCACGTCGCAGCCCATCATCTGCGGAATCCAGCTGTCTTTCCCGGAGTAGCTTTCCGGGAATGCTTCCTCTGTAACCGTATAGACCTTACTTGGCTCAATCTCATCGCTTACCAGGCACCAGACCCACGAGTCCATCACCTCGGATGTTCCATCCGGGTTCGTTCTCATATTGTCTTTTGCGTACACCGTAATCGGTGAGCCGGAAATCTCCTCCCCTGTCTCCTCCCGGATATGGAGCCTGATCCATTCAATTTGAGAAAGGTCAGACTCAGCGGTATTCACCCAGTACTTTGTTCCGCCGATCATCGGAATTTCACCGCTCTTCGGCGCATTGATGACCGTTCCGACCAGAAGGGTATCGTTATCCAGCAGCGGATAGGCGCCTCCGGGAATCATCTGGTATTCATTATCTGTATAGACAGCCGGTGTCACATCCACCCGATAGATCTGCAGAAACATCCAGCGAAGATGCTCAGATGTCAGTTCTGAGCAGCCGAAATCCAGCGGAATGCCTTTATTGTACTTGTCTACCGTAAAATAGACCGTATAGTCGTTCGGCAGGCACGCACGCCCCACCGCAATGTCGAGATCTTCAAACCCCGGAATGGTATCGGTATTGACAACACCATCCTCTTCCAGTTCCGAAAGTGTCATCCCGCCTGAATACGGATCCACAACGATCTGTTCCGTCGGACTTACACCGATTTGCTCCGCAATATTCGACCAGCCGGCTTTCGGCCTGGCCGTCAGGACGAGAAAGACGTTCTGCGGCAGAGATCCGCCCGACGGCAGGATAAAGCGTTTGCTGATCTTCGCATCATACACAGCGGTATTCGTAATGGTCCACACTTCATCATCTTCAGCCCCGGAGGTTACTGAAGACAACGCCTCACTTGCAAACTGCATGTTGTATGCAGTGAGATATTTGGTTTTATGGTTCGGAACAAATTCGCCTGTCCGGGTCGTATACGCATTCACTGAATACGTGACAGTATTGGCCTCATCCAATGAGATTTCCTGGTCATCCAGATAGTCCAGCTCATCATAAACAATCTTTTCACGGAGCGCATTCCTGATCTGTTCCTTACAGGCTGCATCCGCCTGTCTGTACTCTGCTTCATCATATACAGTGCCTTCCGCCAGTTCCCTGACGCGATAGTGGATTCCCATTTCACCATAGGGTGTGATTTCGCTCTTTCTCAGCTGATTCCCACAGTTCCATTCCCATTTATGTGCAGCATCAAGCCTGCCTACCGCCAATGCTCCGGAATCCAGATCTTCGTATATCTCCCACTTCCCTGTCTGCCTGTTCCATTTTTCAATGACCACCATCACCTCGTCCGGCCGGTCATGATCCTCCATATCGATTTCCCAGTTTTTTCTGACCGTTATCGTCTTGGTTTCATCCGACTGATCCGGAAGATTGATGACAATTTCCTGATGACGTCTGATCTCGGAGGCATTCGCCGGTGCCGAACCGGAATGGGTGCTGCTGCCAATTTTCTTATGCGCAGCAAGCTTCATGCCCTGTTCAGGGAGAAACAGCGTGGTGGTTCCATCCGTTCCGGTAATTCCCGTGCCGATTCCCCTCAGATCACTGTGCAGAAACCTTGTCATTGAATGGACAGACGCACCGGAAACCGTGGATCCGCCCTGCATTACCCTGACCGGCACTCTGCTATACTCATGATCACAGTGCAGCTGGTATTTCAGTTTATCCCCAAAGGTCAGCGACTGAACAAACGTCTTGTTTCCTTCCACCCTGCGATAATCGTCATACACCTTCCAGTCGTGATCAAAAATAGTAAAATCCCAAGAAAGGAACGAGCCTTTTATGTGAATTCCAACCGTAGCATGCTCATCTGCAATATCATTTTCCGTACCGGACACACAGCCGCGGTCTCCCTCGATCAGGCAGACATGAATCCAGTCACTGTCTGAAACATCCCGCGTATATTCCCCGGTAGAGGGTTCCTTTTGCAGTATTCTGGCCTGTTCCGTGTCAACCCCGTTATTGCCGGAATCTGCTATCGCCAGTCTGTATTGATCCTTTTCCCATTTTGCCTTCACGTTTGCGCCGGACATCACATCGATTTTGGTATCGACAATCGGACCGACTTCAAATACTTTTAAATCCAGGTGAAGGAATCTGACCGTTTCCAGAAAGTCACTTCCGACGAAGAAAACAACATCCTCTCCCGGCTTGGCCGGTTCAACTGAGGTCAGTGTTGTTTTCCTGTCCTCTTCCTTTTTCACTCCCTCAGTCGTCGAAAACGTCACTGTTACAACATTGTTAAAATGTCCCTTTACCCTCACGGGTGCCGTTGATGCTGCTGCAAAGTATCCCTCAATACTTCCCGAAAGCGTCGGAATGCGCAGATAATCCAGAATATTCGCCGGCGTGAACTTCTTCATGTACATGC
Organism: Christensenella sp. UBA4263; assembly: GCA_002395225.1. Classification (GTDB taxonomy): domain Bacteria; phylum Bacillota; class Clostridia; order Christensenellales; family Aristaeellaceae; genus Ventricola. The sequence goes on from DGWH01000075.1 coordinate 43,157, forward strand.
CTTTGTTGTCTTTCCAGATACCGGTTGCCGTTCGCACGATATGTGTATCCAGATTAACGCTGCTGTTCAGATTCGGTTCTTTGATATCGACATCAAAATCGCCGCTCCCCCCGATCTTCAGCTTAACCCCCAGTTTAATGCCGGGGATAACTTTTTTCCAAATCGGGTGATCCCAGTCAGCACTCGGGCCAAACCACTCGATGGAAATCTGTCCCCAGTCAGTATTGCTCAGCTTAACATCCCAGTCATTGCTGCTTCCATTCTCCAGCCCATCTGCGCCGGCAGATGAAGCAGCGCCTATCATCAGACAGAGAATGAACGTCAATACAAGAATCCGAAGGTTTCTCATGCTCTTTTCCCATCCTCCAATACAAGGTTCGCACCTATTCCAGGTTCATGTACAGACAACCGTTCGGACCTTTCCCCGTCATTTGTCTGCCCGGATATCGTGCAGGGTTATTCGTCAGTCAGACATCCCTAACAGATATATTTACTGCAATGATATTTAGTCATTTTCACCTTACTACTTGGCTGATTATAACACAACTTCGGCTTCAGGTGTAAAAAAGTATCCAAAGAAACCAAAAGAAACGATTTCAAAAGTATCATTCCCATAATGAGCGTATTTCGTTTTCATCGTGGAACCGCTTCTGCTCTGCAGAGCTATGACGTTCTTTTGCAAACCCCCCGGCCTTATCTGACTGATCAATTCATTAGTGTGCAAAATTCAAGAACAGTGTGCAATTATAAAAAAAAAAACCGCCTCCGGCGCAAAGCACGTAAGCGATTTATTGGTGCACCCAACAGGATTCGAACCTGTGGCCTTTTGATTCGTAGTCAAACGCTCTATCCAGCTGAGCTATGGGTGCGTTCCTCAAGAACAGGTGGAATTATAGCGCAGCATTCCTTATTTGTCAACACCAAAATTTGCAATCTATTTTTATATATTTTAGACTAAATCAGAAACAGATCAGCAGATCCCCAGACGCGCAGAAAAATCCCCCGTCATTCATTCGTACTTCAGTGCTCTGTCTGTTTTCCAGTCACACTGCAATTGTCCTGGGCAAAAGAAAAAACCGGCGAAAAATCACCGGTCCATTTCAATCTTTATCCAGTTCGTGTAGTCACCAGATGTTCATGGCATGGGGGCCACATTCGTCTGTTTCACGCAGAAGCAGCTCACGGCCTCTGCCCGGCAGCCTCTGCCATCAGGGCATCCGCATCTGCTTTCATGCGCTCAAAATCCTGCCGAGACATGGGAACATCCAGGGAACCGGCAACATCATCAATCTGTTCCGTCTTCCGGGCGCCGCACAGCACATGAATGCAGGGAGAGAGCATGGAATTCCATTTGATGCACAGATTCGCCATGGAGCAGTGATACTTTTCGGTCAGATCCTCCCATCCGCGAAGCATCTCATTAACTTTCCGAAGATTCTCACTCCGCCACCAGAATTTCCCGTCCCGCACACTGCCAGGCGCAGGCACATAATCATCCGGAATCTGTCCGGTGAGCAGTCCCTGCTCAATCGGCGAATAGGTCTGCAGCGAGATTCCATGTGCCTCGCAGAAAGGCAGCAGCTCCGCTTCCGGCTTGCGGTCCACAATGCTGAGCTTTTCCTGGATGACATCCAGTTCGCCGGTAGCCGCATAATCTTTGAGCACCTGCAGACTGACATTCGATGCGCCGATGGCCCGGATCTTTCCTTCTTTTTTCATTTTGATCAGTTCACCCATGGTCTCATCTACCGGAACAAGTCCGTATTCCCTGCACTGCCAGTGGGTATAGAACACATCGATGTAATCCGTTTTCAGCGTCTGCAGGCTCTTTTCAAGATCATTGCGGATCGACGCAGGTGTCAGGGTGCGGTAGACATCATGCCCGTCCCTTGAAAAGTGATATTCCCCTTCCCGGGTATCCCACTGCAGCGCGCATTTCGTGGACAGAATCACCTTGTGACGCTGCATGGAGCGCAGGGCTCGTCCGACCACTTCCTCACTGTGTCCGAATCCATATACACGCGCAGTATCAATCCACTCAATTCCGAGCCGGGCAGCCCGGTAAATGGTATCAACGGACATCCTGTCATCGTTCTCGCCCCACCAGGATCCTCCGCCGATTGCCCAGCATCCCATTCCAAGACCATTGACAATAATCCCCGAATGGCCAATTTCACGCATTTCCATCCATTAACCTCTTATCTCTCTATCCGTCCAGGGACGGACCAGGTATTCATCGCCCCAGGGGCACCGTTCCCGGATTATTCACGGCTTCCGTTATCGGCAAAGTCAAAGGTATACCGTTCATTGGATCCGATCATCCGGATATATTCCTTTACAAAGCGCTTTACCGCTTTCTCGGCCGTCACCATGATCTCCATATAGTCCGCCTCCGGGTCCTCTGCCCATTTCTTTTTCATGGCATTGGCTGCCGCGGCAAACGCATCCGTCTTTACATTGATTTTGCAGATTCCGCCGGCAATGGCCTTCCGAATGTTTTCCTCGCCGGATCCCGAACCGCCATGCATGACCAGCGGCACCCGGAGCGCCTCCCGGAGCTCCGCCAGGCGCTTAAAATCCAGCTTCGGCACATAGTCAGCCGGATATTTGCCATGGGCCGTTCCCACTGCGACCGCCAGCGCATCCACCTCTGTCCGCCTGACAAATTCAATCGCCTGTTCCACATTGGTGTAAAAGTCCGCCGTCTTCCCGTCGCCGGACACTGCCTGCCCGACATGTCCCAGCTCCGCTTCAACGCTGGCTCCCATGGCATGTGCCGTATCCGTGACAATGCGCGTCCGCCGTATATTTTCCTCAAAAGGCAGCGAAGAGGCATCGATCATCACATTTGTAAAGCCCCTGCGCAGGGTATCCACCACCGTGGCGTAGTCCGGGCCGTGATCAAGATTCAGGCACACCGGAACACTGCTGCGCCTGGCCATGGCAAGAACCATGGGAACCAGATCCTCCGGGTGCGCAAGGGCTTCCATCTGAATCCGGGTCATCTGGACAATTACCGGCGAATGTTCCTCCTCCGCTGCCTCGATGACCGCACGCGCCATTTCCATGTTCACACTGTTCACCGCCATGACGGCATACCCGTCACGCTGCGCGTGGCGGAGCATTTCTTTCATATTAACAAGCATATTCCTGTTTCCTTTCGCCTTTTCCTGCAACCGCTTTCAGCACCGAGCCAGCTTTTTCAGACATCGGGCAGCGATCAGAAGTAATCCCCAAAGTCGCTGTTGTAGTCATCACACTGCTCCGCAAAATAAGGAAGCTCTTCTTTCAGCCTTTTGGCAAAGTCGTCAAAATCCTCTTTTTCAACCAGTCCATGTTCCATCATGCACTTGTAGAATTTCTTCAGGGAAGCCCCCAGTTTCTTTACAGCGGCAGGTGTTGACCACATGCACTTGCGGATAAAGAAATCAAAAAAGCCAAACAGACTGTTCATTCCATCCGCCATCAGATAATCCTCTTCATATCCGGGCAGATAATCATTCAGAAGAAGATCCGCATTGCTCACATGCTCCCGGATTGTCTTCGCGGAGAGCCCCTTTTCTTTCAGTTCGTTTTCAAAGATGCGCAGGTATTCCTCATTTTGCTTTTCATTTGCTTTTATACGTGCCTCATAATCCAACATTTTTCCAGCTCCTCCTCCGCCTGGTCTTTCGGCACCGCGGCTTTACTGATGCTCCTATTTGACAAATCGGCGCTGCGCGTCGGGCCCGTTTCTTTGCGGTCTCACGGTTGATCCTTGGCCCGCGCGGCTGTGTCATGACCCGGAACTCACCATCCGCAGCCACGTTTTCAGGCTCCGGCAAATCCCATCCGGGATTTCTGACTCTCTCATTTTATCCGATCAGAAAGACAAGTGCAACAGGTCACATAAACTTCCATCTTTCCTGACTTTTTCCGCTGCTTCCCTTCTCTGCAGACGTATTTGCGCTTGACATATCACGTTTTTTCGATACAATTAGGTCAATGTT
>DGWH01000075.1:47273-59134 GCA_002395225.1 Christensenella sp. UBA4263
CTCAAATTGCAGACGCGATTGAAGACTTCTTTCGCAAGAAAGACCTGATCATAGTCCGAGAAGAAACCTCCGACGGAAATGAGTGCATCATTCAGTTCCGCACAAAGCTGAAACGCAAAATCCAGACGGCTCAGGAATACATTATCATCCGTGATAACAACTTTTCAATCATTACCACCATTCCCATCAAGGCAGACGAGGATCACCGTCTGGCCCTTGCCGAATATCTGACGCGGGTCAATTACAATATGCGAATCGGCAACTTTGAACTCGATATGACAGATGGTGAAATCCGTTTCAAGGATTATGCGTTTGTCGGTGCTGGTCCTGTTCAGACAGAACTGATTGCCAGCATGGTCTTTATTCCTCTTCAGATGATGGATCTTTATTCAGACGGCATTCTTTCTGTACTCTTCGATTTCAAAACGCCCAGAGAGGCATATGAAACCATCTCAAATTAGCGTCTCTCCGGCTCAAAGATGGAATCATTTCCATTTCTTCGCTCCGGCCAGGAGCAAAAACGACGCCAATCGCAACAAAGGATCATAAAATGGACGATAAAAAAACCGTTCTGGTGGTGGGGGCAGGACCAGCAGGCCTGACAGCCGCCTATGAACTTCTTAAACATGCCGGTAACCGCTTCAATGTCATTCTCGTCGAGGAAAACCGACAGGTCGGAGGGCTTTCAAAAACCCTGTATTATAAAGGAAACCGGATTGACCTCGGCGGGCATCGCTTCTTTTCCAAGAGCAGTGCCGTGAATAAACTCTGGGAGGAGCTCCTCCCCATGCAGGGTGCCCCCTCCTGGGATGACCGGAAGCTTGAGCGGACCATTCCCCTCTCCCCGAACGGACCGGACCCGGAAAATACGGATGACGTCATGCTCTACCGGAACCGTGTCTCACGCATTTACTTTCTCCGGAAGTTTTTTGACTACCCGATTTCCATCAAGTGGCAGACCTTTGCCAACATGGGACTGGCCCGCACCATCCGCTCCGGCATCGGTTACCTGGCCTCTGTCTTCCACAAGCGGCCGGTGCGTTCACTGGAGGATTTTTACATCAACCGCTTCGGAAAACCGCTGTATGCCATGTTTTTCGAAGGGTATACCGAAAAGCTCTGGGGTGTACATCCCAGCCGCATCGCCCCTGACTGGGGTGCACAGCGCGTAAAGGAGCTTTCCCTGATGGGCGCTCTTCTCAACGCGCTGACCAAACCGTTTCGCAAAAAGGATGCCCGGGTTGAAACCTCGCTGATCGAGTCCTTTTCCTATCCCAAGCACGGCCCCGGACAGTTGTGGGAAACCATGGCCGAACGCATCCGTGAGATGGGCGGCACCCTCTATACCGAAACCCGCTTTGTCTCAGCCGTTCGCGGCGGAGAGCGCAATGGCCCCATCACCGGCATCGTCGTTGAGGATGCTGGCCAGAACCGGCGCACGCTCCCCTGCGACTATCTCATCTCCTCCATGCCCATTTCAGATCTCTTTGCCGGAACTCCCGGTCTCTCTGAAAAGGCCTCAAAAGCGGCCCTGGCTCTCCCCTATCGGGACTTCATGACCGTCGGCCTCCTGGTCAGACGCCTTGAAATCCGAAATACCACCAGCCGCAGGACCATCGGCAATATCGTTCCGGACTGCTGGATCTACATCCAGGAAAACGACGTAAAGATCGGACGCCTGCAGATTTTCAACAACTGGTCGCCTTATATGGTCGCGGATCCGGAAAATACCGTATGGATGGGTCTCGAGTTCTTCTGCCGGGAAGGCGATTCCATGTGGACCATGAAGGACGCGGACTTTATCCGGATGGCCACAAGCGAACTGGTCAAACTGGGAATTATCCGGGAGGACTCGGTTCTTGACAGTATCTGTGCGCGCGAGAAGAAAGCCTATCCGGCCTACTTTGGCACCTATGATCAGATGGATGACATCCGCGCTGCCCTTGACGCCGTTCCCAACCTCTACTGCATCGGCCGGAACGGACAGCACCGCTACAACAACATGGACCATTCCATGCTCACCGGCATGGAAGCTGCCCGCCTCATCTCCGAGGGCAGCAATGACCGTTCGCATCTCTGGCAAATCAACGCCGAGGAATCTTACCACGAAGAGGGGTCATCTGTTTGAAAACATCACTCTCCGAAAAAAGGGCATGGCCCTTTTTTCTTATGTGCATCCTGGTTGCTTTTTACCTGATTTTCATCCTGCAGCTCAGTTTCACGCACCTCTGGCCGCTGTGGATGACCCTGGCTGCCGGAGCGGTTCTCTCCGTTTTTCTGATCCGCATAAGCCGCCTCACGGAGAACGTCGGTTTTTCGCTGCCGGAAATGCCCGCGCCTTTCGATTTCCGGGTTTTCGCGGCGTTTTTCCTTGCCGGCAGTGTTGTCCGTCTGCTCTTTCTGCTGGCCTATTTCCCGGGCGGCGCCTCCTCGGATACCCTGATCCAGTGGCAGCAGATCCGCCTTTCGCAGTTCGATGACTGGCATCCGGCCCTGCATACCCTCTATGAATGGGCGGTCACCCGCATCATTCCTCACCCGGGTGCGCTGATTATCCTGCAGGATCTGTTTTTCTCCCTGAGCGCAGCCTATTCCTGCTCCGTTCTTTGGCGCTGGCAGCTTCCAAAACCGTTTGTACTTGCCGTTCTCGCCTATCTCTGTCTGAATCCGGCCACTGCGAATCTCCTGACCTTCATCTGGAAGGACTGCGCTTTTGCCACCTGCATTCTCCTTCTCTCCGGTCAGATTCTGTCCATCGTCTTTTCCCGCGGAAAATGGCTGGATTCCATCCGGAATCAGCTGGCATTTTCCGCCGTTCTGTGCCTTTGTTCCATTCTGCGGCATAACGGCATGGCCGCCACCCTCCCCGTCATCCTCTGGCTGCTGATTTCCCTCACCGGTCACCGCCGTCCGGTGATCCTGTCTGCCGTCATCTGCCTCCTTCTCTACGTCGGCATCCGTGGACCGCTTTACAGTGCCTTCCACGTCACCCCGGCCGAACGCCGCCTTGAAGAGACGTACGGGGTACCCATCACCATCCTGTCCCATGTTTACGCAAAACAGCCGGATTCACTGGATGCCGAAACACGGGCTTTTCTTGAAACCATCGCCCCGCAGAGCGTTTTTGCCGAATACGACTCCCCCGGCGACTGGAATGAAACCAAATGGCATGTATCCCCGGGGAACCTGGATGCCTACAATTTGCCGCAGGTTTTCCTCTTTGCCCTGCGTGCCTTTGCCGCCGAACCGGCTCTGGCCACAGAGGCACTTTCCGGTCTCTGGCGCATGCCGCTTCTTCCCTTTGGAAACGCCTACTGGCGCATGTCCCCGTACATTGAAAGTGCTGAATCCGCCGCTTATGCCGGCTATACTTTCACCATGCAGGGCTCCCCGGCCCTTCGCTATCTGCTCAACGGGATCTGCCGTCATACCGCCGGTCCGCTCTTTTCCTGGCTTTTCTGGAATCCCGGCTTTCCGCTTCTGCTGGTGATGCTCGCCTGCGTCGCTTTCGCCGGGAAGCGCCCGGCCGCGGCACTGACGCTGCCCGCCATGATGATCGGGTATTCCTTTGCCACCGCGCTGGTTCTTTCCTCCCCCACCGATTTCCGTTTTTTCCTGTGCATCCCCCTCAGTGCACCGCTGGCACTGTCGGGACTGATCGCCATTCCCCGGCCCGGTCCGGCCGGAACTCTTTCGGTTGGCCTCAGGCAATAGCCCGCTCCTCCCGGGGTTTTCCCGAAAAGAACGATCTGTTGCCGGCAGAAATCCTGCAGCGAACCTGTCTGAGCCTTTGCCGCCTCGTCTATGCGCGGTAAAAGCAGCCGCCCTCATCTGAACCGTCGTCGCTGAGACGCAGAAAAACGGGGAACCGATTCGGTTCCCCGTTTCATTTATACATTCAAGGATTTCACCGCACTGAACGGAAATTACTCTTTTTCAAGGATAATATTGATATCGCTGTATTTATCCAGGGTATGATACGTTTCTGCCTCTTTCTTATACCCGGCAGGCACCTTCAGGACATGCACATCATACACGGTTCCCTCCGGCATATCAAACGTCGCAACTCCCTCAGCATCCGTCTTTCCAAGCGTGCAGGTGCTGGGATCACAGAACTGAATGACCGCGCCTTTTACAGGACCGTCCTGGTCATAGACGATAACGCGATACGCTTTGCCACCGTTGGTTGCGGCATCCTTGCCCTCAACATGCGCAACTTCCTCGTTGTTCAGCAGGCTGTCAACGGCCGGCTCATACTCGCTCACTGCGGCGCCGACGATGGGATAGGTCAGGATCTTTCCCTCACTGTCAACAAAGAACGTTGTCGGATAGCCCTGAATCCGGTCGAACACCGGATCATTCTCCGGTATAAGGACATTCGGATAGGTCACGCCGTTAGAGGAAAGGATTTCCCTGGCCTCTTTAGCGATTTCATCAGTAATGCCATACTCCTGCTCAACACCGACAATTCCGCATCCTTTTTCCTGAAGACGCTTATGGATCTCTGCCAGCTCACCCATTTCGCCGGTGCAGTTTCCGCACCAGGTTCCCCATACATTGACCATGGTCACCTTGTTGTTGGCAAAGAGCTCTGCACTTGTCACGGTATTTCCGTCAAGATCCTTTGACGTAAAGCTGATCACCTGTCCGACAAACTCCGCTTCCTCGTCTACCGGCTTGAAGAAAGAGGCTTTCTGCAGATCGGCAAGGAATTCGCTGCGGATTCCGTCGAGTTCCTCTTCATACGCCTTCTGCTGCTCCGAGTCCTCGTCGGAAACCCGGAGATAGCTGTCGGATACAGTCGGTACATACCAGTAGGTGTATCCCTCAGCAGAACCCAGCTGCACCGGATCCGAGACAGGTTCGGACTCAAGGTATGGTTTTACCGCCTCAAAGTCACCATCCGTCACAACCAGCTGTGCCGGAACAGAGAAAAGATTACGAATCAACTCAATTTCTTCTTCCGTCATGGAATCAATCGACTCTTCCAGTTCCTGATAGGTCTGCATCGGAAGCGGGAAATACTCAATGGCAAGGACTGACACAAAAGGCTTCCGGCTTACAACGCCCTTCTCCATGAGCACTGCGAATCCATTATCTCTGGTATAATACTCAGGCAGCGTTGCAGTGGTGCCAAGTTTTTCCATGGTTATTTCATCTTTGCTGTCCTCTGCCAGTGCCAGGGCTGCTGTCAGAACCAGAAGGACCAGAAGAATCATCGAGAGAACTTTTTTCATAAAAAACCGCCCTTTCTAACTGAATTATACAATCTGAACTGTACAATGGCAATTCTATCATTTTTCCCATTTTTTCGCAATATCAGGGATGCGCTTTCTGCAATCGCCTCCTGCAATCACCTGTTTCGCTCCGTTTCACTGTCAGGCGACCATGTCCTGAAAACAGGTTTCCCGAATTCTTTCATCAGCCATGTTTTTCCCGCTTGCCTTGCAGCCCATAAGGAAAAGGGCCGGTTTCCCGGCCCCTGCTTATGGGGATAACTGCTCCGATTTTGTCCCTGACTTTGTCCTTCAATCCACGCAAAGGATCAGCGCCCGTCATTTTTTATCTGTCGCTCAGGAGTTCTACCAGCCGGGCACTTCCGGCCTCGTGCAGTGCGTTCAGCCAGGCATTCCAGTTCTCATCATCAAGCGGAATCTCGCCTGTAATAAAGCGTGCAAGCCCCACATCCACCAGTGCACCCAGACGCGTGCTGATTTCCGTTACCTCTGCGGAAATGCTTTCGGGCAGGAAGTAGTTGCGCAGAACACGCTCACTGCAGGCATGTACTTTCTCGCTCTCCGCGAACACATGCCGGTCTGCCTCACTGTCCACCGCCTCAATGATCTGGTACGGGAACAGTCCCGGGACCGTGGTTCCGGTATAGATGATTTTGTTGGCACGGATCGACTCGATTTCACTGCTCTCCTGCAGCTTATACTCCCAGTAGCCATCCGCGTTGAACGCATACTCCTCCCCCTCAATGCCGACATAAGCCAGTTCAGCACCTTTTCGGGAATAAAGCGCATCCACCCAGCGCAGCGCGGCATCCGGATCCTTGCATCTGCTGGTTACGGCAAACGTGCCGGTCCAGAGTTCGCCCAGGAAATCCCGCCAGCGCGTTTTCCCGTTCTCATCCGGAAGCAGAACCGCCCGGTAATGAACCACCTCATCCGCGTCCACCACCGTGTACGGTGTAACCGTCAGCAGCATGCCGCTGGTATTGGTCTGCTTCTTGTCTGAGTTCTGGCTGGAAGCCGTGGTCATCTGCAGAGCGGCATGTGTTGCGGTAAACGCATCCGGGCGCATGATTCCGGCATCATACCAGTTTTTCATCGTCTCGGCAAAGCGGCGGTAACTGTCCTGGTCCGGTGCAAACGCCAGCTTTCCGTCTCCGGTCCTGCACACATGGTAATCATCTGCGACGATGCCAAAATAGGGCAGCAGCCATCTGAGTTCATACACGCCCACCAGATCCAGTGCGTGCTCGTCCTTTTTGCCGTTTCCGTTGGGATCATTCCCGGCAATGGCACTGAGTGCCTCTGTCAGTTCATTCAGATTCGTCGGGAAAGCAATGCCCAGGTTCTGCAGCCAGGCCTCATTCAGCCAGGCACAGACCTGACGCTCATGCAGATTGATCAGCGGCAGAGAGGCAATCCGGCCATCCTCCAGTGCCATCTGCTCACGCCATTCGGGATGCTCCGAAAGAAGGGCAGAAAGGTTGGGCATGTTTTTTTCAATCAGCGGTGCCAGATCCAGCACGGCCCCGCTGTCAATCAGGCGCCTCTCCTGCTGCCGGGTCAGCGACGCCTTGAACAGGATATCTGCCTGCTGCTCGCCCTCCGTCATCTTCGTGAGCATTGCCTGATATTCCTTTTCCTCTGTAATGGCGTGACCGGTCACCTCAACGCCGGTCAGTTCTGCCATACGGGCGAAAAAGGCATTGGTCTCCCATGACCGCAGGACCGTCTCCGTATCATATCCGGTTGCCAGAAGAGGCTCTGCCAGCGCATTCCCGCAAAGCAGGACAAAAAGCAACAGGATAACCCCAACAAATCGTTCCATGGTAAACCTCCAATGATTTCTTGTATCCATTCTGCAAAACTGCAGATGAAATAATGCAACTGTCACCTACTCCTTTTTGAGCGGATGCGGTTTACGCCCCCCATAACCAGCGCCCGCTCCTGGCTGTTCATGCCAAAGCGGTATACACTCAGGGTGAACAGGGCGGCATAGGGCAGGGCAAACAGAAGAACGCCGGCGTATCCCGTGATGGCCACATTCATCCGGACCAGCATGCCCAGCGCGGCCGGCAGCAGCATGGATGGCACAATGGACAGAATGCTCCACCAGAACCGTCTCATGTCCAGTCCGATATGCGTCTGATAATACCAGTTCATCACCAGCCCGTTGCCAATCAGCAGCGAAATGGCTGTTCCCAGCGCGCATCCGATGCCGCCGTAGGCGATGCCCAGCGGAATGCTGATCGCCACATTTCCTGCTGCCATGCAGATATAGACAATGGAGCGGAACTGATGCATGTTCTTGGCGCGCTGAATCTCAATGCCCAGGTTCTGAATCAGCGGAATGGTGACGGGAATCATGAGCAGAAGGGCGATGACATAAGCATCTGCGTACTCAGGTCCGCCCCAGGCAATGATGAACGGCCGGCCCACAAAGAGAAATCCGGTCAGAACCAGCATCAGGAGCATGAACTGAATCCGGCCTACCCGGATAAACAGGTCTGTCAGCTGCCCGTCCGGATTTTTCTCCGTCGCCACAATCCGGTTGATCTGCGGGGTAAACACCCCGGAGATGGAGGTTGAAATAGTCAGATAATACCGGTGAAGCTGGGACCCGACCCCGTAAATGGCCGTGGCAACCGTTCCTGAAACAATTCCGAGAATGGTTGTATCCACAGTCCAGTTCACCTGGTCAATGATCATGTTCAGGAAAATAAAGAAGGAAAATCCTGCCATTTCCCTGAGAAGCGCGAAATCGAAATTCCCGAAGGTCATTCGCATGCCCAGTTTCTGCCTGCAGTAGATATAGCTGCTCAGGTCCGTCACGACACTCAGCAGGACAGTCACAATGACCAGTGAAACCGAGCCGTAGCCGGCCAGCAGCAGCGGCAGCATGATGATGGGATTGAGAACCGTCCGGATCATGCTGATCATCCGCTGAAAGAAGAAACGCTCTCTGGCTGTGATGAAGGACGTAAAGACGCTGCAGGGAAAGGAAACCGCGATGTTCACCACCAGAATGGCCATCAGGATCCGGGCGGTTTCAATTTCCTTCGGTGTCAGCTTTGCCGCAAAGATCCGGTGGACATTGGCCACCAGCACGCCGCCCACCAGCAGGCTGAGTGCCCCGATCACCAGGAAGATGGTAAAGAACATTCCGTTGATCCTGGCAACACCCGCCTCGCCGTCTCTTGCCTCAGCGCGGGTAAAAAACCGCATGTATGCACTTCCCAGTCCGAAACTCATCAGACTGAGATTGGAGATAAAACCGGCAACCAATGTATAGGTGCCGTATTCGCTCTGCCCGAGAAGGCGGAGCATCACCGGTGTATACACCAGTGAAAGTATCGTTGAGAGAATGGTCTGCCCGTAGGATAGAAGCACTCCCGCTTTTTTCTGATCCATGCTGCCTCGTTCCTGTAGTTCCTCGAATTCCCCGGCCGACGGTTTCCATCCTGTTCTCCGACTTTCTGTCTGATGCTCTCACCGGGATTTTTGCCATGTGGATTGTATCACGAAAACATATTCCTGTGCAATGCATCCGCACTGACTCACCCCTGAGCTTTTCATGAGCAGTCTTCCTTGGCAGCCTCCAAGCTCTGGTCATTGGCCAGGGCGGCATTGCATGGGACCTGGATTTTAAAAACTGTCGCTGTGCAGGATAGCACGGTATATGGTTGGAGAAATCTCCCCTTGACAAATCAAATCTTACCCTTCAATATGGATAGGTACTCTTTCAGGGAATGACTGCCGGCTTGTCCGCTTTCTGCAGACCTGTAATCACCCGATATCCAGATGTGCCGCTTTACAGGACAAATCCGGATAAGGACAAGGCTGCTCCGCCAAATGACATGATATGCGGAGTTGCCCTGCCGCGCAGCGTCAGATTATCAATTCCAGGCCTCAGACAAAAGATTCAAATTGAGACCTGAGGAGGAGAGGACCTGCCGCCACAGCGGCAGTTTGTCAAATTTGAGCACCGGAAATACCACGGTGCCGAAAGACCGAGCTGAGGCTCATTAAGGAGCGGCCCTGTCGCGCAGCGACAGTTTGTCAAATCCAGGCCTCAGACAAAAGCAGCTCTGGCAAAAGCCTAAAATTGAGGCCTGTAAAGGAGGAAAAAACGATGATTACCTTCCATCTTCGATACACCGGCACCGACGGTTCAGCAAGGGCCTTCGCGGAGGAGATGCTGTCCTCCGGGACGGTTTCTGCCATTCGATCCGAACCGGGGAACCTTCGCTACGAATATGCCATTCTGCTGGAGGATCCCGAGACACTTCTGCTCATTGATTCATGGGCAGACCAGGAAGCCCTTGACTATCATCACGGTTCCCCCATCATGGAAAAAATTGTCATGCTCAGGGATAAATACGATCTGCACATGACCATGGAACGCTATATCTCTGCCGAGGAGAATCCGGCAGATGCCGGATTCATTCGCAGATAACCGGCCCTTTCACCGTCCAATTCCACCATCTGATCCAAAGAGAAGAGGAAATACTATGTTCAACACCGAGGAACTGACCGCAAAACTGAACCAGCTTGCTCAAAGCCAGGCACTGGCCGGCGTCAGCGCCTGCATCATGGGTCCTGAGAGCATGCTGTATGATTTCAGTTACGGCTTCATTGATTCCAATAAGTCCATTGCGCCGAATCATGATACCCTGTTCGGAATCGCCTCCATGAGCAAATCCATCACGGCGCTGTGCATCTGTCTTCTGGCCGTTGACGGAAAACTGCGTCTGGATGATCCGGTCGTCCGTTATTTTCCGGGCTTCCACATTCCCGGAATTCCGCGGGAAGCCGTGACCATTCGTCATCTGTGCATGCATACATCCGGTCTGCCGGCCATGGAGCCCCTGGAATGGTCCATCGTCATGAATACCCCCGGACGCGGCAGTGATGAGGATGACCGGCACCTTCAGGAAACGGCGCCGAATACCATGGATTCCATTGACCAGATCATCGAATACATCGCCAAATGCCCCTATCCCAACAACGGGATGCCCGGCCAGAATCTCAGTTATTCCAATGAAGGGTATGCCATTCTGTCCTATATTGCCGATCAGGCTGCCGGGATGTCCCTTGAAGCGTACATGCACGAACATGTCTTTGCGCCGCTCGGCATGACCCGTTCCATTTTGGACAACGGCCATCTGGCCGCATACGCCCTTTCAGGTGGCAACATGACCTCCCTGTTTACCGCCGAAGACGGCGGCCACCGCTGTGACGATGACTGGTCGGTTCTCCCGCCGTTTCGCGGATGCGCCATGGTCAAGTCAACATCAAAAGACATGTCCACCTACTACCGGATGCTTGCTGCCTACGGCATGCATGAGGGAAAGCAGGTTATCCCGCGTCAGGCCGTGGAAATGCTCCTTGGAAATGAGCATCCGCTGCGGTCCTTACAGACCATGTGCATGGGAATCAATAAGCGGGCCTTCATGGGCCACGTGCTGTGTGAACATTCCGGCGGCCTGCATGGAGTTTCCACCAAAGGCGGCCTGATTTTAGGCGAGGGAATCGGTTTAAGCGTCCTCTGCAATCAGGGAGATGCGGACATGGATCCCCTTCTCTTTGCCATGTACAATGCCGTTCTCGGACTGCCGCTTGACCAGAGTCATGAATGGTTCAACGAGGTTTCCTATCCGTTCTCGGATTACGACATGCTGACCGGCACCTATATCTGTCACGAGGGAATCCCCTCCACCTTTACCCTGACCCTCAAAGACGGGATTCCCGTCAGATGCCACAACGGCACGGTTACCCATCTTGTTTACTGCGGAGGTACCCGGTTCCGTTCCGTTCAGGAAGACGGCAGTCTCTATTCAAGAATCGAATTCCTGATATTCGACGGAAAGGCCTGGGGCGTCCGCTGCGGAACCCGTATCTTTCATCGGGAGGAAACAACCGGCAGCAGCCTCTGAACCGGCCGCCTTTGCCTGAATGTATCCGGCAGCCGGACAGAGAACAGACCGTTCGCCGTGATTTTACGTCCTTTCGGCGCACAGCTGCTCCAAATTTGACGGGGATGGCCTCCTTTGGAAGCATTTTCATCCCCTGAGGCAGGAAGTTCAGCGAGCTTCCTGCTTTTGTTTTGAACCGGGAAATCGTGTCCGGCTCTATTGCGTTTCTTCTGTTCAAATCTGACCGGCCGTTACTTCAGTTCCGCTTTCCAGCCGCTGGCCGCAGTAAGGAACATTTCCGAAACTTCTTCACCCGAAAAAATCTTCATCAGGCCGTCCATCCCCCATATCCACGGAAGGTCCAGCACCTGGTCCCGCTCCACCCAGAATACACGTCCCTCTTCGGATGACCTCAGATCGCCGGAAAACTGATTCGCCCTGAACAGAAACACGATATACCGGGTTCCATCCTCCTCAATCCAGTCTTTCACCCCGCACAAAACGGGGTGCTCAATGGTCAGCCCGGTTTCCTCCCAGATCTCCCGGACAACCGAATCCACAATGGGTTCGTGCTCCTCGACATGACCGCCCGGAAAGATGATCCCCCGGATATCTTTCCCGATTTTATCCTCAACCAGAACTTTCGTCCCGTTCTCAATCATACACATGTTCTCAAGAACAACCCGTTCTTTTTTCTCCATCTCTGTCTCCT
>DGWH01000075.1:59200-106629 GCA_002395225.1 Christensenella sp. UBA4263
CCTCATTCATCCGGTCTTTGTTTCTGCCGGTTCCGGTGCAATTCCCTCATGGCCTCTCTGCGGCGGTAATTCTTCCGGGAAAACGAAAAGCAGCCATCAGCTGCTTTCGTTTTCCCGGTTATTTACTTTCTCTCGGCAATCTCTTTGAGAACCTTCTCGGCAAACTCATCCAGTTTATACACGGTTGTCTGGTCGGTCGCCCGGTCACGCACGGAAATGGTATTCTCCGCAATCTCCTTTTCGCCCAGGATGATCATGTAAGGCACCTTGTCCTCCTGACGGGCATAGCGGATCTTATACCCGATTTTCTCATTGCGGTCATCCAGCTCCACACGGATGCGGCGTTCACGCAGGGCACCGTAAACCTTCTCCGCATAGTCCATGCTCTTGTCGCTGACCGGCAGTACCTTGACCTGCACAGGCGCAAGCCATACCGGGAACACGCCCTTGGTTTCCTCGATCAGGTACGCCATAAAGCGGTCCAGGCTGCCCAGGATCGCGCGGTGCAGAACCACCGGCGTCTTCAGGGAACCGTCTTTGTCAATATACTTGAGATCAAACTTGGCCGGCAGGCAGAAATCCAGCTGACAGGTAGACAGCGTATACTCCGCGCCAATGGCCGGCTTGACATTCACATCCAGCTTGGGGCCGTAGAAGGCAGCCTCACCGATTTCCTCCGTAAACTGAATGTTCAGCTCTTTCAGAACCTCACGGAGCGCATTTTCTGCCTTCTCCCACATGGCATCATCCTGATGATATTTGGTTTTGTCCTCAGGGTCACGGAGGGACAGAACACAGCGGTAATCCGTAATGCCGAAATCCTTATAGGTGCTGAAGATCAGGTCCACCACACTGGCGACCTCGTCCTTGATCTGCTCGGGTGTCACAAACAGGTGCGCATCGTTCTGGCAGAAATGACGGCCGCGCTCGATTCCCTTCAGGGTACCGCTCGCCTCAAAGCGGAAATCGTGTGCAATTTCAGCGATACGGATCGGAAGATCCCGATAGCTCCGGGGACGGTTGGCATAAATGCGCATGTGATGCGGGCAGTTCATCGGCCGCAGGACAAAGCTTTCGCCTTCCACCTCCATCGCCGGGAACATGTTGTCCTTGTAATGTTCCCAGTGTCCGCTGGTCTTATACAGGTTGACTGTTCCGACACACGGAGTCAGTACATGCTGATATCCCAGCATCACTTCCTTATCCCGGATGTAGTTTTCCAGCTGCTGCCACAGGGTATAGCCTTTGGGCAGGAACATCGGCAGACCGCGGCCCACCAGATCATCCACCATGAACAGGTTCATGTCCTTGCCGATCCGGCGATGATCCCGTGCCTTTGCCTCCTCAACCTCTTTTTCATAGGCGGCCAGCTCTTCGGTATTGCGGAATGCAACCCCGTTGATGCGGGTCAGCATCTTATTTTTCTGATCGTTCTTCCAGTAGGCGCCGCTGATGGTCGTCAGTTTAAACGCCTTCAGCGCTTTGGTATAGGTCAGATGCGGGCCAACGCACATATCAATATAGTCGCCCTGCTGATAGAATGTAATGACCGCATCCTCCGGCAGATCCGCAATGTGCTCAACCTTATAGATCTCTCCGCGTTCCTGCATCAGCCGGACCGCTTCCTCGCGCGGAAGCGGATAAACCTTGAAAGGCAGATTCTCCTTGACAATCTTCTGCATTTCCTTTTCAATTGCCGGCAGGTCTTCATCCCCCAGCTTGACATCGCCCAGATCAATGTCATAATGGAATCCCTTTTCCGTTGCAGGGCCATAGGCAAAGTGTGCCTGCGGATACAGACGCTTCACCGCCTGAGCCATAATATGCGCCGCGGAATGACGCAGAACCTCCAGTTCCTCCTCAGCGGGGCACTCGGCAACATGGCCGTCGTTGTAGATAATTTTCATTTCCTTGCTCCTTTTTCTTTTTCGCTGCGCTGGCCTTGGGCACAAAAAAACAGCATTCCACCCCTCTCTAGGGACGAATGCCGGATGCATCCGCGGTTCCACCCCGCTTGCTGTAATTACCTCTTCTCATGTGGGATAACGGCCACGAACCGCCTGCCGTCAGAAGATGGTACCTGCAAATGCCAGCAGCACGGACTCCCAGCCTATGATCCATGCTCTCTTGTGCCGCTTTTTCGCAGACATGTTCCCCGTCATCCGACAAGTAGCTTCATTATAGTTTATTTCGTTCTTTTGTCAATCTCTTTCGGCGAAAAACCGTGTTTTCCCCAAAAACTGGGACAGGAAAACAAAACAGGCGATGGCCATATCGCCGCCCGAAAGAAACATGAATGAAGACCATCCGACTGTCCTTCGCCCTGGCGCATTTCCTGCAGTTTATGTGTTTCGTGTGAAAGGTGCAGTAGACAATCGCGCCGAAAATGATTATTATATCTCCAGCATATCATCCGAATGCCAGTGACAATACGCTGCCGGATTCCTGATACTGAACCGGTGCAGAAAGAATTTGACTTTCCAGGAAAAGGACAGATGACCGCTTCCCCGTTGAGGTTGTTGCCAGATTCAGCAGGCCTCACTGCATTGTAAAGAAACCGGAAAATGTTGAACGGACAGACCATTTCTTTGTTGTCCTCCTTCTCCCGACAGCCGAACTCCTTCCCTTTCCGGGTTCTGTGAATCAGAAAGCCGAAAGGAAGGAGCCTTTTTCACCTTTGCCTGTCCATGGCCGCGATCAGGCCGTCAGTTTCAGCAGGACAAAGGCCGTTGTCCATCCCGTCTCATCCCTGTCTGTCAAGCTCGTTTCATGCCTGTACGGATCGTTTTCACAGAAAGAGGTCACACATGATAAAATCCTGTTGTCTGCATAAGAAGCCCCTTTTGCCCACGCTCCTTCTGGCCGTTTTGTGTGCCGGCCTTGTCGTTCTGGGACGCCTGACGTCCTTCAGCAGCATCATAAAGGCCGGCGGATTTTCCTTTGCATTTACCGATGCGTTTGTCATCCTTGCCGCGGGCATCGGCGGATTGGGCTGCGGCCTCATCACGTTTGTTCTCCTGTTTATCGGTGAGATCATCCGCACCAGCAGCAATCCATCCCTGTACACCGTATCCATCTATCTGTTTCTGGTCATGATCACCTCCGGTCTGTCATACAAGGGATGGTTTCGTTCGCTGCCGAAAGCCCTGCTCAGTGCCTGTATTCTCACCGCTTCTCTGGCATTTTTCTGGAATCTTTTCTTTACTGTTCTGCCGCTCCCCGAAACCAACACGATTTATTACGGGCAGCCATTCCCCCGCCTGCTGCTCATTGCCGCCCCTGAGGTCATCCTTGCCTCCGGGATCATCCATCTGTTCATGAAATACGCTCCGGCGCACATTCAGCAGGCATTTATCTCCGGAATGGAGTGCCTTGATCACAGCGTCAACATTCTCGCACGCCGGATAACCTTTCTGTCGCTGTTTGAAACTCTCCTGCTCACCCTGGCGGCCATCCTCTGCACCAATCTGTTTTTAGCCGCCGGTGAGAATATTCCTTTCAGCCTCCGGTATCTGATCAGCAGATGGCAGCACAACCTGCAGCTGGGTCTCATGATGATCTGCACCGGCATCCCCATCGCCTACTTTTTCAACCAGTTTATTCTCAACAATGTGGTCCGCCCGGTCAACGCCATGTCCCACCTGATGCAGGAGTATTTCAATACGGATGAACAGAACCGGACCGATGTCCTTCCGGATCTTAACATCCATACCGGTGATGAGGTTGAACGTCTTTATCACAGTCTGCAGAAAATGGTCCGGGATATGTCTCTTTATATCCGCCGGATCCTTGAAAATGAGAAACGCACCGCTCATCTGACACAGGATTTTATGCTGGCCCTGGCCAAGGCAGTAGATGCCAAAGATCATTACACCAGCGGTCACTCGCAGCGCGTTGCCCAGTATTCAAAGGAAATTGCACGCCGAATGGGAAAGAGTGAGCAGGAACAGCAGGAAATCTACCTCATGGGTCTTCTTCATGACATCGGGAAAATCGGTGTTCCGGAAAACATCATCAATAAAAACGGACGCCTGACCGATGAAGAATTTAAGAAAATCAAGGAACATCCGGTCGTCGGCCATGAAATTCTCCGGAACATTGAGGAACTGCCGGCACTGGCCATCGGGGCAAGATGGCATCATGAACGCTATGACGGCCACGGCTATCCGGACAGTCTTTCCGGGGAAAACATTCCCGAGGAAGCCCGCATTATCTGTGTTGCGGATTCCTATGATGCCATGACCTCCAACCGCGCCTACTCAAACATCCGCCCGCAGGAACAGGTACGCAGCGAAATCATCCGCTGCCGGGGCACCCAGTTCGATCCGGAAATCGCAGATGTCATGGTTCAGATGATCGACGAGGATACCCATTATTCCATGCACGGATAGTTTTCCGTTCCAGATTGTCAAACGCATTCTGCAGGCCTGAATGAATCACCGGGGCGCCCTGCCCTGTATGCGTCACGTTTCCCATTCAGGCTGCCGTTTCCCTCCGGACGATTTTTGAGAGACCCTTGCAACCGCTCTGAATTTACGATAAAATGCTATCTGCTAAGACATTGATTTCCGTTCTCGTCAATGATTCCTGACTCTGGAAGGAGGCACGATTCCGTGAAGGCAAAAAAGCTCCTGACACGTTTCATTCTGGTCCTGTCTCTTCTGTTTCTCTTCCTGCCCGTACTGGCACAGGCGGACGGCGAACAGGCAAACCAGAGAATCACCATCCGTCATGAAAAAAACGTGGCCGCCTATGTCCGTCCTACCGGCCACAGCCGCTTCGTAGGCTGGGCAAAAATGAGACGGCAGTACAGTGTTCTGGCCCGGGTACGCGGAGACGGCACCAAGGCTCATCCCTGGTGGCTTCTCATTCGTCTCGATGACGGACAGCATGCTTTCATTCCCGAGAATTATACCTCACCGGTCATCGAGAATGTCGAAGAGCGTACCGTCGGATATGTCTGGATTAATCCCCAGCAGAATCTGCTCATCCATCGCAAGCCGCGTTCCGACAGTGCGCGAATGGGCTGGGCCAGAAAGATGCAGACCTATCCGCTTCTGAGCAGGGAAAAGATGTCAGGCTACTGGGAAATTGCCATGCCGGACGGAACCCTCGGCTATGTCAGCGCCAGCAATGCGTTTCCCTATGATCCGGTCGAGGGTGCCCGTCCCCGCTGGGTCTATCTGCCGGACCGCTGCCTGATCCGGGAACATCCCTCCTTTGAAGACAGCCCGGCGCTCACCGGCATCGGCCCCGGAGAAGTCCTTCGCTGTGTGTATGTTTACCGGAATGTTCTCTGGTATACCGAACCGGATGTCTGGTATGAGGTAGAGACCAAAAGCGGCGGTTACGGATTCATTCACAGCTCCGTCTGTGAACTCATTGAAGACAAAGAACCTGTCCTTGATGCCTCCGGCAATCTGGTTCGCACCAGAGAAACCCCGGCAGATGCCACGCCCTCCGAGGCGCAGAAATAGTGTCTGACAAGGCGCAAAAAACTCCGGACATTCCATAAATAAAAAACCTGCAGGCCTTGCCTGCAGGTTTTTTATCTGAGAAACGCCATGCGCTGCTCCGTCTGCCTTATCTGGCAGAGACTGCTTTCCCTTCCGGCTTCTCAAAGTGCTTGATTCCCCACGGGAAGATGAAGGAAATATAGAACAGCTGAATAAAACTTGTAATCATGCCGTTGGCAGGTCCGGTGATTCCTTTCACAAGCAGCGGAACGAGCACCAGCGTAAGGGCATAATAGATGAACAGACCGATGCAGATCCGGGCACAGCGCGTCTTCATGGATACCTCTGTCGTGAAGCCAACAAACCGTTTTTCAAGAATCCATCCGACCAGGAAACCTGCACACCAGCCAACGCCCTTGAAGGTATCATTGGCCATCTTTGCGCCATCGACAAGAATCTTTCCCTCTGCATCATAGTCAACGGGATACGGCTTGACGGCGGCATATATGGCTACCGCCACGGCACAGGCGATTCCAATGACAAGAACCAGAATATCCTTTTCCGGATGCGCCTCAAGCCACTGCATCATCTTCATGACCAGTCCCATCACCACAAGACCAGCCACTGTACCGACGAGAATGTCCTGCGGGGTATGAACGCCCAGGAAAATACGGCTGAAGGCCACCAGAACCATGATGCATCCCGCAAAGATCCGAAGCGCACCCGGCATGTCTTTCCTCAGCAGCGTGCCGCCGAAGACCGATGTCGCATTCATGGTATGACCGCTGGGAAACGAATACCCCGTCGCCGTCGTCATTGAATTGCCGTACGGCACAATGCGTGCATCCCGAATCCACGGACGGTAGGCACAGGCGGTCACCTTCAGAAAGCCGTTAACAATCCGGTTTCCGCTCCAGCCCATCAACAGATACGTTCCAAATTCCTTGCTGATGGCCCAGTAAATGGCTGCCATCAGAATGATTGCCGTACTCAATTCACCATAGAACGTCATCTTTGAAAGAAAACTGGTCAGACTCCCTCCGACTCCGTTCCTGAACTCCTGCAGTGCAAGCAAAATATCAATATCCACTTTTTTGTCCTTTCTGATTCCCATCAAACGGCACAGGCATGGCACCGTTTTGATCATTCTCACCCGTTTGTTTATGTCCCGTCAACGCACGTTTTCCAGGGCCCACGCCCGCTCTATCTCGTGCCTCAGGATTCGCAGCTGTTCACATTCTTTCTCGCTCCACAACCGGTTTCCGTCCTTATCCACCTCCCCCAGAATCTGCTCAAGAAACCCCTGTTCCCGGACAATTTCCCTGCTTGTCCCGAAAACCAGTTCAAATGCCATGCACCCGTGTGAGATACGGCAGTCAAACCGGTTTCTCCGGATGTTTCTCGGAACGCAGCGATGCGCATAGACACAGGCCATTACCTCATCACAGGCGCCGTCTGCCTCACCGAACAGGTCTTTCCGGCTGCCCACAATTTTCTTAAAGGGCAGCTCAGTAATCACCCGGAAAATATCAACTTTATCCGCATCCCGGAGGATCTGACAAAACGTCATCGTCCGCGCGTCCAGACGTTCAGGAAGAGACAGCTTGTTGTGCTGGCGTATGGCTGTTTCCATGATTTCCATCCCGTTTTCCGGAATCCCGTCCAGCGGGAATGAGCGGATCAGGCCCTCCCTGAACAGAAGATCCGCACCGAATTCCGCATGATCCACCGAGGCATCGTCGACAAAGGTCTGATAAATGCGTGCCTGTTCAAAGCGTCCGATATCGTGAAGGAGACCCAGATACCAGGCAAAGCCCGTATCCGTCTCATCCATTTGGCAGCCTCTGGCAATCCGTTCACACAGAGATGCCACACGCATCGTGTGATCCGCTTTGCTCCGTATCATGCTGTTTCCGGAATCATACTGCTCCGTATAGGCATGAAACACCTCAGCTGCCCGAGTTTTATCAATCATCCCGGATTCCTCTGTTTCTGTTCAATGTACCTGCCGCAGAAAAAACTCACCGCGGACCATTCCCGGTGAATTCTTTCCCTGTGTTTCCTCTTAGGGTAACGCGGATGCTGCTCCGGCCTCAGAGGCGAAAGCGATCACTGATGACCCGGTCCTGAAACCATGATGGTTTCCTGTCCTGATCAGTCATTCCCCTCCAAATAGGCTTCACTGTCGGCCTCCGGATAAACCTCACTGTCCCATGCCGTTTCCGAATACTCATCCTTTTCGTTCCAGGCCTCCCCGTCAAAACCGTCGTCCTCCGCTGTCTGAGCGGAATTATCGTACACATCGACGGAATAATCCGATACCGCATTATTTGTGCTTCGGCTGCCAGCTGATCCGGAGTCTGAGGATTTCTTTGCAGGAGCCGGCGTTGCTTTCGCTCCCGCATTGATCAGCTGCGGGTAAACCAGCACCTGCGTAAACCGGTCCACATAGGTATTTGTGTCCTGTTTTACCCGCTCATAAAAGACGCGGCAGGCAAATCCATATCCGATTGCCCCGCCGGAAACCACGGAACAGATCTCCGGACTGACCTCAATCGTCGATCTGTCCGCGAGCCCGATGGTGATTTCAGCGCCGACATTCAGTACCGTGCCATCCAGAAACGCCCCCATGACCGGCACCATCACGCTCCCTGCATCCTGGTTCGGGACGGTATTCAGTCCCTCCGTCTGCCCCGAAACGCTGCCTGCACCGGCTGCCGTTCCATTGGTCTGAGGAGGAAGTGCTGTTCCACCGGCCGTTCCGCCTGTCTGCGGGGAAGCCTGCGTCATCTCTGCTGTTCCGCCTGTCTGCACGGAAGCTGGTGCCATCCCTGCTGTCCCGCCGGTCTGCAGAGGAAGCGCTGTCCCTCCTGCCGTTCCGTCTGTCTGCTGGGGAACGGATGTCATCCCTGCTGTCCCGCCGGTCTGCGGGGAAGCCGGTGATATCCCTGCCGCATCAGCACTTTGCTGTGCCTGTATGGCTCCGGATTCAGCCTGACCGGCTTTTGGCAGATACGTGCTGTTTTCCGTTGAGGTACTGTAAACACTGGGCAGGGAGGTCATCTCTCCCTGAGAAACACCATATACCTGGGTCAGCCAGGCCACATCCTCGGCCGAAAGATCGGCATTGTTCGGGTTTGTCCCATCCGATTCCGTTCCGGAGGAGGTTTGCGCACTGTAACTCTGTGCTGAATACGATGTTTCCGCCATGGACAGGCCTGCAAAAGCCATCGCAAGAAAGAATCCCGTCAGGGGAAAAAACCGTTTGCGCAACTCTTCAGTACCCCTCTTTCTTTAAGAATAGCCAGCACGCGGCCCGGGCTTATCCCTTCTGTTTGCTGACCCGTCTGGAAAGAGGCGAAATAGCCCCCTGCGGACAGACCAGCATGCACAGATGACAGCCAACACACTTTTTCCCGTTAAGCACCGGCCTGCGATCCTTATTCAGCAGAACCGCCTGATGTCCGCCGTCTGAACAGGAAATTTCACACCGTCCGCACCCGATGCAGCGTGTATGATCAAAGGAAGGATAGACAATCGTGTCCCGTTCAAGCACATCGGTGGTATGGCTCACAAAGTCCAGTCCCAGGCCCATTACCTCTTTAACGGAGGAAAAGCCCATTTCTGCCAGATACAGGTTGAGTCCTGCCTTCAGGTCATCAATGATCCGGTATCCGTACTGCATCACGCTGGTGGTAATCTGAATGGAATTCCCGCCCATCAGGAGATACTCCAGTGCATCCTGCCAGGTCTCTATCCCGCCCATTGCCGAGATGTGCATCCCCTTCAGTTCCGGATCCTTGCCGATTTCTGAAATAAAGCGAAGGGCAATCGGCCGGACCGCCTTTCCGCTGTATCCGCCCACGGAGCTCATGCCATGAATAGCCGGTGCGGAAACAAACGTGTGAATATCCACGCCAACCACGGACTTGATGGTATTTATCGCTGCAATTCCATCCGCTCCGCCGCGCTTGGCCGCCTCTGCCGCGTAACGCATGCTTTCAACGTTCGGCGTCAGTTTGGCCAGTACAGGAATCGAACACCCTGACTTGGCGGCCGCTGTAAACCGTTCCACCAGTTTGGGAACCTGACCGATATCACTGCCCGTCCCTCCGGCAGCCATATTGGGGCAGGAGAAATTCAGTTCAACCGCATCTGCTCCGTTCTTTTCACACAAATAAGCCAATTCCGCCCACTCTGACTCATTCTTTCCCATGATGGACGCCAGAATGCGCTTATTCGGATAGTTTTCCTTCAGCCTGCGGAATATATCCATATTTTCCGGGACACTGTGATCCGAAAGCTGTTCGATATTCTTAAAGCCAATAATCTCCCCGTTGTCCCCCTCAATTGCCGAGAAACGGGGCGACGCCTCATGAATATCGATTGTCGAAACGGTCTTAAAGGCTGCACCTGCCCATCCGGCCTCAAAAGCCCTGGCACACATGTCATAGCTGCTGGCTACCACAGAGGAGGAAAGCAGGAACGGATTTTCAAGCTCGATGCCGCACAGATCGCAGCGAAGCCGATCCTCGTTGTCCGGAAGAGGTGTTTCACATTCCGGTTTTACCTGATAATACAGACGGTTGACCAGGTCACGGATCGGAACATCTCCGGACCGGACACAGGCCCTTTCACAGTCCTTGCTGCACATCAGGCAGGGATTCTCCTCCGGCAGCTGTCCGGCCGCTGTCTGTTCATTCCGGAACCAGATGCTGCGCAGAAGCTCTCCGGGATTCATATGCGGACACGCCCGGCTGCAGGGAGGATCCTTGCACAGGACGCAGTTAATCATATCAAAGCGGGGGATAGACGGTTTGTTTTTTATCATCTGTACCTCTCCCTTCCGGGTTTACCTCGGTTATTCACAAACATCTTCCTTCGACGTGAACCGGGCAGTTCAGTATTTGCAGAGGCAAAACGGGCAAAGACATATTCAAAAGAAAATCAACCATCCGAACCGTCCCGCCTCCTGAATCACTCAGGAAAACAGGCCGTTGTCCGGATGGTCTGATGAATGTCTAAACGGTCCGGGGTACAGCTCAGCTGTCCTTCTCTATGCTCTTTTCGGTAATTGTGCAGGTCTGAGCATCGATGGAATACTCATACTCCAGCCCATTGGCATAGAACTCAATCTCATAGACCAGCCTTCCGTCGTCCTCATCCATTTCGGATTTCTTCACACGGACATCTTCCGGTTTCAGTCCGGCGTCTGCCAGAGCTACCTGCATTGCCTCATCGTTTGTCAGCTTCTGAGCCGCAAAATCACGCTGGAACGTTTCTTTTTCAAACTCATCAATGCTGCCGGTGTTGGCATCCACGTCCATCTCATACTTGCTGCTGTCATCAAAGAACTCGATCTCATAAACCGACCGTCCATCGTCCCAGTCCAGATGTGCCTTGATGAAAGTCGCATTTTCCGGCTTTACACCGGCATAATCAAGCGCTGTTTTCTTGGCATCCTCCAGTGAAATCTTGTTCTCTGCCACTGCGTTCAGTGCAAATACCATTGTCAGAACAACCAGAACAGCGATAACAACTTTTTTCATTTCAGATCTCCTCCTTTTTCTTTTTCTGGGTTTCCCTTTTTCACTCTGTCCGACCCGGCGGCGAAACAGACGGTTTTTTCAAAAGAAACAGATGGATGCCGTTTTCGCCCATCCGCAGCCCCTCACGGTCCGCTGCAGAATTTCGCATCCTTTCTGACAGTTTATACGTACAAAAACGTTCCCTGTCAGAAAAAAGTTGCATTTGGGCAGCCGATGTATTTCCATGCACTCTGTCTCTTTCGGATTTCCTATTTTATTTTACCTGTTCTCAGGCAAACTGTCCAGTAATTTTTTTCAAAAAACAGGGATTTCGCATGATCCGTCTATCTCAGATATGTTCATTATGTGTCTTTTCAAAAAAGCATGCTGGCTCCACGCTTTGTTATGACATTACCGCCACCTACCGTCACATTGCCCCTTGAACGACCGAATTGCTGATGGTATAGCCCTCATATTCCTCATCATCTTCGTCAGTCTTAATTCTAACATATCCACCGATTGCCATTTGCAAATGCAGTGGTGTCGGTGGTGCAACGGTGTGGTTCGTGCATTGTCGATTAATGAATGTAACGGCGTGGGTTGTTCCATCCACCGTTGCCGTTTTGCAGGCAACAAGGGCGATATCCGCATATGCCATTACACTCATCCCTGACACCAGTCCGATGACCTGTGCCAGTACCAGTAAAACGCTCAGCTGCTTCCTTTCCGATTGCTTTTTCTCTTTCACCAGGCCTCCCCCTTGTTGTCATGCTTATTGATAATAAAACCGCCGGATCTGACAGGGCCTTTCCCCATCAAATCCGACGGTTATCCATCACGAATAGTGTATTCAGTTTCAAAAGCCTCGCAGCTATAAGAAGCTAAAGGGTGCAGTTATGCTCTGGCTGGCTGAGAAAGTGTATTTCTATTCCGTATGACTGTCATGTCCATTTTGCATAGAGTTTACCGGTGCCCATTGCTTACACGGCTTCATGTCCATCTGCAACATGTTCAAGCGCATACAATGTATCCGGATCAATGTCAATACAGCCCGCTGCGTCGTTGTTTCCGTTCAAATCCCAGGCTAATGTATGATTCATGATCTTATATTTATTGATAAAAACATCCTGATTCTGAAGTTTCTGGAATACGCCTCTTCCAAGCTTGGGCTTGACATCATATACAACGATTTTCCCATCCACAAAATAAACAGATACCGTATAATCCGGATGCGGAACAACTAGCACAATATTCGGGACATCATCCATCATAAAACATCGTCTCCTTTTTACATGAGCAGAGCAATTCGGTTCAAAGGAGCGGGATCGACGCGTAGCGTCGATTTGTCAAATATGAGCACTGAAAATGTTGCGGTGCCAAAAAACCGGGCTGCGGCTGAGGAGGAAGATCCTGCTTTGCCAATTCCCAGTTCTCCATTGTTCCTGAATAATCTGAGAAACCGAAGTTCCTGTCTCATGGTTCGGCCTGCCAGCGCGTATAAATCCTGCACGTGAACATAAAGACATGACGAAAGTGTAGCAGAAGCGGGGGCAGATTTCAACGGAATTTTAAAACACTTTTCGGTTTGTAGATTGAGGGGTTCAGATTCCTGTATTTCCGGTTCTTCTTTCAAACTGTTCCTGCCTGAGTCCTCCGTGGTTTGCAAAGAAAGCCGTCAAATCCGGCTTGCCAATTTCCTTTCAGGTGTTTAAAATGTTTCATTGATAAAGACATCCGGATTCGCATTCAGATCATTAACCTGCCGAAATAATTCTGGCAGTGCACCTGAAAGCGAACAAAGCACGAATCAGACTGCCTCTCCGGAACAATTCAAGTCAGCGAAAGGGGAACCCCGGAAGATGAAAAAAAGCACTTTTCTGATCATCCTTCTTGTGATGATCTCCCTGGTACTTGCTGCAGTGGCTGAACCACCGACAGAATTTGAAATTCCCGAAACCGGAACGAACATACACGGTTTTATCGTAAGAGATGTCTCCGACTGGGATGAATATCTCACCAGCGTCGTCAAACTCGAGCACATCCGAACTGGGTCAGTCCTCTTCTGGCTGGCCAATGACAATACCAACCGGTCCTTTACCGTGTCCTTCCATACGCCGATTTATGATGATACCGGAATTGCCCATGTTTTTGAACACGCCACACTGGGCGGCAGTGTCAAATACCCCGGCGCCAACACCTTCTTTGAAATGTCTGCCAAAACCAGCAATACGTATCTCAATGCCTCCACCTCCACCTACTCAACGAATTACAAGATGGCCTCCATTTCGGAGGAACAGCTGATCCAGTACATAGACTTCTATATGAGCGGCCTGACAGAGCCGCTTGCCATTTCCAATCCCAACGCCATGATGCGTGAGGCATTTCGTTATGAACTGAATGACAGGGAAGACCCCATCTCCATTCAGGGAGTCGTTTACAGCGAAATGCTGGGCGCACTCTCCAAAGAACGCATGGCCTATTACAATTTCATGCGCACGCTCTGGCCGGGAAGCTATTTAAGCAGTATTTCCGGCGGCGATCCTGAACACATTCCCGAGCTGACCCTTGAAAAGATCCGGGCGTTTCACGAAACGTATTATCACCCGTCCAATGCCACCATGGTGCTGTCCGGCAATCTCGACCTTCCGCGCATCCTTGAGCTGCTGAATACCCGTTATCTTTCCCGGTATGATCATAAGGACATCCTGTTTGAGGATCCGGGATACACTCCTGTTGCCCCCGGCTATCATGAGAAGATTTACACCTATCCGGTTGAGGAAGGGACGCCGACGGAAAACGGTGCCATCATGTACTTTGCCTATCCCTTTGATGTCACCCGGGCGGACTATAATGATCTGGCGGTTCTCCGCTATCTCGCGTATTACCTGAATGATGAAGCTTCCCCGTTTATGCAGAAGACACGGGAGCAGCTGCCCGGGGCATCATGCTCGACCGCCGTTTCCTGGAACCCTGACCGGAAAATGTCCCTCACCTTTACTGGAAGCGGCCTCAATGAATCAGATAAAGACAACTTTCGCACCATCTGCGAAACCTCACTGGCTGAGGTCCTTCGCAGCGGTGTGAATGAGGATGTGCTTAATGCCATTCTGACCAATAACCGCTTCTCCGATCTGATGGAGCTGGATGACTCCTCAGTCTATCTCTCCCTCGCAGATGAGATCATTTCATCGCAGTACATTTTGGGCGACCCGGATGCATGGAAGATGACAGCGGGATTCAACCGATCCCTGGATCAGCGGATCACCGTAGACAATCTGAACCGGACAGCGAAAAAATACTGGACCGATCTCAATACCTCGATCATGGCCATCACCGTTCCAACGCCGGGGCTCAGGGAAGAGAAAGACGCCGCCCTGCGCCGGCAGCTGGATGACATGAAAGCCGCCATGACCCCGGAGGAAGTAGAGGCACTGATTCAAAAGACGAAAGACTACCATGCATTTGTCGAGGAGAGCAACGCAATCCTTATGCCGGAATCCCTGAATGCACTGAGCGTCCGTTCTCTGCCGGAAGAGGTTTCCTATAAAGAAGCAGCGGAAACCTCCCTGGACGGCATCCGCCTGATTACCTCCGAGGTCGACTCTCCGCTGACCCGTATCGACCTGATTACCCGTTCGGATGTGATCCCGTTTGAAGATCTGTTTGCCTACCTGGAGTTTTCCAATTTGCTGGGAAAGCTCGGCACCGATCTCCACCCCCGCATTTCCCTGCCCTCCAAACTGAACCGGGTCTCCGCCGGCGCCTCCTTCCTGCGAACCTATATTGTCGAGGACAAGGATACCCGGGAATATGTCGTTCAGGCAAGAACCTCCTGGTACACGCTCCCGGATCTCCTTGAGGAGAGCTTTGCGCTGATTGAGAATATCCTGTATCATACCGATTTCAGTGATTATGCGTTTATCCGCAATGACGCCGCGCAGCAGGTTGCCGCCTTTACCAATTCTCTGAGTTCCTCGGCGCTCTCTCTGGGTGTCTATGCGGCCTTCTCCCCGTTCTCAGGTTCCTCAAACCTGGTAAAGTATCTGAAGGGGGATGCATACATTCGCTACCTGGACAAAGTCAGTAAAATGACGGATGCCGAACTGGACGAGCTGACCGTTAAATTTGAAACGTTCCGTGATCTGGTGCTGAATCGGAACGGCGCTCTCCTTGGCATCATGGGCAATCAGGAGAATCTCCTTCGTTCCTCAACCCTCGGCTATCAGCTGCTCGGCCGATTTGACAAGGCCAGGCACGAATCATTTGATTACACCGCGATGCTGCCGGAGGCCCCCAGACACAGCGCCATCGTCACGGGCGGAAATATCGTCTATAACATTGCCGCCGTGGATCTTGAGGCAGCCGGGTTTGACAGAGATGACGGCGGCCTGCAGGTCATCCAGGAAATTCTCAATGACAAGTTCCTGTATCCCGAGCTGCGTGTCAAAAACAGCGCCTACGGCGGTTACTGCCTGAAGGATGACTATCTGTTCGGTTTCTACTCCTACCGGGATCCGAAAGTCGCTGAAACCTATCAGGTCTATGCCAGCACCGCGGATTTCCTGCAGAATCTTTCCATCACCGAAAGCGAACTTGAAGGATATCAGATTTCCGCGTACAGCAAAGTAAACGCCCCCATCGGCCCCCTGAGTACTGCGCTGAGAGGAATTCAGGATAAGATTAACCAACGGGAGACACGCGAGGAAAGTCTGCGCCTCATCCGGGATATTAAAGCATTCACACCGGCCGATCTTAAAAAGTACATCTCCCTGTTCACCCGCTTCGGGCAGGATGAGGTAGTCCGCGTAACGGCAGGTGCCAGATCCATGATCGAATCCTGTCCTGATCTGTTTGACCACATCAACTATGATCTGCTTGCTTTCACCGGCACTGAAAGCACCTCCGCCGCCCCCGCGGAGGAGCCATAACGGCCAGTACGCGGCAGACCGGAGCAGCACCGAAATTGTTCCAGATTGTCAAGTTCAATTTCCTTTTCGGAAACTTTTTGTTACAATACCTGTAATTTGAGTAAAACCAATGATAATAGGACGCCGCCTCCGGCATCGCACCCTGCGGCAGACTCATCCGCGCTTATCCCCAAGTATTGATCACCATTCCAAATATGGAACCAGGAGGAATAGTACCATGTCCCGAAATATCCTTTTGACCACTCTGAGCAGTGCAGCCAATGGATTGCCGCTTCGGTTTTTTTCCGTAAAAAATGAATACGATTCTGATTATTGTGATGCGTTTCTTGATACGGAGGCCGGAATTAAAGTCATCCTTGCCAGGCACCCCATTGATGATATTTACATCATTGGCAATACCGATACATCCTATAGCAGCGAAGAATCCAGCACCGTCTCCATCCGGTACGGAAAAAACCTGTATTCCGAGGACAGCGGAAATTTTTCGACTTATCAGCTGCTCCAGTATCGTCTGGCCCAGTTTGCTGATGAGGTTAATCGTGATCAGAAAGAGGAAGACCGACTCCTTCCGGAGGAAGTTCGGGGGAAACTGACCTCGTTTATCCAGAAATATCAGGAAGATCATGCAGATACCGTGGGCAAAAAACTCAACCGTCTGTTTGATGTCCTTTCAACCAATGAAAAAATCTATGCAGACTTCTGGTCTTCTCTTTTCACCACTTTTCCGGAACTGGATGATTATTCCGTTCTCTGCACACAATGGCTGAAGAGCTATCTGTACAGATCACTGAAGGCATCTGTAAAACTCGATCTTCTGCCCATCAATGATGATGTCCGCCTGCATTTTATCCCGGAGGATGGATACAAAGAGGCTTTCAATAACTTTGAAGATGAGAATAACATCAATCTGTATGTTTCCATTAACAGTGATGATGCCTCTGATTCTTATATTTTGCTGAACATGCTGGATATCCTTGTTGCCCATCCGAAAAAAATCTTTCATCTGAAAAAAATCTACGAGATACAGAACCTTCCAAGACGGATGTCCAGTATCGTCCGCGATGATACTTCCAGTTTTGGAATTGCAGATCTGTTTCATGCAATCCGTGCCTTCCTGAATTATGGAAAAGCAGACATCATTGTCCAGCTCTGGGAAAGGTACTCCGCGAAAGATGACATGGTTGACACCATGGTTTATTCCATGCGTCATGTCGATGTCGGTCTTTCCCTGTGCAACGTCCCTGAAATGGAAAAAGGCATCCTTAGTCTGAGAAAACTGTTCAATGACAAAAAGTTCTGGGAGAAAATTAAAAGTGTTGCTCCCATTTACACGGCGATTGCTGACTGCATCAAAGAGGATTACGGCACACTCCTGGAAGGCGATGGCGATATTCCTTTTATCGACATGGTCAAATGGGCTTACCGTCATCAGTTCTACCAGCAGACACTGACGCTGATTGAATCCAATTCGCCGGATAATCTGGTCAAATCCGGAATATTCTACTACTGCAATGATGAGGCTCAAAAGCCGCAGGTCATTTCCTTGCTTGCCGAAAAGCGTCTGGAGTTAAAGTCCCACGAATATTACAAGATGGACAACATTGAACATTATTTCATCAAGAACTATAATCGTTCAGGCGTCAAGCGGGGCAGCCAGGATACAGATCCCCAGCGTCTGTATGCCCAGATGAGAGCTGACTCCGTCGATAACCGAAATCCTGCTTTGATCACGGCTTTCACCGCCTGCGACAGCAGGAAAACGCTGGAAAACGTTTTGTATGCGTATTACAATATCGGAAATGTACGCAATAAGATCAGCCATGCGGATGCCGAAGTGATGAACGAATCCCGCCTGATGCAGTCAATAAGCGATGAAAGTACCGCCCTGCTCAAGGTAAAGGACGCCATCGAATATTTCATTACCTGTTATGATAAAGCCATGGCTGAAGTCCAGAACAAACATCCGAATGTCGTTCACATCAGCGGTCAGGAAGTCCGCAGAGCTTCTGAACGGATGAAAAATGATTTTCCCGCGCCGGGAAGAGAACGCGGACCTGCACCGTGGACGCCCGGCGCACAGACCCGGAACCGCACTGAATAACTCAGCCCTGTTCCCGCCATACAAAAAACCGCTCTCAAACGAGAGCGGTTTTTGATTGCATCGATTCCGTCTGTCCGAATAAACGGGAGGTTTGCAATGCTCATGCCCGGATTATTTAAATGTCTTGATCACCGTTATGACCACATTTTCACCACGAATGCCAATCTTTATGGTATCTGCCAGTTTTTTCAGCGTGGACTGCTCGTATCTGTCCCATTCCTCATCTGAACATCTGATCACACGATTCGTAATGTCCGCCAGCACATCATCCGGCAGTTCCTCCGAATGATAAGGCTGGGAATACATGGTGACATCCAGCATATCCCGAAGGTATCCAATAAAGCTGTTTGCCTCTTCGTTCTTTCCCGTGGAGGAAGAGGAGAGGAACTGCTCCCGCTTCTGCATATCCATATTCGTTTTGGTTGACAGATACAGACAGAAAGAGCCCTGTCCTGCCTCAATCCAGAAATTGGACTTCACATCGCCTGCCACGCTTTTCAAAAGACCCAGCATTTCCTCTGCCAGCAGCTGAAGCTGCAGTGATTCCTTATGCCCCAGCCCTTCATAATCAGAAACCTTCTTAACCTCACGTATCGCTTTTTCATGCCCTTCATCCATGTTCAGGATATTGACTACATTGGATTTCATGGTTTTCTTTTCCTCCCTGTTTTATTCAATTGTCAGACTATCTGCACAATCATTGACTTCAAATTTTTGCTCACAATCCCGATGACTTTCGTCATTTTTTTGCCGTTCTGTTTCCTCATTCACAATCTGACAGTGATCTCCGAAATCAGACAAAAGACCAGTATTGAGGCCCACAAAGAAGTGGCCCTGTCGCGCAGCGACAGTTTATCAAATATTGGCCAGAACCAGGCAGGTCCGGCAAAAGACTCATATTGAGGCCCACAAAGAAGATATGAAAAAATACGGCATCAGACGTTCCTGCTTTAAAACCATTACGGTACACAGAAACAAAACCCGGAAAGCTTACAAAACAGTTTTTCTGTATTCAGATAACCGACATCGCCCTATGGGGGGATATCGTGTGCGTACAGAATCGTTTTGTAAGCTTCCATTGTATCCGGGCAGGCTGCCCGATTACAGGCCGTTTACGAAAACACGCGGGATGAAGCCCACATCATTGGTCATCGGATCAAAGACCTGTACCCAGTCGGTGTTGAGTGACAGCGCCGTCAGCGAATGCCCTTCAGCCAGGTTGCTGATCGCCGGCTCTGTTTCAGAGGGGGCCCAGCGCAGCGTTACCGTTGCTCCCGCCTGGGGAACACGGACGCTCACCGTTACCGGCTGAATTTTAATCATCGTCACATACTGTTCCGTCGCCGTCTTTACCGCACCCTGGGCAGTCGGAACCAGAGCCGGAGCAACTGTCGGAGCAGCTGCCGGAACCGGTGTAACCACTGCTGCTGCCGGCGCCGTAAAGGAAATGAAGCGGGCATCCACATGTCCGGTCATATTTCCAAAAGCGATCTCTGCCCAGCCGCTGACAGAACTGATCACGTTAACCGGAGTTCCGTTTTCAAGACGTGCCACCACCGCACCATCTGCAGACGGGAACGAATAGACATTCACCGGTGTTCCGTTGCTGACAATATACGCCGGGCCGGTGGCAGAGCTGACGGCCGGATAATAGGCAGGAGCCGTATTGGTGTTCGTGTTCCTGTTGGTGTTCTTGTTCGTATTCTTGTTGCTGGGTCTCGGGGTAGGCGTGGGATTTGCCGGATCGTAGAAGTTGGTGGTTTCACCCGTGACGTAATTATATACGGTTCCGCTGGTATTTCCCTTTGAGTCAACGTTCCACTCCGTATAATCATCACCGGACTTCGGCAGATAATATCCCGTGCTCGAACCATCCGTATTATAGGTAGTGGAGATCAGGTTTCCTTCTCTGTCGGTGTTCCATTCAGTCATATTTCCGCCTGCAATGGACGTATAACCGGATTCAGATCCGTCTGAATGCGTTGTCTTCGAATAGGTATTTCCGTCCTCATCCATGCCCCATTCGGTATAACTGCCCGTTTCACTGTCATAAGAACTGCCGGAGGCTGTCCCGTCCGGATTGGTGATCGAAAAGTCGGTGCTTCCGTCTTCGCCCGTGTTATACGTGACGGTTGAACCATCATCAAGTTCAACAACTCCGCCCTCGGCGAATGCACCTGCGCAGACAAGGACAAGCGCCATAAAAATCAGGAAAATTCTTCTCATTGTTTTCTCTCACTTTCTGCTAGATTGGGTTATTTCGAAAAACCGTGAGGTACCGGTGTATCCGACAAAGGTCGCGTTTACTGAATCAATGTTTCACCAGTGGCTTGTAGGAACCATCCTCCTGCTCCACCAGCACATTCTTCAGCTGTGCCTCTACATTTGCACGATATTCGGCAATATACTGTTTGCGCAGTGCTGCCTGTTCCTCCGCTTCCTCTGCGGTCAGACCCACCGTCTTTTTCTTTTTCGCCAGTTCATTAATCCTCAGGATCAGTTCGTGCTCCATGAAACCTCCTTTAAGAGCTTGGTTTTTGCACCGCTGTTTTCGGGTGCATTCCTTTGACAAACCGATGTTTTCGCGGCAGAGGCATCCACACCCTGTGACAGGCACCAGATACCTGTTTATACGAATCAACGGTGATGAAAGGAAGTCAACGTCTGGAAATGTCATCACTTTTTTAAGATGAATTACAGTGATTCCCTTTCACAGACCGTCGTGACAAATTCCCAATCCGGATTCATTTCCGCCAGCACACCGCAGGCGCCGACTGAAATCCGTCCATATTCGGATGCCCCGATGGAATCCGCCGGCGTCGAGGTAGCCATGGGAATCACGCATTCCGGCGCAATGCCGGCCAGGCAGATCATGTTCTTTACCGCCTGATGCAACAGCAGGGTTGAACCTGCCAGCACGCCATTTTCAAGCCGGGCCGCGCCGCCGGATACAAATACCTTTTGTCCTCCCAGTTCGTACGTTCCCTCCGGCAGTCCGGCGGCTTCCATGGAATCCGAAATGAGAATCATTCCATGACTCCCCTTGCACAGTGCCGCAATCCGAAGCACATCCGGATGCAGATGAATGCCATCCGCAATGACCTGAACCGCAAGCCGGTCATCCGCCAGGCCCGCACCGGGCACACCGGGCTCCCTGTGATGCAGCGGTGTCTGCGCATTGAACAGATGCGTGATCTGCGTAAGGCCCGCATCCGCTGCCTGATGCACCTGCTCCGCTGTTGCTGCCGAATGGGCTGCACACAGGATGACGCCCTGTTCACGGAGTTCCCGTATCAGCGGGAGCGCTCCCGGCAGTTCCGGGGCAATGGTCATCATCCGTACGCAGGAAAGATCCCCGGTGATTTCCCTGTAGGCCTCCATGGAAGGAAGCCGCAGACATTCCGCACGCTGAGCCCCTTTATACTGAGGTGAGAGAAACGGCGCTTCCATGTGTGCGCCCAGGACGCTTGCCCCGCACCGCTCCGGTTTTTGACACACCCGTTCAATCCCCGCCAGTGCTGCGTGGGTTTTCTCTGTCCCCTCGCTCATGGTGGTCGGAACGAATGCCGCCACACCGGTTTCAAGAAGGCCCCGGCTCATTTGCCGGACGTCCGCTTCCCCGCGCATGCAGTCCGCTCCGCCAAAGGCGTGAATATGAATATCCACAAACCCCGGCAGGAGATAATGTCCCTCTGCATCCCGACAGCTCTCACCGGGTTCCGCCTCCATTGCGCCGATTTCAGCAATCCGTCCGTTCAGAATACGGATGTTTTTCCGATGGAAAGCTCCGTCAATAAATACAAGGCCGTTTTTGACAATCATATCATCCCCCGGGCTTTGCCGCCGCTGTATGTTGAAGCATCGTCCCCGCGGCCGTCCGGTTTTTGCCGGCAGTGCCAGTGCATAACGGTCCGTTCCGCATTTTCAGGGACTCATTGAATGGGATTATGAAGATTATACCATATCCGCCCCGATACTCCCAGTCCCTGAGCAACGTTTCTTTCAGGAATATTTCACAAATATTTCACAAAAATGTTCCTGTTCACGAATTTTCACCCCCTCACCGCCTCCGGCGGCATCTTTGTTTTCCGTGAGCGGCGTTTCGGGACAGGTATCCGCTGATCCGGATCTTCCCGTGCGAAAACCGGGGTACAGGGAAGCTGGAAACGGAAAGAGGACTGAAGGTGCCAGGGGTGAAATCAATCCCGCTGTACCTGGCTTTCCGGACATAAAGATCATTGTCCGCAAGCCGGCATCATCTGTCGGTTTCAGCCCTCAGCCGTCATGACAGGCGGGGAAAACACGGGATGCCCTGCCGCGACCTTCGGATAAAAAGTCCTCCGCATCCCGTTTGCACGGGGTGCGGAGGCTGAATGCATCTGAGGTTTGCATATTTCCAATGCAGCGGTTTTCCTCTGAAAGGAGGACTCAGGCAGTGATGGACATTTCGGCATTTCTGGCCATTTTTTCCATCTGCGCCCCCAGTGTCTGTGCCAGGCTTGCTGTCAGCCGGGCGGCAAATCCGTTTTTTGGATCGGCCAGTGCCCGGATGATCTCCTCTTCAATGGCCTTTTCCTGCCGTTTGAGTCCATGGCGCACGGCATTATCTGTCACCACATTGCGAAGAAGGATGGGAATCCGTACAGATCTCAGTGCTTTTTCCAGTGTCGACTTTCCAAGGAGCGCCAGAAGGAGACCGGCAGAGGCGCCGGCGATCATGCCGATCGGACCGGTACCCAGAATGGCTACACCGCCGCCCCCGCACAGTGCTGCCCCGACAGCGGCCAGCACCACCCCCATAATCCCCGACAGAATATCCATTCCCATGGCATCTGTCAGGGACAGATCTACGCGGTTCAAGCCGGTGTCCAGATGGGTGTTGCTGAGGGTCATCTGTTCCGGCGGAATGCCGCAGCGGTAGCAGAGATTCATCAGGCGGTCCTGAAGACGGTCCGTCAGCCGATCCAGCCAGTCTCGGATGGTCCCCGTCAGGCGCTCACGAACCGCCTCACCGGAAAAATCCTTTGAGATCCGTTCCGTCAGCACGGCATCCAGATCATTGATCGTCTCAATCCCGCCGCGCTTCCACAGATTGACCGTATCCACCACACTCTCCACCGCCGTATCATAGAGGGCTTTGGCAATCGGCTCATACAGTTCATGCACACTGCTGTTCACCTGTGCACTCAGCACCTCGCCGCGGGCCAGCGAGGCCACCTCGCTCCGGAAAACCCGGAGGTTTTCGTCGATGCGGCCGCAGTAGGCCAGCCCCCGGGCGATGGAACACTCCGGTTCCGGGCACATGACCAGAAGGGTGTCGCGGAAGGCTTCCCGGCACTCCTCCTGCAGAAAGGTCATGCGCGATGCGCCGCCCGTCAGGATGACCACCTGTGCCGGATTGTCCTGACTGACCCGGACAGCCGCCTTCAGGGCGTCCCGCAGGCAGCCCAGGAAGCTCCGTCCCCCGATGGCCGAAATCGGCTCCGTAATCAGCTCCCGGACCATCTCGGCATCGATCTGAAGTTCAAGGGACAGGGTTTCCTTATAGCACACCACAATTCGCTTTTTCAGCGGAACGTCTTTCCATTTTTCCTCATCCAGGAAATACCGTTCCTTAATCCGTCTGGCCTCGAGTTCACAGTAGCTGCGCCACGCAGGGCTCTCCTCCATGACCTCCCGCAGCTTTTCCCGGTCTCCGGACCGGTTCACGCACTTTTCAAGAATCCGCTCATCCATGAGCCCGCCGCCCAGATTGGCATCGCCGAACAAAGACAGGCTCTGTTGATGGCCATCCACAATATAGGCAAAGTCCGTGGTGCTGGAGCCCACGTCAATGACCATGGCGCTTTTCTGCATCAGGGCCGGATCGACCCGCAGGCCGCGGGCATGCCGGGCATACATGAACGCCGCTCTGGACTCAGGCACGACACTGACGTTGGGGAAACCGGCCGACTCCATCAGGGCGGCATACTGTGCCCTTCGTCCCTCGCCCCAACCCGCGGGACATCCGACCACCGTCGAACTGACCTCGGCCATCAGGGCCGGCTCGGTTCGGGTCAGTTCCCCGTAGACCCCCTGGGCAAACCGGCGGATCTCCAGATGCGCCCCGGGATCGGTTAAATAGCGGGATTTAAACCGGACCTGTGTATTGGAGGAACCAAGCAGCACACTGGCCGCCTCACCCACCACAATTTTCCCATCCCGGTCACCCACTGCAGAGAGTATGCTGACTTTTCCGTCAATGGGAATGACACGGGGTTCAACCGTCGACGTTTCATCCAGTATGGTGACCGCGCTTTCGCCATCACCCAGATCAAACCCGAGAATCTTCATCTGCTCACCTCCTGCATCCGGACTGCCGCCACGCCGCGCCGGACAATCCGGTCTCCGCTGACCAGCGCCGGCCGGACCGTCCTGCTCTCCCCGAGGGTCGGCAGCAGATCAAACATGGATCCATTTTCCGGCGTGTAACGGATGGCCTGAATGCCGATGCGTCTCAGGGTCTGCTCCGCCTCCGCGGCACTCTCTGCCACCAGGTCAGCCCTTCCGCTTTCCTTCGCCTCAAGCAGCGTGCTCACAAAGTCCAGCAGCGCCTCCTCCTGCCCGCTCATCTTTCGGACCGTCTGCTCGGTATCGATGATGGCCAGGTCCTGCACCGCAATATCAATAGCATCACACATGGAAAGCATGCTGCGGATAATGGGTTCCGGTTCAAAGCGCAGCGTTCCCTCTGCCTTCCATTTCTGCTGTTCCCCGGATGCCGGACCGTTTCCGATATACAGCAGCAAAACAGCAATCACGGCCAGCAAGGCAAACATCCACCGGCCATTGATCAGTTCATACACGGCCAGCACCGCCATGACCCCGAGGCCGCCGTAGAGCGCCATCGTCTTCGGACTGGCCTTTTCTTTTTTCTCCTCGCCGGATGAGACCAGTTTTCCCTCCGCATGGACCGAGCGCAGAAATGTGCCCGACTCTTTTGCCACGGCCAGAACGGCCTGTCCCCGCTGACGCGTCACCTCGTCTGATTCCTCCTGGGCCATCAGGGCAGCGGTCCGCTCAAAGGCCGTCCTGATGGCTGCTGCCGCCTCCTCGGATGTGGCAGACTGCCGGAGTGATTCTTCCAGCGCCGCCTGATTGGCCCGAAAGGCATCACCTGTTTTCATGCTGTTCACCTCTTATAAAAACCAGAGGAATTCGGCCGCGGCCGGATTCCTCTGTCTGTTTATTGTTGTTCCTGATCAGGTTCCGTTTTATCCGCGGAAACCGTATAATCACTGCCCGGTTCAGCGGCACTGTTGTCACCGGTTCCGTTAGTAGCATCGGATGAGCTGGCGGAATCATCCCGCACCTGATATGACGTTTCCATCGCGGTATCCGTTTTCTGCTCCTCACCGGCGGCAGGCAGCTGATTCGGTGCCAGAATGGCCATGAATTCCATGCCGGTCAGCGTTTCCTTGTCAAGGAGAACTTTGGCAAGTTCATGCAGCTTTTCCTTATTTTCATCCAGAATCCGGTACGCTTCCTGATAGCAGCGGGCAATGGTATCCCGGATCTCGGCATCAATTCGGGCCGTGGTCTCATCCGAGCAGACCAGCTGCGAATCCCCGCTCAGGTACTGACCGCTCTGGGTCTCCAGCGCCATCATGCCAAAGTTGTCGCTCATACCCAGACGCGTGATCATCATCCGGGCCAGCTTTGTCGCCTGCTCAATGTCATTGCTGGCACCGCTGGTAATCCGGCCGAAGATCAGCGCCTCTGCCGCGCGTCCGCCGCAGAGTGTGGTGATCTTATCGAGAATCTGCTCCTTGGTCATGAGCAGCCGCTCTTCCTCATCCACCTGCATGGTATAACCCAGGGCGCCTGAGGTTCTGGGCACAATGGTGATTTTCTCAACCGGTGCCGCGTTCTTGAGCTTTGCTGCCACCAGCGCGTGTCCGATTTCATGGTAGGACACCGTCAGCTTGTCCCGCTCCGAAATCACCGCGTTCTTCCGCTGGTAGCCCGCAATAACCACCTCAATGGATTCCATGAGGTCTTTCTGGGCCACGGCACTGCGTCCGTTCTTCACCGCCGCAATGGCCGCCTCATTAACGATGTTGGCCAGTTCCGCGCCGGAACAGCCGCTGGTGGCGCGTGCCACCTGATTGTAGTCGATGCCGCTTTCGGTCTTGACGGCACGGGCATGCACGCGAAGGATCGCCTCACGTCCTGCCAGGTCCGGCAGTTCCACCGGAATCCGGCGGTCAAACCGTCCCGGCCGCAGCAGCGCCTTATCCAGAATTTCCGGACGGTTGGTGGCAGCCAGGATCACCACGCCCTTGCCGGCATCAAATCCGTCCATCTCCGTCAGGAGCTGGTTAAGGGTCTGCTCGCGTTCATCATTGCCGGCAAATCCGGAGGCATCCCTCTTTTTGCCGATGGCATCAATCTCATCAATAAAGACAATACAGGGAGCCTTGTCGCCGGCCTGCTTGAACAGATCGCGGACACGGGCCGCGCCCATGCCGACGAACATTTCGACAAATTCCGAACCGGAAATGGAGAAAAACGGAACCTTGGCCTCGCCGGCAACCGCCTTGGCCAGAAGGGTTTTGCCGGTTCCCGGAGGGCCTACCAGCAGGGCGCCCTTGGGCAGGCGCGCACCGATATCGCGATATTTCTGGGGATTGTGCAGGAAATCCACGATTTCCTTGAGTGCCTCCTTGGCCTCATCCTCACCGGCCACATCCTCAAATGTCTTGCCGGTCTGGGCCTCCACGTAGATTTTGGCATTGGATTTGCCAAAGGACATGGCATTTCCTCCCAGCTTGTCCCCGAGCCGGCGGAACATGAACATGCCGATGCCGTAGAAAATCACCAGAGGCAGCACCCAGCTGATCAGGAAGGAGAGAATCGGGGACATCTGCTCAGGAACCACCTGATCAAAGGAAACACCGGCGGCGGTCAGCCGTTCCACCAGCTTGTCATCTGCCGTCACCCGATTGGTCGTATAGTACGTCACCTTGTTGTTATTCGTGAGGATAATGGACGCCGTTTCAACCGGTGTAAAGGCAATGGAGGTATCATCAATCTGGACAGATTTGATTTCACCTTTTTCCAGCATCTGGATAAACTCCGAATACTGCACCTTTTTCACACTGTATCGCTCAATCTGCGGAAACAGCAGCGCGTTGAGCAGCATGACGACGACCAGCGCAATGATATAATATATGATTAATGGTTTATTGGGATTCTTTTTTTCGTGCATACATTTCCCTTTCCGAAGCTTGACCTTCTTTTCTATATGGGCAGGTGTATCATACCCCCGCAGGGGGGAAATGTCAATCACAACTGCCTGAACCGTTCATTTTGCGGATTCAAACGTCGGTTCTAAAAGAAAATCACTCATCCCCTGCCTCTGCGGGCAATCCGGATCCCCAAAGCAGAGAGAAACAGCGCCAGGAGCGCCGGGAAAAACCCTCCGGAATCGGAGTC
The DNA here is from genome assembly GCA_002395225.1 of Christensenella sp. UBA4263. Classification (GTDB taxonomy): domain Bacteria; phylum Bacillota; class Clostridia; order Christensenellales; family Aristaeellaceae; genus Ventricola. The sequence continues at coordinate 86,691 of DGWH01000075.1, forward strand.
CCCGGTCACCGGCATCGGCACCGGCGCGAAAACTTCGCCCCCGATCCGGATCCGGCGCAGAACCAGATTCCACTGAAGGGACGGCGTCAGGCCCAGCAGGTACAGATAATCCCCCAGCACCGCGGTATGCGGCCTCAGAAACAGTTCCGAGGAGGGGATGTATCCCTTCGATCTGCTGATTTCCCACTCATTTGCAGGGCAAAGCGTCAGCGTCTCTTTTTCGCCGGAGAGTCCCACCCACGGGATGCCGCCGGCGATTTCCAGGGTCAGCGGGACATCCTGTGAAACCGGCAGTTGCCGCATAGTCATGGTCAGGTCCGCTGACACCTGCAGAATCCCGCCGTTCCTGTACAGAAAGTACGCGGTATTTTCTGACACGGCGGCATCTGTACACTCATAGGCGTCCTGACAGATTCCCCCGATATTCCCGAGCTCCTCAAGCCCGTCCTCCCGCAGCACACACAGTTTGGCCTGTCCTTCCCGTGTACACAGCAGGACCAGTTCCCGACCGGCCTGGGCCGCCATGAGCGGCAGATACGGTTCGCTGTTCACCTGATGCCGGACACGCCCGTCCGCAGAAACAACGTACAGGGTCCGGTCAGCCAGCAGCACCAGCTGATCATGAAACACACACATGTTCTTAACCGTCTCCGGGAATACGGCCAGACGCCGGCAGCTTCCCGCCTCCGGGTCAATGCCGTACAGCCGGCCCTCTATCCGGCTTGTGCCCGAGTCGTTGTCGTTGTTGCCGGCCACATAGAGTTTCCCCCCAAGGCCGACCATGGACACGCTGCGGATGTAATTCAGTTCCCGCATTCCCTCCGGGACCACTGCCTCGAGCTCCCCAATGGATCCGGTAAAATCCATGATCCGTGTCAGGGTCCCTCCGTTTTTGGTCCGGACGCTGACAGGACAGTCCCTGCCGGTGAATGCAGGCGGAACCACCGCAGTAATTTCACGGTCTGACCAGGTGAGAACCTGCGCCGCATGACCATCTATCCGGAGCGTCCCCGTCTCCTGCCCGAAAAAATGACCGCAGATCCGCAGTGCATTTTTCTCACAAAGCGCCTGTTGCGGAACAGGCAGCGGTTCCCGGCTCAGGGCCGCGTCGAGGCTGGCGATTCCGCCGGTGATGCATTTTCCCTGCAGCGCCGGTTCCTGTACCGCCGTTCCGACCACGCGCGCGGCCAGACGATCGGCACTCTCTCCGGGAAACTTCCGGGCCAGGACGGCCACCATGGCCGTCACGGCAGGTGTCGCCATGCTGGTCCCGCTGAGCGGATAATAGGCCCGGTCCGGGTCATCCCGCTTCCATGGGTTCTCACCGCCTGAACCGGACATGGCATAACCGGTTTCATCCCCCTGCTCCCCATCCCCATCCAGTCCCTGCCAGGCACGGGGGACGGTGGAAAGGATGTTCTCCCCGGGTGCAAAGACATGAACCACTCTTTCTGAATACAGACTCTCTGAACTGGCCTCTCTCTGCCGGGTGGCGTTTCCGACCACCAGCACGTAAGGATTGGTGCGCAGCCAGACAGCCGTATGGTTGCTGAAATCCAGATTGATTCCGCCGTTTCCGGCCGCAACGACCGTGACAATTCCCGCTTCACCCAGCTGCATCACCAGGTCATTCAGTTCAGAGCCTCCGCCTGCCTCTGTCAGTGAACCGCCCCACGACAGATTGACCGCCGCAACCGGCACACCGGCCTTTTTCGCGGCCAGAACATATCTGAGCGCCCTGAGCACTGCCTCGTACCGCGGGTTGTCCCCCAGACCGGTCTGCACCGCCATGAGGCGAACCCCGTTCGCGCCGCCGCTGATCCCAAATCCGTTCCAGGCGGCCCCGACAATCCCGGCCACATGCGTTCCGTGTCCATTCTGGTCCATGACATCCGTGCTGTCCTCTGCGTCCTCATCCACGCTGATGCCGTACATTCCTCCGCCCAGGGCACGAAGGGACGGATACATCAGTCCGTCCTTCCACATCACCTCCTGGAGGTCCGGATGATTCACATCCACGCCGGAATCAAGGACCGCTGCCACAACCCCTTCCGCATTCCGGTTTTCCGGCTGATTCCACGCCGGAACCCGGATCCCCTGCGTGCCAAAGGCATACTGCCAGCCGGTGTAATCCTCTGCCGCCATTCCCGGCAAACTTCCTCCCAGGAGAAACAGAATCAGTCCGGCCGCTGCCGCAAAGCGTAAACGATTTCGCATATTTCTCTCTCCTCTGTCTTTATCCTTTGCACCGCCAGGACCGGGTCATTATCCCGTCCGGTCTTTTTGGCCTTGATACAGGTCCCGGCCTACTTTGCATACTGTTTTTCGCAGAACCGGGCAATCGCCTGAATCAGCTGAACCGGCAGTTCCCGGTCATACGGCAGGCGAATCGTTCCCTTGCTCACCTGAAAGCCCGTCAGTTCATCCGCGAAAACCGTTGTTGCCTCGCCGCCCGGATACAGGCCGATGTGTTTTTTGAACGCAGCAAAATGGATCAGGTTCCTGCCCTTCCGGTAGGTCGGCATTGACCAGGCAATGCATTCCTCCGCCTTCGGAATGGCCTCACGCAGAATCTGCCGCAGTTCCCTCAGCTTCCCCTGTACGCATTCCTCCTGGATCCCGATGTATTCCTCCACCGTCTGAGGCCGGATACAGTAATGATCCTGCTCGTTTCGTGCGAATTCCCGCCCGCATTTGGGGCACTTCCATGTCATGACGTCTCTCCTCCTCAGGCCTCACAGCTGTTATTTGCCGGATCGGCACTGCATGAAACCTTAGATTGTAGTTGAACCAGCTGAAACAGGACCGGTTCCCGGATAGAAAAAAGGACGCCTTCAAACTGTTGCCTGAAAGCGTCTTTTGTTCCGGGACAAATGCCCGTCTTTATTTCTTACTCAGCGTCGGTCAGCGGGTTCTCTGCCTCAACAGCGCCTGCTTCCTCATCCACCGGAGCGAGATTGTCATCAAAGTCCAGTCCCTGTACCTCGGCGTTGTAATCAACTTCCTCGGTCAGAGCCTCGCGGATGGAGAGGCTGATGCGCTTGTTCTCGGTGTCTACCTTGAGAACCTTCACGCGGACAACCTGTCCGACCTGAACGGCATCCTCAACCTTCTGAATGCGGCGCAGAGCGCACTGGGAGATGTGAACCAGACCATCCAGACCGGGCTCAAGCTCCACGAAGGCGCCAAAGGTGGTTACACGGACAACCTTGCCCTCGACGATGGAACCCACCGGATACTTCTCCTCGGCGTTGTCCCACGGCTGCGGGGTCAGTTCCTTGAGGGACAGCTGAATGCGCTCCCTCTCCCTGTCGATGCTGACGATCTTCACCTGGATCTCCTGACCCGGGGTGACGATATCAGAGGGATGCTTGACACGATGCCAGGCCAGATCGGTCACATGGATGAGGCCATCCACACCGCCGATATCAACGAACGCACCGAAGTCAGTGAGGCGGCGAACCGTACCGGTCACGATCTGACCTTCCTCGATGTTCTCCCAAGCCTTCTTCTTCTCCTCGTTCAGGAAAGCCTTGCGGCTGGCAACGATGCGATGCTTGTTCTTGTCAACTTCGATGATCTTTACCGTCATGGTCTTGCCCACGAAATCACCAATGTTGTCCACATACCGGCGTGCCAGATGGGATGCCGGGATGAACGCACGAACGCCCATTACATCCGCAATCAGTCCACCATTCACGGCCTCACGGCCGACAGCCTCAACGCATGCTCCGGCGTCGCACTCAGCAATCAGTTTGTCCCAGTTCTTGCTGTCAGCAACTCTGCGCTCGGACAGCAGGACGTAACCATCCCCATCATTCAGCTTGATGATCTCAGCCTCAATCTGATCGCCCACCTTGTAATCATTTCTTACAAGATCGCTGGTCTTGATGAAGCCGTCTGCCTTGCCAGGAATGCTCACAATCACACCGTCGCTCACGATCTGCTCAACGCAGCCGGAAACGACCTGCTTGGGACTGATTTTGCTGGTCTTCTCGTCCTCCTTAAGCAATGCTTCAAACTCATTAGTGGATTCGGAAACGGGGTTCTTTTCAATGTCGTTCATCAGTTACTACCTCCTAAAGTATCTCAAACGGGCAAGCCCGATTGAATCATCATTTATGTTAGCGGTCCAGCCGGTAACATCTTAAGAAAAAAGGGAATTCAGCCGCTCGGCCACCTCATTGAGCAGCCACTGCGGCGTCGACGCGCCTGCCGTCAGGGCAACCGTGTCCGTTTCGCCAATGGCCTCTGCGGGAATCTCATCGGCGGTCTCGATCAGGTATGACCTCCGGCAGCGCTGGCGGCATGTTTCATACAGCTTGTTGGTATTGGAACTGTTGTGTCCGCCCACCACAATCATGACATCCGCGCTTGCCGAGAGCTTTTCGGCCTCTTCCTGTCTCTGGCTCGTTGCCGCACAGATGGTGTTCCTCACCGTCAGGTCCGGAACTTTGAGACGGATTTCCTCAAGGACGCTTTCAAACCGTTCCCGTTTGATCGTCGTCTGCGCCACCACCAGCGCACGGCCGGGGAGTGCTGTCCGGCGGACCTGTTCCGGTTCATTGAAGATATAAACCGTACTCCCTGCCCATCCGGCAATCGCCCTGACCTCGGGATGGTCCGCTTCGCCCACGATAATGACGGCATCCCGGCTTTCGCTGTATTCCCGCACCAGCCGGTGAATCGCCGCCACGTGCGGACAGGTGGCATCGATGACCGGAATTCCGCGCTCACGGGCTTCCTGATAAATCTCCGGCGCCACACCGTGCGAACGAAGAATCAGGGTTTCCCCGGGCTTCACCTTTGCCGGACTGTCAACCGAGGCGATTCCCGCCTGTCTGAGGCGTTCCACTTCCTGCGGATTATGAATCAGGGGCCCCAGGGTCACACAGGCAATCCCGGCATCAAGACATTTGTATGCCTCCTCCGCTGCCCGCTTCACTCCAAAGCAAAACCCGGCATGTTTCCCAATGACAAGTTTCATCCTCGTCCGTCCCTGCCCATCCGTCATTCCTATTGCAACCAAAAACTCTCGTCGTAGTATTATGAAGAATTTGTTTAAAAAAATCAACACTCTTTTTTAAAAAACCCGAGTTTTTTTCTGAAAAAGTGTGTTTAGGCATGCTTTTCTTGTGGATTTGCCGGCGGAAGCGCCTTTCCGCCGCTCAAATGCGCAAACGCGCCCTCCATCCGATGGGTCAGAATATCACAGGTTTCCTTGTTCATGCGTCCTGCCCGCAGGTCCTGCATCTCAATCGGCTTCCCCACAATGACCCGAAGCGGATGGAAAATCCGGTACCGGCCATCGATATACACCGGAAGGATATCACAGCCGGACTTGAGCGCCAGAAGGGAGGCGCCGCCCAGAAGAGGACCCATATAACCGGTCTTGGACCGCGTCCCTTCCGGGAAGATGCCCAGCGTCTCTCCGGACTTGATGACATTCAGGGCGGTGCGGATCGCTGACATGTCAATGTTCCCCCGGTCCACCGGGAACGCGTGCAGACGGGTCAGGAACCAGGCGATGATTTTGTTTTTGAACAGTTCCTTCTTGCCCATAAAGTGAATCTGCCGGTCACGCGCACAGATGCCCAGGGTCAGCGGATCCAGAAACGACTGATGATTGGCCATCAGGATAAGGGGTTTGCCCTCGGGAATGTTTTCCCGCCCCACAAAGCTGATGAAAAAAAACAGTTTTGCAATGATAAAATAGATTGCTATAATGATGGTATAGAGAATGCTCTGCTTTTTCATCTCAGATTCCATACGCCTGCTCCACTATCCGGAGGATCGCTTCCACCGATTCCTCATAATTCAGCTCTGTTGTATCGACCAGCACCGCATCTTCTGCCCTCCGGAGCGGATCCGTTTCACGGTGCATATCCTGATAGTCCCGCGCATTGAGCGCCTCAAGGACCTTTTCGTAAGGCGTATCATCCCCAGCCTCAAGGTTCTGCAGATACCGCCGTCTTGCCCGCTCCTCAGCGGAGGCCGTCAGATAGATTTTGGCCGGTGAATCCTTGAGAACCACCGTGCCGATATCCCGTCCGTCAATCAGCATATCCGTTTCAGCGGCCATGCGCTGCTGCGCGGCTACCATGGCCCTGCGAACCGCCGGCCACCGGGAGGCACTGCTGGCGGCGGCAGAGACCTCGGCTGTCCGGATCAGTCCCGTCACATCTTCCTCGCCCAGATAGGTATGCTGTTTTCCGTCCTCATACCGGACACTGACATTTACCTCTCCGATTCTGGAGGAGACGGCCGCCTCGTCAGAGGGATCCACCCCCATGCGCACCAGGGCAAGGCCTACCGCCCGGTACATGGCTCCCGTATCCAGGTGCAGAATGCCCAGCCGCTCCGCAACCGAATCCGAAATGCTGGATTTTCCTGCACCAACCGGGCCGTCTATTGCTATGTTAATCGGCATTTTCTCATTCCTTCTGTCGTTTTACTTGCTGTCCATCCTCCGGGGATTCCCCCAACGGATTGACACATTATAGTATTTTTCATTCTTCTTTACAACTGAATCTTTTGACAAAGCCATTGTCCGCGCATCTTTCACCCGGGCCAAAGTCCAGCGGTGCACGCATCGTCCCTTTCAGGTCCGAATAGCGCCCCTCCGGCAAAAGCCCGGCAATGAAGCTCTGAGAGAGGCCCTGTCGCGAAGAGACAATTTGTCAAATACGGGCACTAAAAAGCTGCGGTGCCGAAAGGCCGGGCTGCGGCCGGGGAGGATCTTCCATGCACTCACTGTTTTTCTTCCGCAAGACTCTGCTTTTTCTGTTCATCCTGGTGATTTTATCCATGTCCGGCCTCGCCAGTGCTGCGCCCTATTCCCAGCCGGTTCCGTCCCTTTCCGCCAGTCTTTTCCGACATCTTGTCGCAGACTGGGCAGCCGGGCTCGCCTGCCCGGAGGAGGAACTGCTCAAAGATCTGGATCCTGCCCTGAATGCCGATTCCCCTTTCCGCTTTCTTTCCGGCACACGGGAACTGCAGCTGCACCATCCGTCCAAAAGCGCCGCGGATGTCAGGCATCTGGACCACCTCATTGAGTTTCTGGTCCGTCTTTCCCTCTCGCGAAAGGGCCGTCCTCCTCTGCCTCTGAGCGAAACCATCTCCGGATGGAAAAGCGGCAGTGAGTTGTCCGGTTCGGCCGCTGACGATGCAGTGCCTGCCGGAAACGGCCCCCGGCGTTATCTCCTTGTCCGGGGCCCGGTAAGGGTTTCCGCTGCGGAGATGTCCGAAGACAATTCAAACGCCCTTTTGCCTGTCGAACATCTGGGCGAGGGCATCGCGGTCGCCTTTCCGGAAAACCTTTCCTGCGATATCCGGTGGCAGGCAGAGCGCGCGGGACAACTCACGGTCTTCTTCCTCGAGGCCGCCCCGAATCTCTTGTCCGCTTATACGGTTTTAGACCATTTTACCCGGACCGTCTCTGCCGGTGAAACCGGCCTGTACAACACCGGAAATCTGCCCGGGCACGGCAGTTTATCCGCTCCGGTCTCGGACAAAGTCCCGGCGGAAAACGGCACAGCTGCCTCCATGGATGATTCTGCGCTGTCACCCGTGCAGATCCTTCAGTTTCTGGGGCTGAACACTCCTTTCCCCGGCTGGCGAATGTCCCTGATTCTCCTTTTCGCCCTGGCCGGCCTCCTCATCTGTGCGCCCCTTTGTCTCAGTGCGGCTGCAAAAATGGTTCCGGGGCGCCGCCTTCCCTTCATCATCTGGCTGCTGCTCTGCTGCTACGGAAGCTCCGCCCTGGTGTCGGAAATCGCCTACTGGCTGTTCCCGGATCCCCGTCTCTGGCGGCTGCTTGTTAAAGCCACAGGCGCCATCTGTCTGCTCCTCCTGATGCTCACCCTCCGCCGTCCCCGTTTGTCTCTGACCCGCAGCAGTGTCCTGCCGCTCATTCTGGGACTTGCGGCAGACATCGTGATCTCCATCCATTTTACAACAGGCGTCGTGTGTTTTCTGTTTTTTCACCTTTCCCTCATCCTGCTGTTCCAGCGCAGCAGAAAGATGAGCCGGCGGCGCTGGGTTCTCTGGGCAATTCTTTCCGCTGCCGGTTCCCCTGCTGTGGTCGGGCTCTTCCTCGAAAAGCACGGAAGTCCCGTTCTGGCCGTTGCCGTTTACGCACCGGTTCTGCTCCTCACCGCCTTCAGTGCGGCCGGGCAGCCGCTTCGTCTCCGCCTGAGTGCCGCTCTCTTTCTGCTTTCCGATCTGCTGCTGGGCCTGTTTATTGTGACCGGGCGTCACCCCATTGTCCATGCCGTGTATATGCTGCTTTTCGTTCTGGCCCTTCTGATTCTCGCACTCGCCCCTCCAGTGCCCGGGGTTCCGGCCGCTCATCCGCGGAAAAAACAGTAAAAAACAGGCAGAGCAAGCCATGGTGCATTGCTCTGCCTGTTTTCCGTCAATCCCCGCTCGCAGCGGAGACGTTAAGCGACAACGCGGTTCCTTCCCGACGTTTTCCCTTCATACAGCTTTTTGTCTGCCGCATCAATCCACTCATCAATGCTCTGGCCCTGTCTGAACATGGCCATGCTAATGGTCGCGCTCATGTGCAGAGACCGGCCCTCGTACACAAATGAATGTTTCGCTACCGCATCCCTGACACGCTCCAGCAGCGTCATTTTCTCCTCATTGACCCCGGCCATCAGGAATTCCTCTCCGCCCCAGCGGCAGATGGAAATATCCTCGCAGGTTTTCCGCAGAATGGCCGCCACTTCTTTCAGCACATAGTCCCCGCAGTTATGTCCGTACGTGTCATTGATGTGCTTGAAATCATCCAGATCCGCAATGGCAACCCAGTGACTCTCTGCAGAGGTTCCGCTGCCAAGACGGGTAAAGTATTCCGCCATGGCATAACGGTTCGGCAGTCCGGTCAGTTTGTCATGAAATACCTCTTTGGAGAGGCTTTCCTGATACCGTGTGGAAACGTAGACAAACAGCTGCAGAATCAGGATGGCAATCGTAAAGACGACAACACACCAGATGATCTGGAAAAACTGCTTTACCTCCGGCGGCAGAAGATACGGCGGCTCTCTGTGAATGCTGATCAGGTAGGCAGCCAGATAAAACAGCATCGCCGCAGGGGCCAGGAAGATGCTCCGCACATATTTCAGTTTCAGCGAACGGGCAATGTATTCGGAATAAAACAGAAGGACACAGATGCCGATAAGCACGATCTGAAAGCCGAAATCAAACCCCACAAAAGCGACCGCGGCACACATGTGTGCACAAACTTCAAAAAACGTCAGCACAACAAACAGCAGAAGCCGTTCCTTGTAGATCAGGCCGAGCATGACGACGTAAAACAGGATGCTCCCGACATTGAGCCGGGACATCGGAATCACACCGCAGGACTGAAAAAACCACAAACAGCAAAACATGAATGACGAGAAACATTCCCGACATAACCGACGCCAGGATTTTCACCTGTCGGATATTGAACAGCTGATTCAACGTGTCCATCCTCTCCGGACACTCCCGTCTGGCATTTGCCCTTCTTTGCAGGCCTCACCGCTGTCATTTGCCTGATCGGCATGGCACAGGGCCCGGAGCCGGCCGGTTGTCGCCGGGTGACAGGGCCGCTTCCAGGAAGAAGGCAAAGGCGGGATCGAAAAGGCACTGCCGGGTACTTCATCTATCCAGGTCAGTCTCTGTAGAACAGATCACGGGTGTACACTTTCTCTTTGCAGTCCTCAAGACACGGATCCATCCGGTTGGCCACAATGGTATCACAGGAGCGCTTGAAACGTTCCAGATTATTGACCACCAGACTGCCAAAGAACGTGGTTCCATCCGGCAGCGTCGGTTCATACACGATGACCGTGGCTCCCTTCGCCTTGAGCCGCTTCATGATTCCCTGAACAGAGCTCTGACGGAAATTATCACTGTTTGATTTCATGGTCAGGCGGAAAACGCCAATGGTAATCGGGCGTTCCTTTTCCATATTCCACATGGAGCTGCCCACGTAATACCCTGCCTTTTCCAGTACGCGGTCCGCGATATGATCTTTCCGGGTCCGGTTGGATTCAACAATCGCCGAAATCAGGTTGGAGGGCACATCCTGGAAATTGGCCAGCAGCTGCTTGGTATCCTTCGGCAGGCAGTATCCGCCGTAACCAAAGGACGGGTTGTTATAATGCGACCCGATCCGGGGATCCAGGCAGACACCGTCGATAATGGACCGCGTATTCAGTCCCTTCAGTTCCGCATAGGTATCCAGTTCGTTGAAATAAGCCACACGCAGCGCCAGATACGTATTGGCAAAGAGCTTTACCGCCTCTGCCTCCGTGGTCCCCATCAGCAGCACCGGCGGATCATTGAGGGCCGCCTCCCGAAGAAGACCGGCAAAGCGCCTGGCCGCCTCCTGATCGCCGTCACACCCGACAATAATCCGGCTGGGCTTCAGGTTATCCTCAAGCGCCTTGGACTCCCGCAGAAATTCCGGGCTGAAAAGCAGATTCTCCACGCCGAACTGCTGTCTCGCCTTCCGAGTAAATCCCACCGGCACCGTGCTCTTGATGACCATATCCGCCTTTGACCCGCAGTCAAGGACCTGACGAATCACCGATTCCACCGCCGAGCAGTCGAAAAAGTTCTTGATGGGATCATAGTTGGTAGGCGTCGAAATTACCACCAGATCCGCCTCCTGATAGGCCGCATCCCCGTCCGTTGTCGCATGCAGATGAAGATTTTTTGCCTCATGCTCCCGAAAATATTCCTCAATGGTATCATCCTGAATCGGGGACTCCCACCGGTTGATTTTATCGACCTTTTCCTTCACGATATCAACCGCCGTCACCTCGTGCCGAACCGAAAGCAGCGCTGCCAGTGACAGTCCCACATATCCCGTACCTGCTACTGCAATTTTCATTTTTATCCTCTTTTCCATGTTCCCGCCCGAATGTCGGCGGAATTCTGTTCTGTTTCAGTGATTTCGCCTGCCCTGGGGGCAGGCCTTTTGTGTTCAGAGATTGTCCGCCTTGCGCATGGACAGAATGCAGCGGACCTCGCTGAAGGGGTCTTTCACGATATCTGCATCCACAACCAGCGGAATTTTTCCGCCGTCCTCGCCCTGCATCCAGAAATGCTGTGTGGCTCCCTGCTGTGTTTCAATGCACTTGAGTGCGATTTTCCACAGAACACTCTCGTCCTGGGGAACCAGATGCCGGTAGAACTTTCCGGTATTCAGTTCCTCCTCCATTTCTTTCCGGGTCATGCCGATGGTGTTCTCAAGGCCATGCGCCACGACCTCAAACACATACTTGTCCTCTTTGGCATTCAGAAAAAGGACGGTCCTTGAGACAAAGCGGGACAGGAGATCCATCTGACGCTGCATCTTGACGATGTCCGTCACATCCCTGGCCGCACCATAGAACCGTTTATTATTGCCCTCTTGTCCCAGATAGTAGAAATGAATGAGAAAACGAACCATGGTATCATCCACTTTCCGGAAAGAGAGTACTCCCCGGGAGCCGTTCAGACGGTCATCATAGGCTTTCTGCAGCATGTCCGGAAGTTCCTGTTTTTCACCCGCCGGTATATACTGCTGAATATCCGTCAGACGACCTGTAAACTTTCCGTCATTGACCGTCTGATAGAACTGCTGATTGAACCGGACGATATCCACCTTTTCCCCGTCCCATGCATATATGGCCGCCGGCCCGATAATCTGGTTGAGCATGGAATCGGAATACACATCCCGGTTCAGGAACTCGCGGATGTGGAACTCTTCATTGAACTTGAAGGTAAATCCCTGCAGGTCAATATTCCGTTCATCCCGGATCAGGGTTTCAAACGCCGTCTGAGGCATGGGTTTGTAGAAATAATACCCCTGGATATACCGGCAGCCAAGGCTCATCAGGTACGCACACTGCTCCGTGGTTTCAACGCCCTCCACGATAATCGGCATGGACATCGTCTTGGCCATATTCACAACCGACTCAATGATATGCATGCCCTTTTTCATGGTCGCCTCATCCAGCCGCATGAAATAGGCATCCAGCTTGATCATGTCCACATTCAGTTCACGCAGCATGTTCAGTGAGGAAAAGCCGCTTCCAAAATCATCCATCAGGACCATGAATCCCATGTCGCGCAGCGTCTGCACGGTGTTTCGGACCTGGTCGGAATCCTCTCCGTAGGCAGATTCCGTAATTTCCACCTTCACGGCGTTCCTGGGGACCCCGTACTTTTCCGCCAGTCCCTCAAGATATACCGGAACATCCATGGTAAAGATATCCACCGGACTGATATTCACCGAAATCGGAATCGTGGGATTTCCCCTGTCCAGCGATCTCCTGCAGAACGCAAAGACCTCCTCCCAGATATGCCGGTCCAGGTCCGGAATAAATCCATATTTTTCCAGCGTCGGGACAAACACGCCCGGCGGAACCACCGAGCCATCCGGCCGCACCCAGCGGGCCAGTGCCTCAGCTCCCACAATTTTCCCATTAACGGCCCGGCACTGCGGCTGCAGATAGAAGGTAATTTCGCCGCCGGCCAGTGCTTTCTTGAAATCCGAAAGAACTTTGTAATCCTCCGCTGACTGGCGGGTCAGGGATGCCGAGTAAAATACCACCCGTCGTCTGTAATCCTTCTTTGCCTCCTGGCAGGCCAGCGTTGCCTCATCATATAAGGTATAGGCAACCGGTTCGCCGCCCGAACTGCAGGCCCCGATGGCCGGCAGAAAACCAATGGAAACCCCCGCATCGGAGAGTACGGCCAGCAGGCGGCTGTACAGATCCTCCGTGCTGAATTCCTCCGCACGAATGAGCAGGGCAAAGTCATCCCCGCCCATGTACGCGGCAAATCCTTTGTGCACCTTTGCCGTCTTCGCCAGTTCCTGTCCGATCCCCGAGAGAATCCGGTCCCCCAGTTCCCGCCCGTACCATTCGTTGAGAAGCTTGAAATGCTGCAGGTCAATGGCGATCATCAGCCAGTTTACCTCAGTGTCTGCAAGCATCTCATTCGCAGCTGCATAAAAATCCTTTTCCCGCGGCAGACCGGTCAATGCATCCAGGCTGGCAGAACTGAGATAGGAAACGTGCATTTTCCCCTCTTCCCGGTCCTTCCGTGTCTGGATATCAAACACATAGCAGTAGATGAGCCCCTGCGGCACACCGTGTTTCTCGCCGCAGATCACATACTGCTCACACCAGCGCCAGTCTCCTCTGCGGCTCTGGGCACGAAACTCAAAGTTCACAATGCCGTTTCCATCGTGGAGCTGTTCCACAAGGGTATCCGGATTCATCATCTCCAGATAGAAGGCACTCTCCTCCGGATGCACGATGCGGTTTCCGACATGGGTGTAAAACGAGCTGTATCTGCCTTCCATGGACGGAACCTGGTATTTCTGATCCACATTGAAAATGAACCTGTATGTATCCTCTTCAAGGTTAACAGCAATCAGTTCATCAAAAGAGGACAGTTCAAGAAAATCCACAATGGGAAATTCCGGATGTTCCGCGGCAAATTGTGCAATTATTCCTGCCATCTGTTCTCATTCCTTTACCATTAAGTGAGCACAAAACCTCTGTGCTTATTCAGAATTGCTTCCCGGATCGTTCAGCCATGAGCCAAACAGCTTCGTATAAACAGGTATAGCGGTGAAATAGACTGCTGTGCATCCGCAGCGTCTTCCGCAAAGCGCTCAATGGGGTGTTAACAGGGGCTATTATAGCACGCACCCAAAAGAGAAGAAAGAGTTCCCGCTGTCAAAATTCCATCCGGCCCGGAAATCGCTTCCGTCCGCGTTCCTTTCCATTCGGTTTATCCGTTCCGTGACAGAAAAAAACATGCGGCTGACCGTTTCTCTCTGTTTCTCCTGATCCATCCGCAATCCACTTCATCCTCCATATCTGCTGATTTCAGGCGCAGCATTTCCACTTTCAGTCCAAAACAAAGTCTTCTTTAAAACATTTGCCCCACTGTATAACCATGTGCTATAATACCAGCAGCCCTCATCTATCGGCTGTTCCCCAAAAAACGATTTATCCGGTAAACTCCTCCTTCCGGCTGCAGCAGTTTTCCGTCTGCCGTCAGCTGCAGGTCCGGCTTTGGTCCTGAACCTGCTGGAAGAAAAAAGAGTGCCTCTGCCGCAAAGCGGCAGTCAGTCTAATCCCGGCCTCTGACACAGCAGTTCTGCCTAATGATAAAGTTGAGGCCCAAAAAGGGATGGCCCTGTCGCGCAACGACAGTTAAGACAAATCCAGGCCTCCTGTAATGTTGCTCTGGCAAATGACCAACACTGAGGCCCACAAAGGAGCAAAGATCTATGTATTCATTCGATGTCAACAGGCGCAGCCGAAAGGATAAGCGTCGTACTCAGATTCTGATTCTGCTGATATTCATTCTGGCAGTTCTCCTCATCGGTGTCACGTATACCCTGCTGAAGTCACGCAATTTTGAGGGGACCACCCGGGAGGTTCTAATCACCAGAGCCATTTCAGAGGCCGGTGACGCACAGGCAACCGTCTATCGCCTGACACAATCCAGCGGAACCGGTTCTGCCGCCCTTCTGGCCACAGTCCGCCAGCATATCTACTGTCTGCAATGTCTGAACACACTGGCAGGGAACATCTACGGCGCCGGCACCGTTGTCGTCAATCCGGAACTGCTCAATACCTGTATGGCAACACTTGATCTGGCCACGGTCCGCATGCAGGCCGGCAATGTTCTGACCGAACAGTTTACCCTTCTTCGGGACCAGATCAATGACATTGCCGCCACGTTCAATCTGAAATGAGCAAATCCATGGCTCTGTTGCGAAGCGACAGTTATGTCAAATCCAGACCTCATGCAATGCCGCTCCGGCAAATGCTCAACAGTGAGGCCTGCAAAAGAGGAGAGTCCCATGAGCAATGAGGAACGCATCCCGCAGATTCTGTCCATTCTTGAAAGCACCTACCCGAATGCCCGTCCGGCCCTGAACTTTGATAATCCGTATCAGCTGCTGGCTGCCGTTATTCTCTCTGCCCAGTGTACGGATGTCAAGGTGAACAAGGTCACCCCGGAACTGTTTGCCCGCTATCCGGACGCGGCCTCACTCGCCGCCGCTTCCCCGGACGATGTCGAAAACATCATCCGTACCTGCGGCCTCTTTCATGCCAAATCCAGAAATCTCGTTGCCACTGCCTCCATTCTGACAGAGAAATACGGCGGCGAGGTGCCGGATACACGTGAAGCGCTGGAGGCACTTCCGGGGGTCGGCCGGAAAACCGCCAATGTTGTCCTGTCCTGCGCATTCGGTCAGGATGCCATTGCAGTGGATACCCATGTTTTTCGGGTCAGCAACCGGCTCGGCCTTGCAGATGCCCCGGATGTTCTGAAAACCGAAGAGCAGCTCATGGCAAATATCCCAAAGAGTCAGTGGAGCCGCGCACACCACTGGCTGATTTTCCACGGGCGTCAGGTATGCCACGCTCGAAATCCGGCCTGTGCGGACTGTCCGCTTCAGAAGCTCTGTGAATATGCCTGCGGCAATCCCAAAGGCAAAAAATAACCTCTTCTTCCCCGATTTTCTCGGAGGAAACAACAAGTTTGAATCAATTCCGGCTCGCTTTTCACGGAAGAACCATTCAACAGAACAACGGATAAAGAAAGGATTGCCTTATCGTGAAGCGATACAGTGTCAAATCTGGGCCCTTGCACAGCAGTCTGGGCAGCAGAGTATTATGGAACACAAGAAAGGAGACGAAAATGCCAACCAGATACGGAGGAGGCGCCCGCTTCAAAGAAGCCAGAAAGAAAACCGGCCTGAAACAGAAAGAGCTCGCAGAGGTCCTGGGACTCAGTCCCGCCTATCTCAGCCTGATCGAAACAGATCGGCAGCCGGTTTCAGAGCCCATTGCCATGAAAATGCAGTCCCTTTACGGAACAGACGCCCGCTGGCTTCTCTTCGGGAGCACGCCGCGGGGTGAAAAGAGCCGCCTGCGGCAGGCAAGAGATGAACTGGGGCTCAAGCAGAAAGACATGGCTGCCCAGCTCGGAATCAGTGCCATGTATCTTGGCCTGATGGAGCGGGATGAGCAGCCGCTCTCGGCCCCCGTCGCCATGAAAATGCAGGAACTGTATGGTTTTAATGCCCAGTGGCTCCTCTATGGGACCAATCCCAGACGGATTTAATTCCTGTCCGCGGATCATCCGCCTCTACACAAACAGAGCGGGGATACTCATCCGGTGAGTATCTCCGCTCTGTGTTTGTTTTACTTTCCCGGAGCCATCAGGAGGGCATGCAGGCCATCCTCAAGGGACAGTTCCGGTGCTGCCGCCGGAATGAAGACCGAATCCCCTTTCCGCACCGTCATGGCTTCCTTTCCGTAAGCAATCCTGCCGTCGCTGAGCGCGCAGAGAATTCTGAAGCGGGTGGAATCCTCGGGAACCGTGAATTTTCCCGTCTTTGCGGGCACGGTCACCTCGCAAAGGGTGAACGCCGGTTCATCGATATACCGGATCAGCGTGTACCGGTCATTCTTTTCCGTCGTGCCGCTGACCGCTGACAGCTGCAGATCGGGACAGACCACGTCCAGTCCTTTTTCAATGTGCAGTTCTCTGGATTTTCCATTGGCATCCACCCGGTCCCAGTCGTAAAAGCGGTAGGTCACATCGCTGGACTGCTGGATTTCCGCCACTGAAATGCCGCCGCCAAGGGCGTGCAGCATTCCTGCCGGAATATAATACACCTGACCTGCCCGGACCTTCACCGTATTGAGGCAGTCCTGCAGTTCCCTGCCGCCAGCGGCGCAGGCATGCCGAAGCTGTTCCTTTGTCACGCCGGGACGAACGCCATAAACGATCTCCGCGTCCGGTTCCGCGCTCAGAATGACCCATGCTTCGGTCTTTCCAAGCTTTCCTCCCTCATGTTCGCCCGCATAGCGGTCATCCGGATGGACCTGTACGGAGAGCTTATCTGCCGCGCTGATGAACTTGAGCAGCAGCGGGAACGTCTCCCCGACCTGGGTTCCCCGCATCTCCGTCCCGCCGGCCGCCAGCAGTTCTGTCAGTGTCCGGCCTTTTTCATCCCTGCTTTCAAGTCCCGGGAGCACGGAAATCTCAAGGCTCTCCCCCGTACGCTCATCCGGGATCTCCTTCCCCAGTGCACGCAGTCCCGTTCCGCCCCAGGGGGTTGCCGCTCCATAGCGAAAACTCGGCGTCATTTTAATTGGCGCTATCATCATCCTGTTCCTCCTTATCAAAGCTCAGGCTCGGTTCTGCCCTGTGAACGCCTGAATGGGATCCTGCCTCTTCAATGATCGTATTGACACAGGCATGCAGCTCTTTTTCCACGGCCTCGGCTGCCTCTGCATCTGCCGCGCTGACCGAAAGATAGCATTTGAGCTTCGGCTCTGTGCCGCTGGGCCGCACGACCAGAGAACGGTTCCCCTCAAAACGGAACTTGAGAACATCTGATTTCGGCAGTCCGTCCACTCCCTGGCTGTAATCAAGCAGTTCTGTCACCCGGAATTTCCCGATCCGTTCACCGCAGGTCCTGAATGCCGCCATGATCGCCTTCATCCGTTCAAAGCCGGCAGAACCGTCGAACTCATAGGAATGCAGGGTATTGTGGCAGTAGCCGTACTCCTGATACAGTTCAGCAAGACGATCCAGAAGCCCGACGCCCCTGGCCCTGTAATAGGCAAACATTTCGGCAATCATGAATGCGCCGTCAACCGCGTCCTTGTCGCGCACATAGGTGCCCGTCAGGTACCCATAGCTCTCCTCAAATCCCATGATATACGAGTCCTGACAGCCCTTCTTTTCCAGCAGCCCGATCTGCTCGCCAATGAACTTGAAGCCGGTCAGGACATTGACGGTCCGCACGCCGTAATGCGCGGCAATCCGCTCCGCCATATCAATGGTGACAATGGTCTTCACCATGACCGGATCCTTGGGCATGGTCCCGGCCGCCAGGCGCCGCTGACAGATGTAATCAAGGAGCAGCATTCCGGTTTCATTGCCGGTCAGAAGGACATATTCCCCCTCTGCATTCCGCACGGCAATCCCGATACGGTCACAGTCCGGATCGGTGGCCATGAGGAGGTCTGCCTGTTCCCGCCGGGCATATTCCATGCCCAGCGCCATGGCCTCGTGGATTTCCGGATTCGGATACGGACAGGTCGGGAAATGGCCATCCGGCTTTTCCTGTTCCGCCACCACGGTGATGTTGGAATAGCCCGCCTCACGCAGGGTCCTCAAAACAGGCACCAGACCAGTTCCGTTGAGCGGGGTGTAGATAATGGCGGCACTGCGGTCCGCAGGCGCATCGTAAAGAACGCTCTGCTTTTTGACCTCGGCAATAAAGCAGGTCAGCACCTCATCCCCGATTTTCCGAATCCGGCCCTCCCGGAGACCTTTCTCAAATTCCATGCAACGGACATCATCAAAGGCATCGATCCGGTCAATTTCCGCCAGAATGGCTTTGGCTGCCTTCGTGGTAATCTGGCATCCATCCGGTCCGTAGACCTTATAGCCATTGTATTTGGACGGATTGTGCGAGGCGGTCACCATGATTCCGGCCGCACAGTTAAGTTCACGGACGGCAAAGGACAGGCACGGAGTGGGCATCAGCTGCGGATAAATCCGTACCTCAATGCCATTGGCTGCAAAAACACCGGCAGCCACCTGCGAAAACAGGTCCGACTTGATCCGGGAATCATAGCTGACCGCAATCCGGCGCTTTTCCGGCGGAAAATGGGCAATGACATAATTGGCCAGTCCCTGAGAAGCTTTCCCGACCGTGTAGATATTCATCCGGTTCGTGCCGGCACCAATCACCCCGCGCAGACCGCCTGTGCCGAATTCCAGTTCCCGGTAAAAGGCATCCTCGATCAGCTCCGGCTTTCCGGCCATGGCAGCCAGTTCCGCGCTCAGGTCAGGATCTCCGTTTGCCCGTTCACACCATCTCAGATAGTTCTTTTCAATATCCATCCCATTGCCTCCTAAAGTTCAATTTCCATTTAACCAAAGATGCACGCATCGGACCAATCCCGAACTGCACCTGAATGATCTGGATTATAACGAATTGAGGCAGAAGAATCAAGGCACAGGAACCCTTTTGATCCATTCCTCCCCGGACATGCCCTTTGCGATTTTTTATACGGCAGGTATCTTCCTTTTTTGCTGCAGTTGTGTTAGAATACGGCCACCTGCAAAGAAGGAAAGAAGTAAGCCTGTCAAATCTCTCACAGAGAGTGCCCGGCTGGTGGAAGGGTACAGAGACGCAGACTGAATACATTCCGGAGCATCATTCCGAACGGCCTAGGCCCAGTAGGCGATGACGGGTATGCCCGTTACAGCTGCCTGGAGGGGCTTTTTGCCCGAACCAGAGGTGGTACCACGAACAATTCGTCCTCTGTCCCGTTTGGGACAGAGGCTTTTTTCGTACAGGACTGCCGGATGACACAGGAAAGGATGAACAAACATGCAAATCTACGAAGAACTGCAAAAGCGCGGCCTCATTGCGCAGGTCACAGATGAACCCGAAATCCGCGAGCTGATTAACAATGGCGGTGCACGTTTCTATATCGGCTTCGACCCGACCGCAGATTCCCTTCACGTCGGTCACTTCATGGCGCTCTGCCTCATGAAGCGTCTGCAGATGGCCGGCAACTGCCCCATTGTCCTGCTGGGCGGCGGCACCGGCTATATTGGCGACCCGTCCGGCCGCACCGACATGCGCTCCATGATGACCCCTGAAACCATTCAGCACAACTGTGACTGTTTCAAAAAACAGATGGAACGGTTCATCGAGTTTGGCGACGGAAAAGCCATCATCGTCAACAACGCCGACTGGCTGCTCTCCCTCAACTACATTGAACTCCTCCGCGAGGTCGGTCCGCATTTCTCCGTCAACAACATGCTCCGTGCCGAATGTTACAAGCAGCGCATGGAACGCGGACTCAGTTTCCTTGAGTTCAACTACATGATC
>DGWH01000075.1:106736-116442 GCA_002395225.1 Christensenella sp. UBA4263
GGCTGCAATATGCAGTTCGGCGGTGACGATCAGTGGTCCAACATGCTGGCCGGCACCGAGCTGATCCGCAAGAAGACCGGCGATGATGCCTATGCCATGACCATCACCCTGCTGATGAACAGCGAGGGCAAGAAGATGGGCAAGACCGCCAAAGGCGCTGTCTGGCTTGACCCCAACAAGACCACGCCCTTCGAGTTCTACCAGTACTGGCGCAATGTCAACGATGCGGATGTCATGAAATGCATCCGTATGCTGACCTTCGTCCCGCTTGAGCAGATTGAGGAGATGGAGCACTGGGATGACAGCCGCATCAATGAGAAAAAAGACCTGCTGGCCTTTGAACTGACCGCCCTGGTGCACGGCACTGAGGAAGCGGAAAAAGCGCGCGAGGCCTCCCGGGCACTGTTCTCCGGTGCCGGCGATGATTCCAATATGCCGACCACCACGCTGAGCAAGGACGAAGTCGGAGAGGGCATGACCGTGGTCGATCTCATGATGCGTCTTGGCCTGGCCAAGAGCAAGAGTGAAATCCGCCGGCTCGTGGAACAGGGCGGCGTCACCATTGACGGAAATCCCGTTCCCTCCTTTGATACCCTGGTCCCGGCAGAGGATCTTACCAAAGGCGTTAAGATCCGCAAGGGCAAGAAAGTCTTCCATAAAGCCATTATCGGCTAAAACAGATGCGGCACCATTTGGTGCCGCTTTCTGTATTCTGCAAACTGAAAAATGCTCATCCTGCTGAGGATGAGCATTTCAATTGACTTTCTTTCCGGGGATTGCCGCGCTTGCGTCGGCCAGGGCCTATTCCTCTGTCTCGTTAACCCGGACATTTTCACGTCCGAATACATCAAAGACTTTCTGCAGATTTTCCTGTGCCTGGCGCTTTGCGTCCTGCTTGGCATCCAGAATCCGCGGATCCTTCTCCTCCACCGTTCCCTCAAGGGCCGCCTTGAACGTGCAGGGGTGGCCGGCCGCCACGCTCAGGGCAGTCGCCACCTGTTCGTTCCGTTCTCTGGCATTCAGCATTCCCACATTCAGTCCGCCCGTTTTCGCATTGAAAACCACTGTAAACAGGCCGTTTTCCTCATGTGCCAGACGTCCGGGGACCATCAGGGCGTACAGCATGGGCATAGACTTGCGGATTTCCTGCATCATCGCCTTGTAAATCGCCTCGGTGGTCGGCTCAACACCCGGATCCATGCTGACCGCCTTCTCACTGACCGGTGATTCATTTTCCGCTGCCGCTTTTTTCGCAGTCCCTCTCGCTGGACGAGCACTGACTGCAATCTCTCCTGACTGAATTTTCCGCTCCAGCTCATCCAGCCGTTCCCGCATCGCTTCCAGCTGGAGGCTCTCCTCCGGAAGGCAGGCACGCAGGGCCGCATTTTCCACCGCAAACCGGGGCTGCGATGACCAGCGCATATCCGCCTCCGCCTGAAGGAACAGATTCATGATCCGCATCAGGCGAAGCTGCGTCGTCTTGGCTGCCTGGGCATAATAGGCATCCGCATCCTCCTGCGTCACCTCAAGCACCTGCGCACAGGCCTCCTTGCCGCAGACAAACGTCATGAGAAGCGCCCGGAAATGACCGCTCACATCTTTCTGGAAGACCTGGATCTCCTTGCCGCTCCGCATGACATCATCGATTTTTGACAGCACCGCGGCGCTGTCGCCTGCAATCACCGCCTCCGCAAAATCAAACAGCGTGCTGCGGTCAGATGACCCCAGAATTTCCCGGACAAGTGAATCCGAAAGTCCCTCCGCGTTTTCAAGTGCATACCCCATGCACATATCGGTAATGGACCAGGCATCACGCATGCCGCCCTCAGCCGCCCGGGCAATACGTTCCACAGCGGTTTTCTCATAGGGAATCTTCTCTGTCTGAATGGCCTCCTCCAGACGCGCCGCGATTTTCACCAGCGGAATCCGTCCGAAGTCAAAGCGCTGACATCTGGATAAAATGGTGGCAGGCAGTTTCTGCGGTTCGGTCGTTGCCAGAATAAACTTGGCATGTGCCGGCGGTTCTTCCAGCGTTTTCAGCAGCGCGTTAAACGCACCCTGGGAGAGCATGTGCACCTCGTCGATGATATACACCCGGTACCGGCCGACTGCAGGCGGATACTTTACCTTGTCCCGCAGGTCCCGGATTTCCTCCACGCCGTTATTGCTGGCCGCGTCAATTTCAAGCACATCCAGCGTACTGTCCTCCTGGAGGGACTGACAGATGGCGCAGTGTCCGCAGGGTTCACCATCCTCCGGCGTCTCACAGTTAATCGCCCGGGCAAAGACCTTTGCCGCAGAGGTTTTGCCGGTTCCTCTGGTCCCGCAGAAAAGATAGGCATGAGCAATTCTGCCGCTCATCACCTGACTTTTCAGGGTCTTTATGATTGCTTCCTGACCGACAAAATCCTGGAATTTAGCCGGACGATACCGTCTGTATAATGCCTGATATGCCATCTTTCCGCTACCCCTTTACAAGCCGCAGCCCGATTCCGGGTGCCGCCGGTGTTCTCTCTCAAGGCGCCTTGCCGGGCCTGTCTTTCATGAAAAACGCAGTGTCCTCAGGCACTGCTGTTTCTAATGTCTGTCAAATTTCCGGTGCATCGCACCGACTCTCTCATTTTAAAGTTTTGGCCCGTTCTTTTCAACCCCTTTTTCAGAATACGGCAAAAGCACCGGATCCGGAGGGCTTCTCTGTCCGAACCCGTTTTAAATGGCCCTGACAGAGTGCAGTCCAGGCTGCGCCCTGTCAGGGCCGCTCAGTTCACATCCGTTTAAATATTGGCCGGATTGCTCTTCGCCTTCGGGATGGAAAAGTCCGGATGCTCCCCAAGCCAGGTGGTTTGAGGCATACAGGTCAGCAGCGACACATCTTCCTCGCTCATTTCAAAATCAAACGCCTCCAGGTTGGCCCTGATATGCGCCTCGCTGCTGGCCTTTGGGATCGGCAGGATGCCTTTTTGCAGCAGGAACCGCAGATTGATCTGCTGCGGACTCTTCCCGTACTTTTCTGCCAGGCCAAGGATAATGGCATTCCCTGCTGTTGCCTGCAGCTCACCCCGGCCAAACGGACTCCAGGCCATCGGCAGGACACCGTTTGCCCGGCAGAATGCCGCTGCGGCCTCCTGGGAATACCCGGGATGGATTTCCATCTGATCCACCACCGGCCGCACCGTACAGTTCTCAAGGATATTCGAAAGATGATGCGGAAGAAAATTGGAAAGTCCAAGCTTTCGGACCTTTCCCTTTTCGACCAGTTCCTCAAGCGCGTGATACGTCCGGATGTCCCGTTCCCGCCACGGTTCATCCATCCGTCCTGTTTCCCGCGGCCAGTGAATCATGTAAATGTCCACATAGTCCATCCCAAGCCGGCGGAGACTGCGGTCAAGGGCCGCAGCAGGGTCATCCATCTCATCAATCCAGAGCTTTGTCTCAATGACAAACCTGTCCCGGGGCACTTTGCTCGCCCGAACCGCCTCACCCAGGATGCGCTCGGTCTCATACAGCGACGCCGTGTCAAAGAACCGGAACCCTGCATCTATGGCCTGCCGGATCGGCCTGTCCAAGGTGACCTGATAGGTCCCAAAGCCCATTGCAGGAATCTGTGACCCATCTGAAAGCGTATATGTTTTCATCATTCCCCTCCTGTTTTTCCCCGGGCGATTTTCAGTTTCTGCACAACCGGCAGCAGCTTCAGCTCATCACTTTCTAAAATCGGATCGAGTAATATAGTCCGGCATCATCCGTATCTCTTCTACACTCATTGTTTCCAGCAACGTGACCACCAACTTCAAATTTCCTTCCGGATCTGGATTCTGTGCGTCGGCGAGCCTCTCTCTCTTCATAGTTTTCAGATTCAGCAATCCGTTTATCAGCAAACAGATCGTGAGAATCACACGAACAGTCATAGTAGGCTGTCAGCATCATTGCTGCATATGATTTTCCAAAGCGGCGCGGCCTGCTTATGCACAAAAGGGATTCCTTCCATCCAACCCTTTCATTCATAACCTTGATCAGATTCGTTTTATCCACATAGTTTTTTCCCACAATCCTCCTGAAAGCCAGATTGCCAGGGTTGACATAAAGACCCATGGCCATGCCTCCTTCCCGGGCTATCCTCGACAGCCGCAGCCATCACACCCATCCAGCTGTACGCCGGAGCAGCATCATGAGCGGAACGATCACGGGGGTGTTCCTCCAGACAGAAGAGCCCTGCATGGGGACCGGATGAGTTCCGCATTCAATTTCTGTTCTGGTCAACGGAGCTGTTTCTATCCCTTACAAAAAAAGCCTATCAAGCCATCTATTCGAACATAAAACCCGAATAATTGCTCAATAGACGATGGTTCAAAAAACCAGGACGCCGTCGTAACGTCGCCCTTACAAAACCCGAAGGTACTGATTTCTGAGATTATGGTACAACTTCTTCCCTCTTCTGTCAATTCTCCGGTTTTCTGAGCACATAAAATTCTTGACACGTAAAGATTCATCGGGTATAACTTTCCCTGTGCAATCATTCAAGGAAAACTTTTTCAAAGAGGTTGGTGGTCCGATGCTTTATGAACCATATGAATTTGCCTTCTTTGTTCTGATTTACAGTTTTATCGGATGGGGCCTTGAAACGCTGGTCTATTCGTTTTCACAGCGAAAACTGGTTAACGCCGGGTTTCTCACATTGCCGTTTATTCTGAGTCATGGCCTGACAATGGCCATACTGGCAGGTGTCCTTCCGACTTTCGGAACAAATCTGTTTTTTCAGTATCTCTTTGCCCTGATCATTTCCGCTGTCATCGAGCGTCTCGCTCTCTGGGTCGTCCACCGGATCTGTCCGGGTGTTCCCTGGGCCAGGCGCCGCAGTCTGTTTGATGGATACGTCAAAGGCGTTGTCGGCTCTTTCATCATCGCAGCGGGTTATCTCATCGCCTTTCATCTGCTCCATCCGCCCGTTCTGCTGTTTCTTTCCTTTATTCACCCTCTGGCGGTGAAAATCGTGACGCTTGTTCTCTGGGGGCTCATACTGGTTGATCTGGTTCTGGTCATTACCTCCTGCCGGAAAGGGAACTACCAGCAGCTGTATGAACAGTCCAGCCGTGCACGCATGTCCAATCACATGCAGCAGCATATCTGGAACCGGATTCAGCATTCCTATCCGGGCATTCCCAGTCTCAGCGACAGTGAAGCCGAATATACGTTCGGAAAAGGTCTCAGTCTTGATAAGCTGATCTGGGTTTTTGTCCTCTCCGCCCTCATCGGTGATCTGGTCGAATTCCTGTACTGTGGGCTGGTGGATCATCACTGGATGAACCGTTCCAGCGTCCTTTACGGACCATTCAGCTTCGTCTGGGGCCTCGGCGCCGTTCTGCTGACCATCACGCTGACCCGTCTGGCCCGCAAGTCCTACGTCTACGTCTTCCTTGGCGGGTTCTTCATCGGCGGTGTTTACGAATACCTTTGCAGCATTTTCACCGAAATGGTCTTCGGAACCGTTTTCTGGACCTACGCGCATCTTCCGCTGAATATCGGCGGGCGCACGAACCTGCTGTTCTGTTTCTTCTGGGGCTTCCTCAGTCTGGTCTGGGTCCGGATCATCTATCCGTCCATGTCAAAGCTGATCGAAAAAATCCCGCCGGTGACCGGAAAAGTCATCACCTGGGCACTGGTCGCTTTCCTGGCATTGGACGGACTCCTCACTATGACCGCCCTGATCCGTTACAATCATCGTCTGGCCAACCCGGAAGCCCGGACAGATCTGGAGCTGTTTATCGACCATCAGTATCCGGATGAACGGATAAAAAACCGCTGGCCCAACATGAAAATCGTTCCAAAAGATACCGGGACGGATTCCTCCGACAGTACGGACGAAAAAACATATACCGTGAATCAGCAGAGCGGCTCACGCATTGACGGATTGTCAAATCCGGTCCAGGAATCTGTACCCGCAAAGAGCGATGCCGAACAAACAAACTGAGGAGGAGACAAAATCGAATGATTCAGATTCGCATCCTTAGCGCACAAAATGATCTGCTTGCCCGGGCGCAGCACGAACATACCGCATTTCTCTGCATCGACCGGTGCTGGAAACCGGGAGACCGGATTGAACTCCTTACCGACCCCCGCACCTCCCTCATGATTCGCATGGATGTGTCCCTGCCCGAAGGAGAGGTTTATCTGCCGGAGGGAAAAATGACCTGGACCATTCCCATGGAGGAGCACCGCCTCGCCTATGCCCCGGGTGCCTTTGAAGGGCTCCGGCACATTGTCACCGCACGGATCATGACCGGGGATGAACGGGCCGCCTGCCGGGATCTGGCGCGAAATCCCGCCGACCTCCGGGGCGAGACAGACTTTTATCCGCACTGCACCGCCAATGTCGAAACCCGGAATGAATCTGTCTTTGCCGCCCGGAATGTCATTGACGGTCTTCGCTTCAATACCTCCCATGGGGAGTGGCCGTATGAGAGCTGGGGCATCGGCGCAAGGACAGATGCCTGGTGCAAAATTGACTTCGGCCGCGAGGTACTGGTCAGCCGGGCAGCACTGACGCTGCGGGCCGATTTCCCCCATGATGCCTACTGGACCAGCGGTCATCTGGTGGATTCAAGCGGAAATGATGTGGCCTTTGAGCTTGAGAAAACCGGAGAGCGCCAGTGGATTGAGCTCTCCCCACATTCGATTCGCTGGATTCGTCTTGAACGCATGGTCAAAAGCGACGATCCCTCTGCCTTCCCGTCTCTGCGTGCCTTTGAGGTGATGGGCACCGACCTGATCAGATAAATGCCAAAAGCGGAACTGCACTGCAGTTCCGCTTTTTTGCGTTTTATAATCCATTGACAAAATGACGCATCACATACCCGATCTGTTCCGTTTCCGGTACCTGTACCTTGACCCAGACACGGTCCACGGCCAGGAGCAGCAGAATCTGATTCTCATACAGATATTTCGCCACCGGCTCGCTTCTGGAAGGGCCTGTCCGCATGTTGACATGGCCGCCGCGTCTGGCAGGCGAAATGGAGACGATCACCGGATCGGCCAGTTCCCGCATGGGCGGATAGTAGGTATGCAGCGGCGCCGTGGCAAGCGGGTAGACGGTAGAGACGTACCGGCTCTGGACAAAACCGGTGAGGCCATCAACCTCAACCTGATAAAACTTTTTCCACACACCGATTACCTTGAGTTCCGCTCCCGGCTCCAGCTTTTTGAGAACACGCGCCCCAAACTGCGGATGTTCCCGAAGCCGCAGAAGCGCTCCCTCTTTATGGGTCCGCACATAGCCGGTAAAGCTCTCGACCGCCTCCACCTTATAGTTCAGTCTGGTCGTTTTTTCCTCTGCCGCCATGGCAAATCCGCTCAGACAGATCATGAGCAGAACCATCAGGCAGATCAGTATACGTTTCATCCTGTTCACCTCTCCCACTTTGCTTATCCGGTTCGGAAATGAACCGCTCCGGATCATGACTTCCGCGGTTATTATACCATGGGAACAAATCCGTCATCAACAGATTTTTGCGCCCGCGGCCGGGCAGGACTCAGTAGACCTCATTGAGTCCCACAAAGCGGAACGGCTTCTTTTCCTGCTCCAGCTCCGTCAGGACAATGTCCAGCGCCTCGGCAGTATATTGGGCGTTATCAGAGAAATGCATGACGATGACTGCGCCGCTTCGGATCTTCTTTTTCAGCTGACGCGCCAGGGTGTCCGCACTTTCCGCCATATAGTCGCCGGAGGTGTAATACCCGGAAATACTGTGGGTAAATCCGCAGTCAAACACGGTCCTCAGGCCTTTTTTCCCGACGGCCAGCGTCGGCGGCCGAAACAGACGGCTCAGGGAAGGCTTCCCGCCCGCATCCCGCAGGTCCCCGATGATTGCCTGCATCGTGGCATAACTGGTGACGATATCCTCACGCAGTGTCGCCGTCTCGGCATCCGTCAGTTCTTCAAACGAGGTCGCCGTGATTTCATTCGACAGTTTCAGGTGTTTGTGGCTGTGAGACCCGATGGTATGTCCGGCTTTGGCAATGGCCCGCAGGAGATTCGGATTGTTCGGTACATACTGGGTGCTCGCAAAGAAGGTTGCCCTTGCGTGATGTTTCTCAAGCACCTGCAGCAGCCGGTCCACGGTTCCATCCGTTCCCCAGTCATCAAAGGTCAGGAACACCATGTTTTCCTCATTGGGAATCAGGCCGCGTTTATCCATTTTCCGGATCTCCGAGGCTTCAAATCCCGGAAGAAAGCGCCGGCTGTTGACCCAGTCAATGCCCAGGTACCCTTTTGACACAATTTCCATGATCTCCTCATCCGACATCCCCTCGAGATAGCCCGGATGAATCTGGTCACGCACCTCCGGCAGAATCTGCTCCGCCGGCAGCGGCCATTGATACATTTCCCCGGTATCCGCGGCCACCTTCGCCGCCGATTCCACCGGATAGACGCAGTTGGTTTCGATCAGCGCATTCAGCAGCCCGGCCAGCAGAAAGTCATTGTGCTGGATCAGGCCCATCTGAAAGTGCACAATCTCCCCCCGCTGAAACTTTCCCTCCTTGGCCGAAAGAACCAGCGGCAGTGCCTCCTCCACACTGGTCAGCCGGGTAATGCTCTGGGGAACGCCCTCTTTCAGCTGAGAGAGGACCTCCATTCCGCAGGCCCCTGCTGCATCCAGGACAATGGGTGAGGCGTTGCCGTAGGTCATTCGAACAAAGATCGGCCCGTCTTCACCAAATTCATGGATCAGCCGGTCTCTGGCCTGCGTCAGCTGCTCACGCAACGCCTGCGCATCGGTATGCGCATCCGGCGGAATGCACAGTCCGAGATTGTGCCCGGCCTTCTTAATGGCATGCACCAGATCACTGTTTTCACTCAGCTCCTCCGGCGTCACAAAAAAGGTGGCACTGCTGCCCGTATTCCGGAGGACATCCAGCACGCCGTTGATCTCCGTCACATTTTTCAGACCGGAAAACGTGAAAACCGTGGCCCGTCTGGTGGTATAAAACCGGTTCCTGACCACGGCCGGGGAATACGCCGCCGACGGCTCTTCCGCCTTCTCTGCCTCCGGCACCTTTTCCGCCGGCTCTGCCGCCTCATAGGTCTGATACGGTTTATCCGGAATCAGCCTCGGTTCCGCCTTCTCCGGGAACGACAAGGGATGACGGATAAAATAGAGTCCGGCCCCGAGAAATGTCCCCGTCAGCACCAGCAAAACGATCATCAGCAGAATCTGACGTCCTTTTCGATTCATCGTCCTATACCCCGTCACTCGCTGTCTTTACAGCGTCATTGCTTTCATCCTGCAGAAACTGCTCAAGTGATTCCGTTTCATTTCCGGAAAGGCGGAACAGGTCAAAGTGCCGGTAACCCATTCCTTCCAGATGCTGCCGCCAGCAGACCAGCGTTGTCCCGTCCGCATACCAGAGCGTTCCGCCATCCTCGCCGGGAATCTCGGCCGCCATGGCGCCGCTGTCCATATCCCGTTCCGGCACGACTCCGCTTTCCTCCAGCAACACAGCCGCATCCCTTTCCCGAAGCTCCCGGACGACTTTCCCCGAACGCCAGAGAAATCCTCCGGCCGAAAAGGCCATGCGCACCTTGCCGGGCACCCGCTGCCAATTAGCCCCGACCTCACTCAGGAACGAAAGATCCGCCTTCGGCCCCGGCCCGCTGTGATAACCGTAGAGGTTATAGCACATGCAGATGTATTCCGGTCCCTCCGGCAGC
>DGWH01000074.1 GCA_002395225.1 Christensenella sp. UBA4263
ACACGTCACCGCTACCATGCAGAAGGAAAGCGCGAACCGCATGGAAAAGTTCATCGCCGGGTTGTAAAACGATGAACAATAATAGAAAATTTCACCCAACCATGTCCCATGGTTTATAGCCCCACCCCAATTTCAGGTCCGTTGGGGTGGGGTTGGGGTGGAAGGCCGCCAAAAAGAAGCAGAACCCTTGAAAAATCAAGGGTCCTGTGGTGCGGGAAACAGGACTTGAACCTGCATGAAATTGCTTTCACTAGAACCTGAATCTAGCGCGTCTGCCAATTCCGCCATTCCCGCGGAAATATATGGTGGGCAGGGATGGATTCGAACCATCGAAGGCGGAGCCGGCAGATTTACAGTCTGCTCCCTTTGGCCACTCGGGAACCTACCCATATGAAATTGGAGCTGGCAATAGGAATCGAACCTACAACCTGCTGATTACAAATCAGCTGCTCTGCCTATTGAGCTATGCCAGCGGATGCTCAAGCTGAGCAAAAAGGCGACGCGGAAGGGGCTCGAACCCTCGACCTCCAGCGTGACAGGCTGGCATTCTAACCAACTGAACTACCGCGCCATGTAGTGGGCCTTCAGGGATTTGAACCCCGGACCGAGCGGTTATGAGCCGCCTGCTCTGACCACTGAGCTAAAGGCCCCTGAAGAACCAGAAAAAATGGTGACCCCGAGGGGAATCGAACCCCTGTTATCGCCGTGAAAGGGCGGTGTCTTGACCTCTTGACCACGGGGCCATGTTTTAAAAAATGGTCGGAGTGAAGGGATTTGAACCCCCGACATCGTGCTCCCAAAGCACGCGCGCTACCAAGCTGCGCTACACTCCGTTGCGTTTTCCCAAAGCACTCGCGTATTATATCCGATCGGTTTTCCTCTGTCAACACCTTTTTTTAACATTTTAGATTTTCCGGGAAATTTGTATCAGTTGACCAAAAAGTCAGGGCATTCACTGGCGGGAAATGAGATAGATGGATGCCTCGTCCGCGGCATGAATGACCCAGGCCAGCGGATACTGTTCATAGGACCGGCCAATGCTCTGGGCAGCATTTCCCCCTTCGGAAAAGCCCATGTGGCAGTTAATGGCCACTGCCTCATCCACTTTGAGACGCATGAAGCGCTCAATCAGGAAAACCGACTTGGATCCATGTCCGCCGAAGGCAAATTTTTCCTCTATGGTATAGTACGGAACGCTCACCCATTGCCCGTTTATCTTCTGGTTTCGCGTATCCTCTTTATAGAAGTTCACTTTGCAGACATCATGAAAAAGTGCGGCAATCGTCAGGGATTCCTCTTTGAGCGGCAGCGCAAACGCCTGCATCAGCTTTCTGGCGCATTCAAGCACGTCCAGACTGTGTTCACACAGACCGCCTGCATAAGCTCCATGGAACCGGGTGCTGGCCGGTGCCTGAAAGAAATCGGATTTATCCAGCCAGTCCAGCAGCCTGTCCAGTCCATCCCGCCTGATGTTTTCCCGGCAGCAGGCAAGAAACCGTTCTCTCTGTTCATGCAGATCCACACTCATTTCACATTTCCTCCCCTGCCGGGTGCCCGCCCGGCTTTCAGATGCGCTGAGTATAGCAAAACGGTCCTGGCATTGTCAAACCACATCTGTGTTCCCGACCTTTTTCCTTTTTTAAAAAGGATGGCGCAACGCTCTCAAGTATGCTATAATTTTTCCACTATTCAAAGCAATGCGAAAGGAAAGCCATGGCAAGATCGAATCATTCCGAGGATTCTTCCAGTCAGAAGCGCTCCATCTTCAAGCCCAGAACCAAAGAGCGCAATTTTCTCTTGAGTGTTCTGGTCGCCGCCGTCCATCTCACCGTGATCCTGGCCGTTTGTCTCGGTCTCGCCGGCGTCGGCGTGGTGATTGGCATCGCCAAGGCCTATATGGATACGGCGCCCGATCTGGACCTGGCCGCACTGGATGCCCAGGACCAGACTTCCTTCATCTATGATGCCAACGGGAATCTCATCACGGATTACAAGGGAACCGAAGACCGCATCATGGTGTCCATTGATGAAATGCCGAAAATGCTCAAGGATGCGTTCGTCGCCGTCGAGGACGCCCGCTTCTATACCCATAACGGCGTGGATATCAAGCGCATCATCGGTGCCTTTGTTACCAATTTCACCACCGGCTCCATGCAGGGTGCCTCCACCATTACCCAGCAGCTGATCAAGCAGACGCTCCTCTCAAGCGAGCAGTCGTATAAGCGGAAGCTGCAGGAGGCCTACCTGGCCATGCAGCTGGAGACCCGGTATACGAAGGATCAGATTCTCGAAAGCTATCTCAACACCATCTTCCTGGGCGGTAATTATTACGGCGTTCAGGTGGCCGCCAACGGCTATTTCGGAAAGAGTCTGAACCAGCTGACCCTCCGGGAATGCGCCATGCTGGCCGGGCTGACCCGCTCGCCCAACTATTATAATCCCCGGGCCAACTTTTACACCCGCAATACGCCCGGCAGCACCACGCCGGACATTACCAACAACCGGACCAATTACGTTCTGAGGCAGATGCGGGACAACGGCATGATCACCAGCCGGGAATACACGCAGGCTCTGGACACCTCCACCGCCAACGTCCTGGAAAAATCCCCCGCCTCCACGGATCTGTACGCCTATCCCCATTACGTCGAATATGCCATTTCCGACGTGATTGACACGTTCCTTGAGCTGAACGGCCTCGAGAACACCTCCGCCAACCGGTATGCCATGGAAAACAAGCTGCGCACCGGCGGATACAGCGTCTATCTGTGCCTGGACACGGAAATCCAGACGCTTCTGGAGCAGTCTCTGGCCGAATGGACCAGCTATCCCCGTCTCCGGGATCCCTCCGACCGGGTCTATCAGGCCAGAAACGCAGATGGCACCTATACGGAAATCGAACAGCCTCAGGCCGCTGCCTGCGTATTTGACTATCGGACGGGCGAACTCAAGGCCATCGTGGGCGGCCGGTATAAACCCACCACCCGGAAAACCCTGAACCGAGCCAGCGACATGACCATGCCCGTGGGATCTTCCATCAAGCCGCTTTCGGTCTACGCGCCGGCCATTGACAAGGGAAATTCTCCTGCCTCCATCGCCTATAACATGCCGGTTCCCATTTCCGGATACCGGGATTCAAACGGACAGGATACCTGGCCCAAGAACTATGGCGGTGGCGGATATCAGGGACCGCAGAGTTTCCGCAATGCCATGAAAAACTCCTACAATACCTCTGCCGCCTCCATCCTCATGACCTATGTGGGCGTGGCCGATTCCGTCGCCTACCTGCACCGCCTCGGGATTCCGGACAGGAACATCAACGCGGATCCCTTCGGTCTGGCGCTGGGCAGCTCCGGCATCACCCCGGTCCAGATGGCCGTCGCCTTCGGTTCCATCGCCAATAAAGGCATTTACCAGCAGCCCCTCTCCTTCTCCCGCATCGTCGACCGCAACGGAAACGTCGTCGTAGACATGTACCAGAAGCAGAAGCGGAATCAGGCGTTCAAACCCTCTACCGCCTACCTGATGATTGACATGCTCAAAGAGGTCATCTCAAGCGGTACGGGAACGAAGGCGCGGATTTCCGGGCAGACCGTCGCCGGCAAGACCGGCACGAACTCCGACGCCAGAGGCGTGTTCTTCGCCGGGATGACCGGTTGGTACTCCGCCTCCGTATGGATCGGCCATGACAATTACAAGCCTCTGTCCTCCAAGGCCACCGGCGGCAACGCGGCCGCACCGCTCTGGCAGAGCTTCATGGAAAAAATCCACAAGGCCAAAGGGCTCTCAAACCGGGAAATCATGGACGGCACGCCGGAGGATTACGGCCTCGTCCGTCTTCGCACCTGCGGCGTCTCCGGACAGCTGGCCACGGATGCCTGTGATCATGACATCAACGGGTACAAAACCATTACCGATTACTGGGAAGCCGGAAGCGCCCCCACGAGCTACTGCACCATGCATAAGGCACTGGATATCTGCACGGACAGCAACCTCATCGCCAATGAGTACTGTCCTGACTACACCCGGGAAACCCGGGGCGTCGTCCTGATCCCCCGCGGACATCCCCTGTATAACTTCATTGACACGTACAGTGATGTCATCCGCCAGTACCTGGGCGAGTTCGCCACGGTCACCAGTGAGGCGGACATTGCCGAGTTGACCTGCAATATCCATGATGCCTATTACTCCGCCGAGGAATACCACCAGCAGCAGAATCTGGAGGATGAGGCAGCCAGTCTGATTCTCGAGGCGTATCAGATTGTGGGGTCCGCCGCCGGCGTCAGCAACGAAACCAGACGGTCCATTAATACCGCCATCAGCACCGTGCAGACGCTCCTGTCCATATCCCCTATCGATCACGATTCCCTCCAGCGAGCCGTCGACAATCTGCGGTACCAGCTGCAGTCGGCCGGGCTTTACTGAAAATGAAAACAGCTGCCTGATGGCAGCTGTTTTTTCAGTGTTTGACAAAACGGCGGACATCCTCGCCAAAGAGCTGGTAAACGCTCATCCGTCCGGCGTCATAGAGCCGGTTGGCAATCCGGTCCCCGTACCGTTCCAGGGTCTGTCCCCGGTCAAGATTGGTGGTAATGATCATGGCGCGGCGGCAGGCGATGCGCTCCGCCAGAATATTGTAAAGGCCGCGCTGCTCATTGTTGTTCCTGGTCATGGGCTCCGTTCCCATATCATCCAGCGCCAGAAGATCCGCATTGATCAGGTCCCGGACCATTTCGCTCTCGCTCTGGTCATACTGGTAGTTCCGCAGCACGTCATACAGCCGGTAGGCGCTGATCTTGAGCACGGAAAAGCCCCGCCTCAGCACCCGCTCCGCCACACAGTTCATCAGGAAGGTCTTTCCGAGACCGGAGGCCCCGTAAAGAATAATGCCCTTTCCGGCATCCCGTTCAAACTCGTTGGCATACTGTTCAAGACGCTGACGCACCTTTTCCATGTACGCCCGCTGGGTGCTTTTCCGGCCGGGAACGGGCTCATCCGGATACACTTCGGCATCATAGGTGCTGAAATTCTGCGTTTCCAGGTCACGCAGGCCGGCATCCGACATCATGATCCGGAGCATCCGCTGACGCACGCAGGTACACAGTTCATGGACCGGTTCCCCCACATACCCGGTGTCCTTACATTCCCTGCACCGGGTAATTGGCTGCAGGTAATCCTCGGAAAAACCGCTGAGCACAAGCTGCCGGCGGATTTCCGAGTTCAGTTCCCGCATTTCGCCCGCGATCTTTTCCGAAAGGGCCTTGGCCCCCTGCGGGTCCCGGAACGCATCCCGGATTCCCTGCCCCAGCAGGGAACTCCGCCGGTCCATCAGTTTCTGAATCTCCGGGTTGGCGGCTATGACCTCCGCCTCACGTTCCCGCTCCTGCGTGTAATTTTCCTCCCGCTGCTGTTCCAGTTCATACAGGGCTGTTTTAATGGCCTGTTCACGGCTGATCATCGCTTAATCCTCTCCGTCAAGATCCACCACGGCGGCAAGACTGGCTCTGTCCCACTCCTCATCCGTATGGCGTATGAATTCTTCCTGCGCCGCTTTCGTCTGCGGCTTCTGGGTCTGTGCCTGAACATGCTGATTATGCTCTGCCCGGGCCGCGTCGGCGTTATGGATGCCCTTGGCCGCCCAGTCTTTCAGGATAATGTTCATGGCATCCATGGGGCTGGGCCGCCCGGAGGCATACTCGGCCGCCAGCAGAATCAGATCACGGCTCATGCCGTACTCATTCTCCCACCGGCTGAGGGTATTCCGGTCGTTCTCGGAGGGACGCTGTTTATCCACCGAGGCCTTTTCAAATACTCCGCGCAGGAACTGATTTCTCTCCCGTGTCCGCTCCGCTTCCTGCTGCACGGCCGCGGCAGATCCCAGACCCTTTTCCACCCAGCGGCTCAGCTGGCTGTCCACCTCATCAAGACCGGCATGGTTGAGCCGGCGATGAACCGCCCGCACCGCGTATAATACAAAGGCGTCCTCATAGCCTTTTTCCTGCCACTCAATGACATACCCGATATCATCATCCGAGGGCACGCTGCCGGCACGCCCCAGCCCCTGCAGGACCTGCTTGGCCAGTTCACGCACCGTCCGCTGCTCGGACATTCCCTGCTTCATGGCCTTGACATCATGCCAGCCCATCTGATGCTGCCGCATCAGGATGCCGTCCAGGTACGCCATGGTGGGTGTTCCCTTCGTGGTCTCACGGCAGGCCTCCTGTACCGCCTCCGGCGTAAAGCCCCAGTCATCCAGCCATTTCCGGTAAAGTTCCTTCTCATCCAGGCTGGGCAGGCGCCGCTGCCCCAGACGGGTCAGCAGCTTCTGCAGCTCACGCTCCCGTTCCTTGCCCAGAATGATCATTTTTTCCACATCCTCCACCGTCCGAACGCCGGCCTTGGCCCATTCCTTGGCCCGGCTGTCGGCGATGGAGATGGACACCCGTCCCTTGCTGGCCTTCCGTTCGTTCTGCAGGAGCATGATCACCACTTCCTCCGGCAGATCCAGCACATCCACCCAGTCATAGATCTTCTGCAGATCCTGGAACGAAAGGACCTGTTTTCCCAGCACCCGCTGCACTTCCTCCGTGAACCGGCGGTTATACACCTGTTCCCCCGGATTCATGGCGCGGTTAAACGCCACCTGTGACGCGGTCAGCACCGCGTAGCAGACCGGATTATCCCCGGTCTGGCGCACCAGTCCCTCGCGAATCCAGTAACGGAACGCCTTTTCAAGTTCCTCCGAATTCATATCCAGATCTTTTGCCAGTGCCTCCATACTCTGCCGCTCACGCGGATGATGACAGAGCATGAGGGCATACAGATACGCTTTGACATAGTCACCGGGGGCGCGGAGCATATACTCCGAGATAAACAGATTATCCACCGGTGTTGCATCGTTCATCGCAATGCTGTCATCAAACTGTACAATCGCCATCTGTTTCCCTCCTCCCGGAAGACAGAGTGAAAACCCCATTCCCCTCTCGTCCATGCCTGTATTCAGACTGCGGTCAAATTGCGGTTCATTGTAACACCAATGAAAATTCGTTTCAAGGAAGTTTCCGTTTTTTCTCCGTTTTGTCCGAGTTGTCCAAGTCGCCCCGGTTACTGTTCACGTATTTTTGAGCGACATAGATGGTTTCCCCACCAAAAGTCTCTTTCAGACTCAGTATTCCACTTTTTCGCTTCTATTTTTGCTTAACACACTGCTAAAATGGCTGCTTTTGATATGTAAGCAAATCAAAAACGGACTTATGGTGGGTGAGTCATATATGAAAAGAATGCCCGCTCATCCAACATCCATTGCTGAAGAGGATAGCGGGCAGTTCTTTAATCTCTTACTGAGCAATCACGCCTCTTGTGGCAATACACACTCCAGAAATGTGATTGTCCCGTCCGAATAAGCAACATTGCAACGTGCAACAAATGGAAACTGATCGTCCGATGTCAGTCGTAAACCATCTGTCATAGGCTGAATCGGCTGATCACTTACGCCTACGAAGCACGATGCGTGGTCGGCTCTGTCGCCAAAGGCAGAACAAGCGTTGTCACGATGCCGTGTGACAAAATCTCTTCCTAACCGGTCAATGCAGGCATTAACTCCGATTTTTCTAGCCTCTTCATAAGTTAACATCCGTCTCACCTCCAATTCTTCACATTTCAAACGGATCGTTTGTAAACTCTTTTATTCGTCCCGTCATTCCAGATATTACCGTACTCCTCGCCTGTCCCAGATCCTTCAAAAACTGCCGATCTGCTGGCGAAGGTTCGGGATCAGGTTCCCCGGGATGCGAGTGGCCAATAAGCTCCAACCGATGAGCCCTTAGCATATCCTCCAAAACTCCTACAAAATTGCAAGATCCAACTGCGCCATGGAAAAGGATGTCCTCTTTCTTTCCTCGTAGAATCGCAAACTCGTGACCAGTTTTTGCGGATAAATAAGCAAGGTCGATGAGTTCCAGAGAATTCAATGCGAATCTTGCCCAATCACCTGTTTCTGGTGTTCTGCCCAGCATCATTTGCCTATGAGCGTTAAGACCGGCATCTCCACTACGAATCGTTTCCAGAGAAATCTGTGTTGACTTGGAGCCTGGGAAATAATTATCTGAACGATTCTGCTCGCAAGATGCTTTGACATAGACCATCCGAAAATGAAAAATGCATTGATTTATCTCAACGATACAATTACCGTATAGCTTCTTTCATGCCCTTCTGTCAAGATAGGATCGTTTCATATCATTTATTCTCTGTGCTCTAAAATGCTATCACAGCTGCGGTGCTTTTTCAACTGCCGGAGCAGCAGAATTCTTTTACAAACCAGATATGATCATCCACCATCAGGCGCTGCACCAGCAGATTCCAAAGCATGTCGTCAAACCCGGTTATCGTTCCCGGCAATTTCCAAAGTTTTCTCAATAAACCGCCCGATCTTTTCTGCCTTATCATCAGGGTGCTGACCGTTTCCGCAGCCTTTTCCGTTTACTCTGTCCCGGTGTACTGCTTCATTGCCGCTTTGTCCCTGGATCGAGTGAAAATCCGTGAACAGGTACTCGCCCCGGCCATCGGCCTGTTTCACCCGGATTAATTGACAACCCCGCACAAAAATCTTACAATGATTGCATGAATACACAGAAACATCCCAAAAGCAAACCGCCCCTGTACCTCATCATGGGCGCCGTCGGAATCCTGCTCAGCTTCCTGCTGATTTCCCTTTTCATTTTCCTGGACCGGCTGGAAGAGCACCCCGCTCCCCTTCAGGACGGGCAGACCATCGACCTCTCGTCCTTCGGTTTTACCCTGCAGGTTCCGGAGAGTTACTCCCTCAGCGATCTCACGGAAGCCGGCAGTTCCCGCCTGACGGTGGTTCTGGGCAACGCGGAGGATTCCTTTTATATTTACTGTTATCCCAATGAGGCAATGGACAGCATTGAAAACGTTTCACACCTGGATATGGTGCGCTATTACATGCAGTCCGGCTGCGACCAGGTCCGTCCGCGGACCCTGGGCGGCAGGACATTCATCAGCTATCGGGCCTTAATTAAATCCCTGACCGGCGATGAGGACTGGTACGTCTATGAAACCTGGGATCCCGATCAGCATCTCATTTTCGAGACCCGGATGCTGCCCGCTTCCATGCTGCCGATTCTCTCCACCATCCGGTTCACTCATCCCCTGTCCGCTCCGGCAGCAGACCAATAAGAAGGAGGTTTCCCATGGCTTTTGCTCATCTGCACATGCACAGTGAATACAGTCTCCTGGACGGTGCCAACCGGATCACGGCCATGCTGGACCGGGTCAGGGCACTGGGCATGGATGCCTGTGCCATTACCGATCACGGCGCCCTGTACGGCGTCGTGGATTTTTACACGGAGGCGGAAAAGCGGGGAATCCATCCGGTCATCGGCTGTGAACTCTACCTGTGTCCCAACATGGATGAGAAAACGGCCTCAAACGGTCCCCGTGCCACCAATCACCTCATCGTCCTGTGCGAAACGCAGCAGGGATACCAGAATCTCATCAAGCTGGTCAGCGAAAGCTTTATCCGCGGCTACTATTATAAGCCGCGGGTGGATCTCCCGCTGCTGCGCAAATATCACGAGGGCCTGATTGCCAGTTCTGCCTGCCTTTCCGGCCGGATCGACCAGCTCCTGCTGGACGGACGCTTCGAGGATGCCGCAGCGCACGCCCGGGAAATGGAGGAGATTTTCGGAAAAGGCCATTATTTCATTGAACTCATGGATCACGGCCTGCCGGATCAGCGCCGCGTTCTCCCCCTCCTGATCCGTCTCTCCCGGGAAACCGGCATTCCCATGATC
This sequence comes from Christensenella sp. UBA4263, assembly GCA_002395225.1. Lineage (GTDB taxonomy): Bacteria > Bacillota > Clostridia > Christensenellales > Aristaeellaceae > Ventricola. The sequence continues at coordinate 9,813 of DGWH01000074.1, forward strand.
GTGACCAATGACTGTCATTACCTGACCCGGGAGGATGCGGAGGCGCAGGAGGTCCTCATGTGCATCCAGACCGGCAAGACGCTGGAGGATGACAACCGGATGCACCAGAACACCGACCAGCTCTATATCAAGAGCGAGGCCGAGATGCGCGCGATTTTCCCTGAACTGGGCGATGCCATTGAGCGCACCGAGGAAATCGCCCGGCGCTGTCAGGTCACCTTTACCTTCGGTGAAACCAAACTGCCCCGTTTTCCCACGGAAAACGGTGAAAGCAGCGAGAGCATGCTGCGGCGGCTCTGTGAGCAGGGCCTGGCGGAGCGGTACAAGCCCATCACGGAGGAAGCCCGGGCGCGCCTTGATTACGAGCTCTCCGTCATCTCCCGCATGGGCTATGTGGACTATTTTCTCATCGTCTGGGACTTTATCCACCATGCCCGCTCCAGAGGCATCGTCGTCGGCCCGGGCCGCGGCTCCGGCGCCGGCTCCATTGTCGCCTACTGCCTGTCCATCACGCAGCTGGATCCCCTCCGCTACAGCCTGCTCTTTGAACGGTTCCTCAATCCCGAGCGCGTTTCCATGCCGGATATCGACGTGGATTTCTGTTATGAGCGGCGGCAGGAGGTCATTGATTACGTGGCGGACAAGTACGGTCATGACCATGTCAGCCAGATCATCACCTTTGGAACCATGGCCGCCCGCGCCGTGGTCCGGGACGTCGGGCGGGTCCTTGGCTATCCCTTTGCCGAGGTCAATGCCCTGACCAAGCTGATTCCCTATGAACTGGGGATGACACTGGATCACGCCCTGGAGATTTCACCGGACCTTAAAAAGCAATATGAGGGGGATCTGCGGATCCGCCGGCTCATTGATATGTCCCGAAAGCTGGAGGGGCTCCCCCGGCACACCTCCACCCATGCGGCCGGCGTGCTCATCACGGACAAGCCCCTGACCGAATACATCCCCCTGCAGCGCAACGACGATGTCATTACCTCCCAGTATCCCATGGGCATCATCGAGCGGCTGGGGCTGCTCAAGGTCGACTTTCTGGGCCTTCGCACCCTGACCGTCATCCGGGACACCCTGGCCCTGCTCCGGGAAAAAGGGCTGCAGCTCAACAGTCTGGACATCCCCATGAACGATCCGGAGGTATATGCCATGATCTCCGCCGGGCAGACAGATGGCGTCTTTCAGCTGGAATCCAGCGGCATGCGCAGCTTCCTCATGAACATGCAGCCGCAGAATTTTGAGGACATTATCGCCGCCATTTCCCTGTATCGTCCCGGCCCCATGGACTCCATTCCCACCTATATTGCCAACCGCAAAAATCCGGAAAAGATTCAGTATCTGCACGAGCGGCTGGAGCCCATCCTTTCCGTCACCTACGGCTGTATCATTTATCAGGAACAGGTCATGCAGATCGTGCGGGATCTGGCAGGTTACTCATACGGCCGCAGCGACCTGGTCCGGCGTGCCATGGCCAAGAAAAAGCATGACGTCATGGCCAAGGAACGGGAAATCTTCATCCACGGCCTGGAAGAAAACGGCGAGATCGTTGTCCCCGGCTGCATCCGCAACGGCGTATCCGAGGAGGTGGCCAACAAGCTCTTTGACGAGATGACCGCCTTTGCTTCCTATGCGTTCAACAAATCACACGCCGCCGCCTACGGCGTCGTGGCTATCCAGACCGCCTGGCTCAAATGCCATCATCCCATTCCGTTTTTTGCCGCCATCCTCAATTCCGTCGTCGGCGCGCCGGACAAGATGGCCGGATACCTTGAATACTGCCGTTCCAACGGCATCCCCATTTTCCCGCCGGACATTAATAAGAGTCAGCGCACCTTCTCCGTGGATGAGGTAAACGGGAAACCCGGCATCCGGTTCGGCCTGGGGGCCATCAAGTCCTGCGGCGAGCGGGCCATCGACTCCATCATCGCCGAGCGGAAACTGGCCGGCCCCTATTCGGACATCTACAGCTTCTGTTCGCGGATGAGTTCCGACCTGGTCAACAAGCGCGCCGTGGAATCCCTCATTCTCTCCGGCGCCTTCGACTGCACCGGGGCTAACCGTGCCCAGCTCTACGCCGTTTATGAGCGCGCCCTGGACGGGGCCGCCAAAAACCGGCGCAGCATCATCAGCGGTCAGCTTTCCCTGTTTGAGGACCAGTCCTTCGATGATCTCACGCCGGAACTGCCCGACATTCCGGATTTTGATTCACGTGAACGCCTGTCCCTTGAGAAAAGCGTCACGGGTCTGTATATTTCCGGTCATCCCCTCAGTGATTATTCCGAAACCCTTTCCGTCCTCCCCTTCAGCACCGCCCGCCTCTCCGCTCTCCTGGATGCCCCTGACCACGGCCTTGCCTCAGACGGGCTGCGGGTACAGATGGGCGGGATGATCACGGAAGTCAAACAGACCAGCACCAAATCCGGCACACTCATGGCGTTTATGCAGCTGGAGGACCTGACCGGAACCTTGGAGGTCATTGTCTTTCCCAAAGTCTATGAACGGCTTTCCGGGAAACTCACCACGGACACGCCGGTGATTCTCAGCGGACGTCTGTCCATCCGGGAGGAAGAGGATCCCAAACTCCTTCTGGACGGAATAGAGCCCATGTATTCCAACCAGGAACTGAAAAAGCTCAATATCCGCCCGAAAGTACAGACACCGGCTCCCGCTCCCGCAAAAAAGGCCGCTTCCCTGCCGGATAATTCCGGGGCCGCCCCTGACGTCACATCTGCCGTTCTGCCGGAGCCCGAGCGGGAAGAGGATGGCCGGCCGCTTCGTCTCTGGCTTTCCCTGCCGGATCAGAGCGCCATCACCTATATCCGCCCGCTTCTGGGCAAATATCCCGGTCAGAACGACGTCATGCTCTTTATCCGCAATACCCGTTCCACGCTGAAAGCAGCCGAATCCCTGCGGGTCCATCCCGGCAGCGAGCTGCTTGCCGAGCTCACCGAGGTGCTCGGGCAGAAAAACGTCGTTCTGAAAGCCTGAACGCTCACTGACCCGCCGCACTCGCGGGAATAAAAGCATTGACAGCACCCCACGGGCGTGCTAGATTATACAGCGATTCAACATCAGGTGTGGCCCTGTCGCAAAGCGACAGTTTGTCAAATCCGGGCCGATGCTGCGCCGCTCCGGCAAAAAACCGACATTGAGGCTTAAGAAAGAGCGGCCCTGTCGCAATGCGACAGTTTGTCAAAAGATCTAAGAAGGAGACCGTTTATGTTTGAACTGAATATTACACCTGAATGGCATGATGCCATCCGGAAACGCTGTTCCATCCGCCAGTATACCGGTGGTCCGACGGATGAACAGCTCAGTCAGCTGGGTGTACTGTGCAAGAAGCTTTCCTGGCAGGGTGTCACGATCCGTATGTTCCGCGGTCCCGGACTCAAGGGAAACATCAAGGGAACCAATGTTTACGCCGTCATCGTGGCCAAGAAGGATACCCCGCCGGAGCTGGAGGGCTATATGGGCGAGGCACTGGTGCTGGAGGCGACCCGTCTGGGACTTGGCACCTGCTGGCTCGGTGCCGGATTTAATCCGGATATTGTAAACAAGAACGTCCAGCTTCAGAGCGATGAACAGATCCACTGTGTCATCGCCATCGGACAGGCCCAGTTCCCCGCCTTCAATCCGAAGCGCCGTTCGCTGGTTCAGGTCTGCAAGAAAGATGAACAGGCCATTGCAGCCCTGGGTCCCTGGCAGCTCCCCGCCGTCGAGAATGCCCGCCTGGCCCCAAGCGCCATCAACCAGCAGCCCTGGAACATCGAAGTAGATGCCACCTCCCTTTCCGTGCTTGAGCGCCGTGTGCTCATCGGCAAATATGCCGGGATTGACCGCGGCATCTGCATGCTGCACGCGGCAGTCGGCGCCAATTCCGTCCAGCGGAATGTCCTCTGGAAAAAAGTGGACGGCGGCTATATGATGCGCGCCTGATTCAGAAAAAAGCCGGGAATCCGTCTGGATTCCCGGTTTCTTTATTTGTCGGCCTGAATAATCCTGGTAGGCGCAACATCCATGACAATTCCGGCTCGCCCCAGTTCCTCCCGGATCATGGGCATCAGCCGGTAGTAAACATCCCAGTAAGCGCCTGTCTGTACCGGAATCCGCAGCAGATATTCAATGCCGTTGTCCTTATAGGCATTAATGCCGGCAAACGGCGGTTCCGTCCCGACATCAGTTCCCTTCGTCGCCTGTGCCGCGGCCCGCAGGAGCGCCGCGGTCACCGCCTCCGTTTCCGCCTCATACCCGATCCGCAGATTCAGCACGATTTTCCGGTAGCGCATGTTGGTGTAATTGATGATTCGCCCGGAAACCATCTCCGAATTCGGCACCATAATCTCCCTGAGATCCGCCGACTGAAGATGGGTGTACATCAGGTCAATCCGTCCCACTGTCCCGGCCGTTCCGGGCGTCTCAATCCAGTCCCCCACCTTGAACGGCCTGGACAGCAGAATCACAATGCCGCTCACGATATTGCTGAGAATGTTCTGAATGGACAGGGAGACCGCCAGGGCAAACATGCTGACCAGGGCAATCAGTGAGGTCACCGGAATGCCCAGCATGGAAAAACAGATAATCAGCAGGACAAACGTCAGGATGATGCGGACTGAGGAAATCAGGAAGCCGGAAATGGTTTTATCCGCCCCCTGGATCCGGTCTGTAATCCTGCGTATGGAATGAAGGATGATCCGGATGATCACGATGCCGATCAGCAGCGTCACGACGGTCCGGAGCACCTCGTTAAATGTCAGCGTGCTGATTGCGCTGACCACCTTTCCCATCTCCGGATCTGCCGTGCTGGCCGCTTCCGTAATGGTCTCTGTAAGATTGTCCATCCTGAAACACCTTCCCGCTCATAGGCGTAATGTAGTTTTAAAAAACAGATCATGTGTTTATCATGTTGACATTTCACCCGCACAGGCGTATACTGCACAGCGACGGTGCGAAACCACTGCCCTTTACGGGGCTACTTCAAAGAAAAACGGAGGACTGCTTATGGAAAATGTTCATCTTCTGGTGGACAGCTGCTGCGACCTCTCTCCTGAGCAGATCGAAAGCATGAATGCCAGCGTCGCGCCGCTGACCATAACCATTGATTCAAAAGAATATATTGATGACGGCTCTGTCGAAATCGTTCCCTATCTGAACGCCATGAAAACCTCAAAAGTGCCGGCACGTTCAGCCTGTCCCTCTCCGGAGAGATACATGAATGACATGCTCCGGACAGACGGAGACTGCTTTGTTGTCACCCTTTCCAGCCGGCTTTCCGGCTCCTATAACGCCGCCATGATTGGCCGGGAAATGGCCCTTGAGGTCAGCCCGAACAGGCGAATCCATGTATTTGACAGCGAAAGCGCCAGTGCCGGCGAAACACAGCTGGCCATGCTGATCCATGACCTGCTGAAGGCAAAACACTCCTTTGATGAAATCATCGAGATTGTCAATCAGAAAATCGCCGGCATGCGGACCCTCTTTGTTCTGGATTCGCTGGATAATCTGGTTAAAAACGGCCGGATCGCCAAGACGGTGGCCGCCATCGCCAATGTCCTTTCCATCCGGCCCGTCATGAGTGATGACGGACACGGCGGCATCAGGATGCTCACCAGAGGACGCGGCATCAAGGCGGCGCTGACGCAGATGGTAGAGGCCATCCGCAGCCAGACCTCCCAGTTTGCTGCCCGTTCCCGCCGCCTGACCCTTTCCTACTGCAACTGCCTTGAGCGTGCCGAACGTGTTCGGGAAATGATCTGGGAAAAGTGCCCGGCTATCGGGGAGATCATCCTGACACCCACCTCTGCCCTTTCATCCATGTACGCCTTTGACGGCGGCATCGTCGTCGCTTTCTGAGCCGGCCATTGCCCGGCAGATGCGCATCAAAGATCATACCCGACCGGCCCTGAGCCAGTCGGGTATTTTCATGTTTCAAACCGCGCATCTTGTCAAATCCGGGCCGGAATCAGGCAGGATTTGCAGCTCGGTCTCAGAGGATCTCAGCCCTCATAATCGACATCTCCTGTGCCGGTGAAGTCGATGATCTCCAGTCCCCATGACTCCCATTTTTCTTTTGATTTATACGTTCCCTCACCCACAAACTCTTCCAGATAGGGCTCATAGTAATCATCCGCGTTGCAGTACCTTTCCATATCCCTGTCCAGATCCGCTTCAATCTCACTGGCAAGGATTTGGTAAATCTCATCTGCTGACAGGAAAGGATTGGCTTTGAGTTTTGATTCCAGATGACTGTGCAGTTTCTCTTCATCCTCAACGGCAAACGTCAGCTCTGCCGAAGCACTGCACGGAAAATGCACTCCGTGCTTCCCATGCCAGTCACAGTAGCCCGACCATTCGACCGTCCATTCCTCTTCGCAGAATTCCTCGAACCCTTCTTCCTGTGCCTCATCCCAGGACTCCTGGTTCTCCTCGCTGAAAAGCACCAGATACAAGGCAGCCAGTTCTTTCGCGGTCTTCTTATTGACAAAGTGCTCGGCCTGGATATAGCTGATCAGCTCGTCCTCCGTACATCCTTTTTTGGCCTTCTCATGGGTCTTTGACAACAGGGTCATCAGCACAAGCCGGGCGATCTTCGGGTCAATGTCCTTCATCCCCTGATACACGCCAAAGGGATCACCGGACAGTTTTTCAAATCCATTCTCCCAGATGTAGTTTTCCAAATACTCGAGTACCTCGTCCATATTGTCCCTCATTCCTGCCAGATGCCCATTACCGGCGGATATCGTAATTCATGTTCATCAGATTGCGGATGCTGTCCACGTCATCGGTAATGTTGGCATCCCCGTGGATGGTATGCTTGATGACGCTGCTGGCCACGGCAAAGTTGATCATGTCCATGGGCTTATAATCATGAATCATGGCATAGATCAGGCCGCTGGCAAACGCGTCTCCGCCGCCGACCCGGTCAAGAATCGTGAAGGTGAAGAGCTTGCTCTCGAAAGTATGTCCCTCGTAGTACATGAACGCCTTGAGGCTGTTTTCACTGCCGGAGTGTGCGTACCGCACGTGCCGCGCAATGCAGCGCAGGTTCGGATACTGTTCGATGAAATGGCCGAAAATCTCATCCTGCTGCTCATAGCTGGGCTGCAGCGGAACACCGTCTTTCCAGTCGCCCTTTTCCGGGCATTCCGGATCTTTATAGAGATGATACGGTTCAATCCCCAGCAGGATATCCACATACGGAAGGCACCTGGTGCAGAAATCCCTTGCCTCATTCCATGTCCACAGCGTACTTCTGAAATTTCCGTCAAAGCTGACCGTCAGTCCCAGTTCCTTTGCAATTTTCAGCATATTCATGGTCAGTTCAGCACAGCTCGGGCTCAGTGCCGGTGTAATTCCGCTCATATGCAGCCAGTCAAAATCCTGCAGAAGCGCCCGCAGATCCACGGAGCTGTAATCAAACTCTGACATGGCACTGTGTTTTCTGTCATAGATGACCTTGCTGGGACGGATCCCATATCCGGTTTCCAGATAGTATGTGCCAAGCCGATGCGTCGGCGTCTGCTCCGGTGTACTGAGAATAATGGGCGTACAGTGCACATCATTGCTGCGAAGCATACGGATCGCACTTTTTCCCAGGGAATTCTCGGGGACCACCGAGAAGAAGGTGCTGTCCACGCCCAGATTAGCCAGTGCCAGCGCAATATTGGCCTCGCTGCCGCCGTAACTGGCCTCAAACGAGGTGCACATACGGATTTTTTCGTAATTGGGCGGCGTCAGTCTCAGCATGATTTCACCAGCTGTAATAAAGCGCTTGCCAATGGGGTTCCCTGCCAGAATCGGATTCCCGTGTACCATATTTGCCTCCTTATTCGCAGCATTCCAGTCTCCCGGTGCCGCTGTTTTTATTGCTTCTTCCCCAAGCCTTCGGTGAAGGAACCGCCGGCCAAATGGCCGTCTTTTCCTCCGGAAACGCTCCGTGCATCTGCCTCAATTATATCAGCTGCAGGAGATTTTTCAAGCCGGGCAGGAAAGGATTCGTACCCTTTGACTCCTTTTTCTCCGCCGCATTGTCACTGCTTTCTGTTTTTCCAAAGTGCCCTCTTTATCCTGCGTTTCTGTTTTCGTCTTTTTTCTGGGGTTTTCTCATCGAATATGGTAAAATGGACGCTGCCCGACAAACTGAGCAGCGACAGGCTGTTAAATCCAGGCAAATAATCAGAGCTAAGGTCCACAGAAGAGGAGGACGGCACACCCATGTCCGAAATACCCAAAACCAATGCCATGCGCCTGCTGGATCAGGCAGGTATTCCATACAAAGTTCATACATATTCCGCTGAGGATGGGATTGACGGCCTCAGTGTTGCCCGCTCGCTTGAAGAAGATCCGGATTCCGTTTTCAAGACGCTGGTCACACAGGGAAAAAGCCGTGCCTTTTACGTCTTTGTCATCCCTGTGCCGGGGAAGCTTTCCCTGCGTCAGGCAGCCAAAGCCTGCGGTGAAAAGTCTGTTGAAATGATTCCGCAGAAGCTTCTGCTTCCGACCACCGGATATGTCCACGGCGGATGCAGTCCCGTGGGGATGAAAAAGGTTTTCCCGACATTTATTGATGAAACCGCCATTCTCTTTGACCGCATCTTCGTCAGCGCAGGAAAAATCGGCTGTCAGATCGAAATCCGGCCGGATGATCTGATCGCCTACTGTTCAGCGGAATTAGTTCCTCTGACCGAGGAATGAGGTTCTCTCACAAAAGCCGAATAAAGAAGTGGCCCTGTCATGAATCGACAGGGCCACTTCTGTTTCATAACCGATTTCTATTCTTTTCTCATTTCCTGACCATCTGCGGCAGAACCTGCGTCCAGATCTGCCTGGAGCTCCTCAACAACCTCCTGATAATCCCGGTGCTTCATTCCCGGATGCGCTCTCAGGAGCCGTCCAATACCAAAATAACGCTCTGCCGAAAACGTACGGACCAGCTCACGGTATTTTGCTTCCAGCTTTTCACGTCCGGAGCCCAGCGATTCCAGAATTCCCCTGCCAATGGTCTGTGCGCTGTTGGTCAGCTGCTGACCGGCATTCGCCGCATTTTCCCTGAGGCGTTTCCCGGCTTTTTCCGCCCGGTCACGGCCGCGATACAGGGTATTTTTCGTCACGTACGCACCGGTTCCCAGTGCATCCGTCAGGCCATCACTGACCACTCGCAGAGACTTGCGGACTTTATCCAGCTCACCCAGCTTCTCATTGAGCCGATTAAACATCATCACGGTCACGACCACATCCAGGAAATAGATAAGGTACAGAACGGCCAGAATCGGGAAACCAATCTGTTCCGGAATAAACTCCACGGTAGCCGAACGGATATAGGGATGTAGGACACGCAGCACAAAGGTCGCGGCGAGTCCCCAGATCAGCCCGAACTCAAGACAGATATACCCATGGAAATTAAACGGAATATCGCTGTAATCCCACCATCTGACATGGAAACATTTGTCCAGAATAACACCGCCCAGCAATTCCACCCCGCTGCACAGAATCATCCCGCCGAAGAACAGCTGTCCCAGTGAAAGCGTGTTCAGTGCACTTTCTCCGACCTTTGTCACTGCATAGACAAGGGCAAAAATACTGATCACGCCAAAACCGTAAATCGGACAGACCGGTCCGTTCAGGCATCCCCGGTTTACAATCTTCCCGAGTGCAACGGCATGAAAGATTACCTCTGCTATCCATCCAATGATGGAATAAATCAAAAAATACCAGAGAACCTGGTAAAGTGTCATTCCAAAAATCATATCTCTCTCCGTCAAATCATACTGCCCTGTTCCCGGGAAAAGGACTTTTTCCTCCAGAATCGAGCAGATCAATTATATCACACTTTCAGCCGGGAAAGAAAGATCAACAGCTATCCATCTGTCACGATCTGACAATGGAAAGGTTAACAAGATAACAAGCATTACAACAACTGACAAAAGAACAAAAAGATCCTCCAACCGCCAAATCTGTCGGTATGGTAGTTGGAGAATGAAACTGCATAATCCATCTTCTTTATGCTCTGCCCGAGGCGGCATCTGTGGTTAAGCCGTTCATTATGCTTCTTACATATTCAGGTGCTACCTCTAACATTTTGCAGACTGCCTCTACGATCTTTTTATCGTCATTTCTATGAACAGTTCGGAATACTTTGATTCCAGTCTCGACCTGTATCTTCTTTTTTAACTCTTCCATAGCCTTGCACATACCCATGTCCGCCTTGCCTCCTTCGTTATACCAATCTCCAAACCAGGTTTTTCAATATCGTTCGCCAGCCGTGCCGTCTCTCCATCAACACTTCGATTCTGAGGTTCTGAAATCATTTCAGAGACGCCCTTTTCACCGATTTTCAGGACCTTCAGCTTGAATTCCCGGGTAGATTGTTAACTGCATCAATATTTCCTGACATTTCTTTTTCCTATCAACAGACTCAAGAACCCAGACGATAGGCCTATCTGCGGCACTCTATTAATAAAAATTAATTGTTGACAAATATTACAATAACAGTTATTATTATGGCGGACAATATTAACTGTGAGGTGATATATTTGACTGCAATTCATTTTTACAAAAATAGTGCCGGAACCGATGTTGCCTTATGGCCGGGCAAATGTAAAAACACTTCAGAAGGTCCGCGAAAGGAAGGGCAATTCTATCTTGGAACGGTCATTGACCGTGAAAAGCTGATTTTCTACAAACGCAGTGAAGGCTTTTATCAATTTGATCCATACACAGTGCAAATAAAGGCGCTGGATCCTAAAGATATTCCCGTCTACACAGGTCCTCAGGATCATCGGATTCATCCGCAAAACACGATTTGCGTCTTTGGAGGCAACTATTTTCTGCATCGTTTGATCTCAGGAATATCATATGACAAAGTCATTGATGTTATTCCATTCAAAAACAAAGATACGTTGTATACAATGCTTCATTATTACCTGCTCAGCAATGCTTCTGACTTACATGCCGAGTTCTGGTATCAAAATTCGTATGCACATTTCATATATCCAAAGGCAAACATAGCATCACAGCGTCTTTCAGATTTCTATGCATCGATTGGTAAACCGGACGTACGAGCTGTTTTTTTGACTGCACACATCGAATACATCAGACATTTATCAATGGATGATATCTATGTAATGATCGACAGCACCGGCTGTCCAAACGCGATCGGTATTCCAATTACTGCAGTCAGCAAACACGAGAACGAAGTCAATATTGAATTTCGTGTAATTGCGGTTATCCAGAAATCTACCGGATTACCGCTCTACTACGAAATCATTCCGGGGAATGTTGTAGACATTTCTACAATTCACAATGTTCTCAGGAAATTGGGATTGATGGGCTGCAAGGTCCATTATGTCATCGGTGATGCGGGATATAACTGTCCTGCAGTTATGGAAAGACTGGTGTTTGAGGGTATTGACTTTATGACACGGATGAATCCCACTTACGATCTTTATCGCGAGATTCTTAAGAAACATTATGATGAGCTTGTGGGATCATCTGCTGAACACATAACAAAGTATAATGGCCGTCTGGTAAAAGTGCTGAAGATCCCTTCTGTCATAGGAAAAGATAAGGAAACTGGAGAGGAAAAGATCGGGTATATCTATCTTTGCAAGGATTTGCAGGCACATCACAGTAAAGCAAATCACATGTTCAAATCAGATGGTTTTACAAACAAAACCATTGAAGAGCAAGTGAAGCTTATTGAAAAGCTTGGAATTTTTGCGATTGTTACCACACTTGACGTGTCCGAAGACGAAATATTAGCTATGTATTACACGCGTCAAATGATCGAACAATTCTTCGACTATATCAAAAGTTATGGGAAAC